>CAUJKE010000417.1 GCA_963205385.1 Planctomycetota bacterium | reverse complement strand
CGCGGCCGCCTCGCGCGCCGCCACCTGCGATGCTCGCTCTAGCTCGGCGCGGTTCGCGGCGCGCTCGGCCAAAGCCATGTACTCCTGCCGCAGTGCGATGTCGGCACGCAGGTCTTCGGCCGTCCGGCCTGACGCGGCGAGTACTGCCAACACCCTATCGGCCTGGATGGAAGCCGCGCCATGGTCGGCGAGCGACAAAACCAACTCGTGGTAGTCCAACGCCGCACTAGCGGCCGCCGCCGTGGTGGCCGTGGCCAAACTGGAAAACAACGCAGTGAGAGACATAGAGACCCCTGACCCTTTCTCGAAAAACGCCGCCAGACACGACAGCGGGGCTGTAGGCATCCTACTGCGCGCTCGCCGAATCTGGAAGTCGGAAAAAAACCGCTGAAGTGACAGCGGACACACGCCCTAGATAGAGAGTATTCATGTGATGAAGCGTATCGTCATAAATTGCGAATAATTGCGATCTACTGCGAATGTCTGCAATATGTGCTGGCAACTCATCAGGTCGAATCCTCGAATCCTTTGGAATATGTCAATCTAGGCAATATCGTCGTGAAGGGGTCTACAATCGTTTCTGCCGCGTTTTGGGTGAATCGTGCCTGATTGCCTGCCTGCCTGCTTCCGAGTGCGTTAGCGTATCGCTGGTGAAGTCTGATGGTAATGCTGTCGAGGTTCTGCCGATGTATTTTGTAATCGTCGCGCCGTCAAAATGTCCGTTGTGGTGCTCGCGCGTGGTGCTCTCTGGATGCTGGCGGTAAATCGGCCGTCAGTTCTGGTTGCCGTCGTGGTGATGATGGGATTCCCCCTCTTGTGGCTCGTTGCCGTTACGTTTGTCGTTGCGCTGTCAGTACAACGCAACGTGCTAAGGCAAGCACCTTCCTTTGTGCTTGCGTTAAGCACAGGGGGTTATAGGGGGTGTTGTCACAACAACAAAACACACAACAAGGTGTAAGCGTTTCAGGGGATGTTTATTCACAACTCACCCCACTTGTGGCGTTTTGTTCAAAATCAATGAATGCCGACTTCTTGGCGTAGAGCGCCTTACGTCTGCCCGAACTTGGTTCAAAATGAGCAAGATTTGAGTATTCGACCTGGTCGAACAAACTGCGAATTTGACGATATGACAAACCACGCTCGTGCGCCCTGCCAGTGATTGCTGCCTTGTCTTGCGGCGTGTCGGTAAAAAACTCGCCTACAAACCTCTCGGCGTCCCATTGCTCGATAGGCTCGGCCGCCTTGCCGCTGTCACCACGTCCACGGCTCGGCCGCTCTCGCTTCATCAGCGCCGGGTCTAGTGAATCGTCGCGCTCCCATAGCGGGAAATTGCGCCGCAGGCAAAACGGCTCCATCGGCTTGAAACTACGGCAGGCGGCGTGCACCACGAAAGCGCCTTCCTCTTCGTGCTCCCTGATGACTAGATGCGCGTCAACGGCTCGGGACTGTGCGCCGGCTCCGCTGCCGACATCGGTAACCGCCTTGCCGCCTTGGATGCCTTTAGAAGTGTGGTGAACCGCTAGGCAGGTCGCGCCGGTGATGGCGGCGTATTCGTCCAAGACATTGAAAAGCGCCGTCATATCTGAATTGCTGTTTTCGTCCATGCCGGGTGGAAGCAATCTGTACCACGCATCCAAGACGATATAGCTGTACTTTTTGCCGACGGCGTCGATTGTCGGCCGGAGTGCCAATAGGTCTTTGCCGCGGCCGCGCAGGCTCAATACGTCAATCGTGGCGTCAGATATGTTGCGCCCTCGATTGTCCGCCAACCACGCCAAGCGGTGAGAAATAACTTCGGGATGCAGTTCGTTATCGATCAAGAGAACAGCGCCGGGGTCGATGTCGAACCCTACCCACTGGAAACCGAGTCCAGCAGCAAGCGCGAGTTCCGCGGACAACCACGATTTGCCAACCTTAGGTGCGGCAATGATACTGCCGACTTCGCCGGCGCGCAGCAGGCCATGAATACGTGGCGGCCGTAGCTCGGGGAACCTGGTGCGAAGTGTGGCTATAGGTATCGGCTCGAGCGCTTCATTCACCGCGCCGCTGCCAATCGCCAGAATCTTGAGTTCCGCCTTGTCGATTTCCTTATCGGCTTCGCTGCCGTCTGGCGAGACAAAATGCACTGTGCAAGTATCGCCATTGTCGGCCGTCACTTCGCCGATATTGCCACGGTCCCCAGCGTAAACGCGAGTGCCGGTGGGGAAGGATTGCATTGCCGCAATGCGTGTCGTGGTCTCAGCGAGCAACTCGGCCGGGTCGCAACCCGCGGCAAGTGCATCTTGAATCCGGTGCAGTTCGGCCGTTGCCTGGCGTTTTTGGTATGCCGCGGTGACTTGCTCAAGATAGTACGTGTAATCGGCGTAGGACTCGATCGCGAGAATCTTTGCAATGAAAGGCATCCCGCCGATGTCGTTCAATCGCTCACCAAGCGCCCGCGTAAGCCGCGTAGGGATGTTGCCTTGCCCGCCGTTGCCGTTATGGCGAACCCCTAGCAGCGTGTCGTATAGGATGCGGTGCGAGGGATTTTCGAACGCATCAATCGCAAGTGTGAATTCGTCGAGCAGCTCTGGCTTCACAAGGAGCTTGGCCAGTAGGTGGCGCTCATTATCTTCGGCGGTGGAAATGGGAAGTTCGTCGCGATTGACGGGTTTCGGCTTAGTTTGCTTGGCGCCCTTTGACTTCTCGCGCGACTTTGGTTTGGCCGCCGGATGTGGCAGCCCAGCTACCGGTGGAGGGATAGTGCTCATCTCGCGCGGTCCTCCTTGCGGTTTTGCTTCGCGACCTTCGCTTTCTTTTTCTTCGCCCTCGCTACTCGCTGCTCGCTCGCGCGAAGCAGTCGCCGATAGTGCCGCATCAGCAGCCGATAGATACACTCGCCGTGAGTGATTGCCACGCCGCGCGCGCGAAGTATCGCGATGTCAATGTCCGTTTCATCGTGCGCGCGGTCCCACTCGCGTTTTTCGCGGGCCCTACGGTTTCGTTCGTCGTGCTCGCCTTGCGAGTGCAGCCGGGCGAGGGTCGGCAGCCGGCGCGGTTGCCGCTGGGGCGGCCGGGGTGTAGCATCCATGTGTCGGTTCTCCTAATGCCACTCGCCACCTGGTCTCGTCCGCTCGGTGGCGTTTGGCGTTTCTTGGGGGGGTGGTTATGCGCCCATTTCCTCGAGCGCGCGCTCGGCCGCCGCTACGGCTTTCGCGCGTTGCTGGGGCGTGCGGGTCGGTAGGGTCTCGCCGTCGGCCGCCGCGGTTGTCGCGGCAAACCATGCGGTCCCAGCCTGTCGGCTTGTGTGGCGGACGCCACCGATCAGCACGGTCGGCAGTTTGATGCCGCGGATACCACGCATCCGCCACCGGTGGACGGTGGCGATGTGGACAGGCTTGCCGGGGAGAGTTTTGGCAAACTCGGATAGCGTGACTAGGTCGTCGCGCTCGGTGTCGATGGTGATGGCGGACATGGCATACCTCGCTTGTTTGGGCCAACAAAAAAACCACCGCAGGCGATGGTTGCCTGCGATGGTCTAAGGGTATGCAGTCGTACTATGGCTTGCGAAGAGCCAAAATGTGGCTTACGTAAGCCACAAGGTTTCGCGGGGTATCCGGGTTCCTGTTTGGTCCGCCTTGATGATGGCGGCGAGTTCGCCTGGTAGGTTCTTCATATCCCGGCTTCGGTAGCCTAGCGAGGTAATTCCTACTCGCTCGCCGTCGGCTTTCACGAGAGCATCGACGATGCTCGCCTGGTTCGGCGTGACGCCGTAAGTGTGCTGGTCGATAGTCACAGTGCAGGCGACTTGATCGACCACGATGCGCGGCTTTGGTGATGCTGTTGGTTCCTCTGTCGGCATTTCAGGCGGGCAGGCGGCTATCGCCCTCGCGTGTTCTTGCTGCCGCATCGCGGAGAGTAGATTTAGTTCGTCGATCGATGGGATTACTTTATACGCCCTCAGTAGCGCGCCGATGATATCGGCGTGGTTGGTCGCATCGTTCGGCAGCGACAGGTAGGGGGACGCCACGACGCGGATATGCACCCCGCCGTGGTATATCGCGTCGTGAACGGACGGCCGCGGGATGCCGTTGACGATGACTGGCGACGCATTCACCGCGGCGAAGCATTGCGCGATGTCGTGCGGTAGGCAGGCGGCTTTCATCGCCTCTTCGGTTTTAAGGAGCAGTTTGACTAGTTCTTCGGCAGGTTGGTTGCCTTCATTCTGCCGGTGCATGCGCACCGCGGTTTCGACATCATAGAGATACGTCAGCAGTACCGCCGCCGCAAGCGTCGCGCTGTTCAGGCTTTCTCGGTCAACCATGATTCAACCCTTATTGAAAGACGGCCGAACCAAGCGCCGGCGTAGGGGTTGATCTACGCGCGGCGATTGATTCACGGGGTTTATAACTCCCCTAGCCGATGTGCGAGATTCTAACCGATTTTCCCGGCCACCTCGATTGCTCGCGCGTGGTCCGCTTCCGCGTAGACTTCGGTGATCGCGGCGTGCTTGTGTCCCAGCAACACGCGGGCGACTTCGATACCATGCTCGCGCCGCACGAGGGTCGCGTGATTGTGGCGTAGTTGGTGGGGATGCCAATGCGGAATCGGGAGTTCGCCTGTTTTCTCCCTAGCGGCGTTCAGTTTCTTTTGAGCGTACTTGATTGCGCCGTGGTAGCTGTTGCTGTCGTAGCGCTCCCCTGCCTGCTTACGTGGTTTCTTCTTGCGGTTCGTTCCCGGCCGGTTTCCGCAGGATAACGGCGTCTTTCGTTTGACGTGCTGTTGCTCCCGTCGCCATGATTCCGCCTCACGGGGCGAAAATAGATACGCTTCAAGGTCCGGCCGTAGCCACGGTTTGACGACGGCTTGCGCCTTGGGGCCAAGGTAGACCACGCGAGTATGTCCGCGATACTTCGTCTTGTGTTCGGCAGGTGTGTAGGTCCAGACGACGCCGCTGGTGTTGATGTCGGCCGTCCGCATGATTGTTACTTCGCCGCTGCGCATCCCGGTGAGTCGCTGTAGTTCGATCATCGCGGCCACTTGCGGGCAGCAGTGATCGAGGGTCGCATCGACGAAAGCATCGGGGACGGGTCGGATCGGCTCGGTCTCGCGGGCCTCGCTCTTTCCGTACCGCAGTCCGGCCACGGCTTTCAGCGCGTGCAGGATGTCCGGCCGGACAAGTTCGTTTTCTGTCCCCCATCGAAAGATTCGCCGAACACGGTTGATCGTCTGGTTGACCACGCCGCGGCTTAGCTCTCCCTCGATCAGTGTTTCGCGGAATGCTTTCAGCCGCAGGGGGCCAAACTCGCTAACCGGCGTGTGGCCGTAGGTTTTCCGCAGTCGCTTGGCGAGGGTCTTGTAGTGCAGCGTCTCGCGGGATTCTTTACCGTGGTGCTTTTCGGCGTGTTTCAAGAACGCAACCAGCAGTTCGGCCACGGTGATGCTTTCGGCCGTGGCGGTGACGCCGCCGGAGATAAGCCATTCGCCGATTAGGCGGTCATACTCGCGCCGGCTCGCCTTGGTTCCATGCGGGCCAAGGTAGTGATCCACGCCGCCCAGAGTGACGACGGCTTGCCCGCTGGCTTTGTGCTTGCGGTATTTCGGGGGTCGGTTCAGACGCGGCATAGTGCGGTTCCCTTAGTGCCAAAACGGTATGTACCGTTTTGGAGTTTGGAAAAACGCCGCACTGCCAACGCTGGCAGGTATCGTAAGTCTTGATTCGGCAATGGTTTAGGCCGATAGGACCGGCAGGACTCGAACCTGCAACCAAGGGATTATGAGTCCCCTGCTCTAACCATTGAGCTACGGTCCCAATCGCAAAAATCTACGTTAGCCCGCAAGGCTTGAAAATTCAATGCCGCGACTTGTGCGACGTGCGACCTGTGCGATAGGGCATGCGGCAAGCGGCAGTTGGCGTGTGGTCGCAGGCGTGTTTCTCAGCGGAGCGGCCCTGGCGGAGGTTGTTGAATTTGGCGACGGGGTTAAGTTTGCTTTCGCAGGCCCAAAAGGGTATTCTGTTCGGCATTCACTGGATTCCCGGCGACTGTCATTCCGAATCGGCTCGGCTCTTCATGACTGTTCACTATCGCCGCCAACGCTGCGCCTTCACTCTCGTTGAATTGCTGGTCGTGATTGCGATCATCGGCATCCTCGTGGCGCTACTGCTCCCGGCAGTGCAGGCGGCGCGGGAAGCAGCGCGGCGCACGCAGTGTACGAATAATCTCAAGCAGATCGGGTTGGCGATTCTCAATTATGAGAACCCGCATAAAGAGTTGCCGCCGGGCGGATTGACGCCGGCCAGCGGCGGATATGGACACTCGTGGTGGGTGCGCATCTTGCCGTATGTCGAGCAAAATGCGGTTTACGAACAATTCAACCAAGAGATACCCAATAGCGGCTGGCTGGGATTTACGAGTTCCAATCCCAATCGAGACTTGCTCCGCAACCTGCAATTCTCCTTCATGTACTGCCCCTCGAGCAGTTTGCCCAAGCTCGTGTTGACGAGTCCTCAGCACAGTTCCTCGAACATCATGAGCCCCACCTACACCGGCGTTTCAGGTGCGACGGACCATGCGACCGCGAAAAACAAGAATCCCCTCGGTGGCGAGGATGGGCGAATTTCGCTGGGGGGCGCGTTCATCGTGCATCGGGGTGTGTCGCTGGCGGAGTTTCGCGATGGCACGAGCAACACGATGATGGTCGCGGAGACTTCCGACTTCTGCATTGATGGCAGCGGTCAAAAGGTCGATTGCCGGAGCGACTGTGGTCATGGCTTTTGCATGGGCCCCGGCAATGACGGTTGGGAACGGGCGTTTAATATGGTCACGGTGATTCATCGCCTGGGCGAAAAGTCGTATCTCGGCTTGGGCGTGCCTGGGAATTGTGGACCGAACCGCCCGATTCAGTCGGCACACGGCGGCGGAGCTTTGGCTGTCTACGCGGACGGATCGGTCCACTTCCTGAACGACTCGCTGGAGGTTCAAGTGCAGTACGATTTGGCAAACCGGGACGATGGGCACGTGCTAAGGTAAACAGCGGCATGGGGACGATGCGGTCAGTGTGTTTTTTCGGCGTCCTGGTGCTGATTGTGTCCCTGGGATGCGCGCCTGGAGAAGAACTCGGGCGCATTCACGGCGAGGTATTGTTCGAGGGGCAACCACTGGATCGCGGGGTGGTGATGTTCGCGAACCAGGCCACAGGGGTCTACATGACCGCGCCGCTCCAGGCGGACGGAACTTATCGTGTGGAAATGGCTAAGGGCTCCGGTTTGCCCTTGGGCGAATATCAGGTCGCCGTGGCGCCGCCTGTCTTGGACCATCCCATTGGCCCGATTCTCAATCCCCCCCAGGCCGCCGATGAGCCCCAATTCCCGCTGAAATACCGCTCCTGGGACACCAGTCCCCTGCGAATTACCATTGTCCGGGGCGACAACGAGTTCAATATCGAACTCGCCGAGTGAGTGGGGATGCGGTCGGTACTGGTTCCCGTTTTCCTCTCCGAAACATCCAGGCATTGTGTGGGGGGCCCACGTCGCCAATCTGGCAAGGCTAGGGTAGAATGCGGTGTTCGTAGATACTCTGCGCCTGGCTGCGGCAGTTAGCTGTGCCTGGCGGACGTACGCCAGAAAGGTTGTCGATGGACGAGTTCCCCACGGAAGACAAGAACAACAACGAAGAACGCAAGGGCTCCCGCCGGTTAGGAACCGGCACCTGGCTATTGCTATTGCTGCTGGGCTTTTTGGTCGTGCTGATGCTCGTCACGCGCGGTCCCGACGCCAGTACGGTTCCCTATACGTTTGTATTCGACCAAATCAAGGCGGATAACGTCCTGGATCTAACGCTGAACGACTACGAAGTCCGCGGCCTGTTCAAGGATCCGCCAGCGCCGCCGCCGGAGTTTGATGACGAGGGGAAACTGGTCGCACAAAAGAAGGACGACAAGGGAAACGTCATCAAGCTGAAGAAGCAATTCCGCGCTTATTTGACGCGCGGCAGCAAACAACGCGAGACGCTCGCCGAACTTGCGGATAAGCACAATTTAAGCGTCAGCGAAGCGCCGCCGGGCGATCAATTCGCCACCATCTTTTGGATGGTGATGCTGTTCCTGCCGCTGGGGCTGTTTTTGTTTTTCTGGCTGTCGATGCGGCGGGCCCGGTCGGACATGATGGGGACCGGCTTTTTGAGTAGTTTCAGCCGCAGTCCCGCCAAACGTTACGAAGGGGTCAAACTGCCGGTGACGTTTAAGGATGTCGCCGGACTGGAGGGGGTCAAGGCCGATTTGGCGGAAATCGTGGAGTTCTTGCGCAGTCCGGAGAAATTTCAAAAGCTTGGCGGCCGAATCCCCAAGGGGGTCTTGCTGAATGGGCCCCCGGGGACCGGCAAGACGTTGCTCGCGCGGGCGGTCGCCGGCGAGGCAGGCGTGCCGTTTTTCTCGGTGAGCGGTTCGGAATTCATCCAGATGTTTGTCGGCGTAGGCGCCAGTCGGGTGCGCGACCTGTTTCGGGCCGCGAAGGAAGTCGCGCCTGCAATTGTCTTTATCGACGAAATCGACGCCGTGGGACGGCAGCGCGGCGCCGGCCTGGGAGGTGGTCACGATGAGCGCGAACAAACGCTCAATCAAATTCTCAGCGAGATGGATGGCTTCACGCAGTCGGATTCCGTGATTGTGCTCGCCGCGACCAATCGGGCGGACGTGCTCGACCCCGCGCTGCTCCGCCCTGGGCGCTTCGATCGGCATATTACGGTCGGCCGGCCGACCCAAAAGGGACGCGTGGAGATATTCAAAGTTCATGTTCGCGACGTGCCGCTGGGGAATGATGTCGATCTCGAACGCCTGGCGTCCGCGACCATTGGCCTGACCGGCGCGGACATTCGCAATGTGGTGAATGAAGCCGCATTGTGGGCGGCCCGCAACAACAAGACCAAAGTCGATATGTCCGATTTTGACTATGCCCGCGATAAAGTCTTGATGGGCGCGAAGCGCGAGGAAGTGCTTTCGCCGCAGGAGAAGGAAAAGACGGCGTACCATGAATCGGGGCACACGCTCTGCTCATGGCACTTGCCCGGCGCGCATCAGGTGCACAAAGTCACCATCATTCCTCGCGGGCGGACGCTCGGCGCGATGCACTCCTTGCCTGCCGAGGATCGCATGAATATGGCGGAATCGGAGATTCGCGACCTCTTGGTCGTGATGCTCGGCGGTCGCGCGGCGGAACTGATTTTGTATCAGGAAACGAGCGTCGGCGCGGAAAGCGATCTGGAACGGGCGACCGGGTTGGCGCGGCGGATGGTGATGAATTGGGGCATGAGCGAGAAACTCGGCCCCGTCAGCTATAAACTCTCCGATGACGATCCTTTTCTGGGGCGCGAAATTCATCAGCAGCGACAATTCAGTGAGCACACGCTCGAATTGATTGATGACGAAGTGCAGCGCATTTTGCACGATGCTGCAGAGAAAGCCAAGCAACTGTTGCTGAGCAAACGCGACGAGTTGGAGAAACTAGCGCAAGCCTTGCTCAAGGAAGAGGAATTGGCGGAAAAGGATATTACCGCTCTCATCGGTCCCAGCGTGCACGCGACGCGCAACGGCAAGCCCGGCGTCACGCACGCGCCGGCCGCGTCGTGATGGATGATTCATGTCCAAGAAGAAGCCCAAATTACGCACGGAGTTCCGCAAAAGGCACGAATCGCGCACGCGTCAGCGCGATCTTACCAAGGACTACGAAGCGCAGGACTTGCAAGAAGATTCGCTCGTGCAATCCGAACGGGTGAGCGGCAAAGGGGAGCTCACACGCAAGCGGACGATTGTGGGCGCGCAGTCCGTCGACGACGACTCCGGCTTCGCCGTGCATTTGGATATAGATGAAGCGAACTGTTTGCGCGGACGAGTGCTGAGCGTGCATGGCTTGACAAGCGCGGTCGAGGCCGAGGATGGGCGGATTTTTCATTGCGCGACGCGCCGCCTGCTCAAGACCCTGAGCACCGAGCAACGTTCCGTCGTTGCCGCAGGGGATTTGGTGCTGTTTCGCCCCTCAGGCGATGCCGAGGGAATTATCGAGCGGATCGAACCGCGTCGGGGCGTACTCAGCCGCACAAGCAAAGGGCGGCAGCATGTAATTGTCGCCAACGTCGATCAATTGATCATCGTGGCAAGCGCCGCCGAGCCGAATCTCAAGCCCAATCTGATCGACCGTTATCTTGTCACCGCCGAAAAGATGCGCGTCCGCCCAGTGATAGTGATCAACAAAGTCGATCTCGTCGATCTCGCGGAACTGCAACCGCTCATCGGTGTTTACGGGCAAATGGGCTACCGGGTGCTCTCGGTGTCGGCGACCACCGGATTCAATATCGAACAACTGCGAGAACTTACGATTGGCCAGGAGAGTGTGGTGGCGGGACAAAGCGGCGTTGGCAAATCGTCGATTTTGAACACCATCGAGCCGCGTTTACAACTCAAAGTGCGGGAGGTGAGCCTTGACAATCAAAAGGGAAAACACACCACGACGGCCGCGCGCTTGATCCGGCTGGACCAGGGG
>CAUJKE010000416.1 GCA_963205385.1 Planctomycetota bacterium | reverse complement strand
ATTTGCGGCCCTTGCTCCGTGGTGGGATCGAGCGGATTGCCGATCTTGCACGCGACGTTCATGGCGGCCACCTTGGCGATGAACTGATCGTGAATCCGTTCTTCCACAAACACGCGGCTCCCTGCGCAGCAGCATTGGCCTTGGTTGAAGTACAGCCCGAAGTGTGCGCCGGCGGCGGCCGCGTCGAGATCGGCATCGGCGAAGATGACGTTGGGGCTCTTGCCGCCGAGCTCAAAGGTGACGCGCTTCAGCGTCTTGGCCGCTTCCGTCATGATGATTTGCGCGGTCGCCCCTTCGCCGGTGAAGGCGATCTTATCGACGCCGGGATGTTTCACAATCGCGCCGCCGGCGGTGGGTCCGTAACCGGGAACGACGTTGATGACGCCATCGGGGATGCCGGCCTTCTGCGCGAGCCGCGCCATTCGCAAACAGGTCAGCGGCGTTTGCTCCGCAGGCTTCATCACAATCGTGCAGCCTGCCGCTAGCGCCGGGCCCCATTTCCAGGCGACCATCAGCATGGGGAAGTTCCACGGGATGATCTGCCCCACCACGCCGACCGGCTCCTTGCGCGTGTAGCAGAAATAGTTGCCGCTGATGGGAATGGTTTGGCCGTGGATCTTGTCGGCGTAGCCAGCGTAATAGCGGAGGCACTCGATCACGAGCGGGACGTCGATGTTGCGAGCGTCGCGGATCGGCTTGCCGTTGTCGTAAGATTCGAGCGCGGCCAGTTCGTCCATCTCGTTCTCGATCAAGTCCGCGAGACGGAACATCAATGTGCCCCGTTCGCGGGCGCTCATGCGTGGCCAGGGGCCGTTGTCGAATGCCTCGCGCGCCGCGCGCACGGCGGCATCCACATCGGCGGCGTCTCCTTCGGCGACTTGCGTGATAACCTCCTCGGTCGCCGGATTGATGGTCTCGAACGTCCGACCGCTGCGGGCCGGAACCCACTCGCCGCCAATGAAGCAGGTCGTTTGATGAATGGCGGGGGTGGCCTGGTAAGGCGAGGTGATCGTAGCCATGGGTTGCCTCCGTGTGCAGAATGAACGTGGCGAATCGGCTGTCATTCTAAGGCGTGCGTGCGGCGCGTGCTACCAAGTGTGACGCTCAGCGTAGATTGGGCAACGCAGCGCGGACCCGCTGGCGCGCCTCAGGCGAGAGTTGCGTCCCTTCCAAATCGAGCGTGTTGAGCAGCTGGAAGCGCGACAGCAGCGGTGCGCTCGCGTCGGTGACGGCCGTATTGGTTAGCCAGAGGACTTCCAGCTTGCGTAGCCCAGCGAGTTGCGCGAGCCCGGCGTCGGTGACTGGCGTGTTCGAGAGATCGAGTTCGCGCAGCGCGGGAAGTTTGCCAATCCAGGCCAGCGTGCCGTCGTCGGCTGATGTTTGTTCAAGATTGAGTTGTTCGAGCTTGTCGAGTTTGGCCAGCGATGCGAGTCCCGCAGGCGTGACTTTCGTCGCCGCGAGGTCGAGCCACCGGAGCTCGCTGCACTGGGCGACTTTTTCCAGCCCGCGATCACTAATTGCCTGCTGGCCCAAGCATAGGCTGCGAATTTCCTGGGGCGCCGGCAGCGCGAGGAGTTGTTCGTCGCTGACGCGCAGGAACTGTTGATAGCCGGCATCGTGCTCAGCGAAGCTGGCGCCGGTCAGTCGCGCGAGGGCGTCACGGTCGGCGCGCCCTGCGTACACAGCGGCCAGATATGTCACCGTGGCGTCGCGATACTTGCCGTCGGCGCCGTCCATGAAGTAATGCGCAAGTCCCGCCGCTTGCGTATAGATGCGTTTGATATCGGCGTCCTGCTGCAGCGCGTCGCGGCCGAAGCTCACCACATCTTGCAACAAGCGTTGATGCCGCCCGTTGAAGACATGATGCCGGGCGTATTGCAAACGATCGGCGTCCCAACCGCCGAGCGTGACGTAGCCGAACTGTTCTAGCTGATTGGTGCGGAGCGATTCGAGATAGAGGGCGATCCCTTCGACAATCCAGAAGTTGTGGTCGGAACCGACATCCGCGGCGGCGCGCCCCGTCTCGTAGAAAAGTTGGTGCGTCACTTCATGGTGCGCGATTGCTTCGGTGCGCTCGTCCCCCAAGTAGAAGAACGCCATGCGTTTCTTATCGAGGTAGATTCCCTGCGAGACGGCCAACCGCGGCTGGGCTTGGGCCAGGTTCGCGAGGTATTCGTCACGGTTGCGAAATTGGACGACTTCGTACGGCCGCGCAAGGCGGGTGGGAGCGCTTGGCTTTTCAAATTGCAGCTTCAGCGCGGCCGTGGTCGACCAATAACGAAAAAACGCTTGCGACCAGACGGTGTAGAGCGTTTCGAGTTGCCGGCCAAAACGGAGCCCCGCTTCGCGATCGGCGCTGGTGGTGATGTGGAAGTGGGGCGTGGTGATGCGCCAGTAGCCGCGGGCGGGGAACTGCAGAAAGCTATGCGCGAGCGTCGCCTGCTTCGCGCCATAGGCCGGTCCCGGCGGTCGCCACTGTTCGCCGCTTTTGAGATAGCCGAGCACGGCCCGCGCGGCGGCATGATCGGGGTCTTCACGCAGCACTTCGTGCAAGAGTTGATAGGCGGCCGCGCCATTGTCTTGCTCGACACAGGTCTTTGATAATTCGAACAACCGCTCGGCTTGAGCGCGGCGGACAGCGCGGAACTTCGCGTACCACTGGTGCGTCAATTCCGGCGCGCCGTGGGCCGGTTGGTGCGGGTCGCTCTCAGGCGGGACGAACAGATACTGACGGTCCGGCAAGCGGTGAATGAACCACGCCCGCACGAGCGCCGCTTCTTTCGGCAACTGCAGTGCATCGCACCTGGCGGCGAGTTGTGCGAGGTCGGTTTCGAAAGCCGCATCAGCAGCGGCGCGAGCAGGCGCCTCGGCTGCGTGAAGTCGGGGCGCAGCGCCCAGCAAAACGCCGCAGGCGACGAGGAGGACGTTTCGCAGTATTGAATGCCGATGTTGCATTAAGTCGCAGCCGAAGCTGCCAACGAGGCTTCACGCTACCGATATGGCTTGAGCAGAACAGGCGAACGGCCGATCCTACCTTCCATTCTGCACGCGCGGGCGCGATTCGCCAAGCTTGGGGGCGGCTTTTCACGGGATTCATGACGTCTGGGGTGGCTGAGGATTGAAGCGTGGCGCAAGTAGCCTAGGGACTTCTTCACCATCGGGGCGAGCCCGATGGGGTCGTGGAAGATTGGGCGTGATGATGCGGCGCTTAGCTCACCAACTTGCTCACCATCCGCACGAGGCGGATGGGGTCGTGGTCTCGTCGCGGGTGTGAAAAGCGGGAACGTATGGATCGGTTGCGCCTCCGACAGCGTCACGAGCCGCGCTGGTGGGCGCGGCTCGTGCGTTGGGAGGTGATGGTGAATGCGGCCCGAGGTCGCTGGTCGCTGGGACGAGCTTACGGCATCGGATCGCGGTCTACCGCGTCGTCGCTGCGGGCGTCGCGGGCGACGTCTCTGTTGAAGAGCACGAACCAATCGGCGCCGCTCTGGCCGTAGAGCGTATCGACGGCGTTATCCTCGACGACGGTGAAGGATCCGCTGTCGAGAATATCCTGGGTTCCATACACACCGTTTTGCAGCCAGAGCATGTAGACGTCTTCCAGATCCATCTCATCCAGACCATCGCCTAGCAGCAGGTCGTCCCCGTTATAGCCGTACAGGCGATCGGCCGCGTTACCGCCGATGAGCACG
>CAUJKE010000415.1 GCA_963205385.1 Planctomycetota bacterium | reverse complement strand
GGCGGTCACGGCGTCGGAGTTGCACCCGCTCGTTACGATCATCCGCAGCTGCCAGGTTACGCTTGGCCGAGCTACGCAGCTCATCCGAACTATGGTGCTGTGACTTATCCAAAGCAATACTCAGCTCAGGCTTGGCCTTACATCGGTCCCTTCTATCCTTATCCGCAAGTCCCACTGGGCTGGCGGAAAGTGACGCTGGAATGGGACGACGGCTGGTGGATGCTGGACTTCCAGGATCAGAACCGCGCTTGGAAGAACCATCGTTAAGCACGCCTGGTGCGAACCTCCAAAACCCCAGTCGGGCTTCGGCCTGTCTGGGGTTTTTTTGGATGGAGGATTTCCGATTGTGGATTTCCGGCCGCTGCGTGCCAGCAGTGATTTCACCGGCTCGACGCGCCACCTCAGATCTTGTGCGGTTCCGGCGCCAGCGGCGTCCCATCACCCCGTCGCGCAGCGTGAAACGCAAAGCTGGCGAACTTGCCTCGATGGGGCACAAGCGCAATCGGCCGCACCTGGCGTTGCCTGAAGCATCGCAAAATGAGAACGGGCGCGTCCGGCCCGTCAAGTCTCGGCGGAATCACCGACAGATTCGGAGTTTTCCGCAAGTTCGGCACAGTTTAACACGATAACTACCTTCAGCAGGAAGCTGCGCCGCTCAGGCGTTACCTTGGCGCTTGAATCGGTTTGGAGATTCGCAGCCCTGTTGGTCCTTCGCTTGTCACGAGCGAAACTCATCGAGGATCATCATGACCCGCAAGTTATCCATCACCGCCTGGGGCCTACTCGCGGCGCTGCTCACCTTGAGCAATACCGGTTGCTTCTGGGTGACGACGCTCGGACCGCACACTGGCTTTGTGTCGATCCCGATTCCCATCAGTCCCTACTTCCAAGACAAGAAGGAAGTCGAGTGGTGGAACCACGAGCGGTATGAACGCGCTCCCGTTCTCGGGCCGCTCTCCGCTGGCGGACCTGAAATCGCCATGGACGAACCGAGTGACGACGAAGTCATGCGTTCGCTCGAAAAGGCGCGACCGGTGGCTGGTGGCCTGCCGATGCTGCACGAAGTACAGCGCAACAACGTGCGTATTGTGAAGTGCAAAATCGCCGACTACATCGATCCGCCCCGCCAGGTGCCGCTGCTGGGCCCGGTGCAACTGCACCACGCCCACTACAAGTGCACGGTCTACTTCACCGAAACCGTCCGCGTCGGCTGGCCTGTGCCGCACACCTTGGTGGACGAAGACTGCCGCGAAGTCCTCTATATCGACCATAACCACTTCCACATGGTTGGCAATGTCGACATGGGGCCCTGCCCGGATTAGCCGGCAAGCGACGCCAATCACAGAATACGCGCACGGGAGGCGATGAGCCTCCCGTGTGGCGTTGGTGGGTTCAGCGACTGACATCCACCGCATCGACGGCCTCTGCGCGCTCATCCTCGGCGGCAAATTTATTTTCGACCGTCACTGTCGACCGTCACTGCGGGACCACCGCTGTCACGAGCGGGCCGGAATTGAATCAGTGGGGACAGCGTGAGGAGCGTGATGCCGATGGTCAAAACGATCCAGGCGCCTGTCAACACGCTGGAATACAGCGACGCACGTCGGGACGATGCGGGCGATTCCCAACCTTTGGTGTAGCTGTACACGGCGGCGGCGTAGAGCCCCACGATCGCGATCAGCCATGCCCAGGTGAAAACCATCATCTTCACCTGGTGCCCTTGCTGATCGAGGTGCAGCGTCAACCACGGCATGGGCGCGCCTACTTCCGCATCGTATCGCTCGACTTTGCCATCGGGCGTGGAAAAGTTGATGCTGCCGCTGGAGTTAAAGGTCAGAAAGAGGGCCATGCACAGGAAGTAGGTTCCCAGGCAGAGGCTTTGTAGGCAGCGGCGGAAGAATGGGCTCGTCCCTTGCCACCAACGCGCCCAGGCTTCACGTCGCGGAATGTCTTGCGTGTTGGATTGAGCGCGAATCAAAGCGCGATAACCCGCGAACGCCACGCCTTGCAAGAGTACGATGCCGCCCAGCAGTGCTAGGGAGTAAGTTGCGGCCATGTTCTCGAACAAGACCATTGCCACCGGCGCGGCCAGCAGAAGGACGACGCCGATACCTGCGTAAAGACCAAGCCCTTCGTCGAACCACGTCCAGCCGGGTTCGAGAAGCAAGTTGCGGCGGCCCATCCTTTGGCGATAGTCATTCCAGGAACCAAACAGCGAGCCCAAGCCGCCGCCGATACATCCCAAACTCGCCCCCATGAATCCCCAGAAGGCGCCGAAGCGAGGATTGGCGTAAGCAAACGCCAACGGCACAATCGCTACGCCCGCCGCGATGAGCAAGGCGCCAAGCACCATGCCCAGTACGAGAAACAGCAGTTGTGAATCGAGGCGCGGGTATTCGACTTCCGCAACATCCGGCGAGTAGGCGGGTTGCGCGGCAATTGGCTTGGCGGGCGGAACGGATGGGTCATCATCACGGCCAGTCCGTTGATTAGCAGCGAACAATGCCCGCACATCGCGGCGCAGCAAGCGCGCCATGATCCAGATTCCCAACAGCAAATGAAAAACTGCAAACACACTTAAAGGCAACACAAAGGCAATCACCCCTGTCATGGCCCATCTGTAGTGCTTCGCCCGCAAGAGCTGCCATGCCCCCTGCAATGAAAGCGCTGCGACCGCCGGGACGAGCAAGCCGAGTATGAGCCAAGTCACCGTTGAATCGCGCTGGGTCAACGCAAGTTGCTCGGTCGGCGAAAGTTGTTCCTGCGCCAAAACTGTGGGGAGTAGAACCGCGGAGGCAAGGTCGAAGATCGAGACGACAATCATCGCCATCGCTGGCGCTTTGAGCCGGTTTTCGACGCGTTCTTTGGCGCGCGCAAACGCCGCCGGATCGCGCGCGCGATTCTCCAGCAGTTCGGCATCTTGATCGCGCCAGGCTTCCGGCCGTTTGTGTTTGGGCAAGCGAAATGCATGACGCACACTGGGCCGCAACAGCACGAGTAGCGCCCAAATGCCAAACGGCATGGTCAGCACACAGGTCACACCGAGCGGCGAGCACGCCAAGAGTGCGCCGATTAGCGACAGCTCGTAAGCGCGCAAAGAGCGCATGAAGATCGCCGCTGGTAACACAAGCACCGCCAGTGGCAATGTCAGCAAGAAGGCAATTTCCAAATAGCCAGCGTGGATGAACAACCCCCTGCCAGCGTCGAAATGTCGCGTGAACTCGTCAACATGGGCCAGCTCCAAGAATGCCAGCGTCACGAATGTCGCCAGACTAATCAGGCAAATGACGATCAGCCCACACGACGCCCATCGTACATCTTCCGCCGCATGTTCGAAGTCCTCATCGCTATATGCGCTCGGTTCCGCGTTGGCACGCCAGTTCTCTGGTCGCTGCGCCATTGGCGTACGAAATGCTTGGCGCAGATTCGGGCGCATCAGCACGATGAAGGCCCAGAGTCCCACAGGGGCCGACAGAAAGCAGAGCGGGTTGGTCGGGAGCATCGCCAAAATGCTGCCAATCACGGCGAATTCATACGAGCGCAGGCGGCGCATCTGAATCGAGGCTGCAAGGACGACTGCCCCG
This sequence comes from Planctomycetota bacterium, assembly GCA_963205385.1. Classification (GTDB taxonomy): domain Bacteria; phylum Planctomycetota; class Planctomycetia; order Pirellulales; family Pirellulaceae; genus JAEZGD01. The sequence continues at coordinate 11,589 of CAUJKE010000415.1, read as the reverse complement.
ATCGGCGTGCCGATGATAAGTGAAATCGCCTCGGCAAAGCCCAATCCAAACTCGCGATGGTCTGGTTCAATGGCCAGGATGATTGCCATGAAGGCGACGCCGGCCAAGAAAAACGTTAATTGCAGGAGGGCCACAATCGTCAGGCCCCACGACGACGCCGCGACATCGCCCGCGGCTTGCTCAAATTCTTCGTGACTGAGTGGCGCGCGGAGAGCATCGACGGCCGCGGCGGTTTGCTGCTTCTTCACCGGCGCCACATGCGCCGTGCTCGAAATCTCCTCCACATCCGTCTTGATCTCCTGTGCCTGCTGATAGCGCCGCTCTCGCTCGCGCTCGAGCGCTTTGAGCACAACCTCGTCCATCCGCGCATCGACGCCGACCTTCTCCGACGGCAGCGGAAAGCGTCCCATGGGTAAATTGCCGGTCAGCAGTTCATAGAGGATCACGCCGAGGGCATAGATATCGGCGCGATGATCGACGTCCCGCGCGCCGAGCATCTGCTCTGGCGCCATGTAACGGAGTGTTCCCATGACCTGCTGCGTGCCGGTGAGGGTGAAATCGCGCACTTGCTCGCCGACGATTTTCGCCAGGCCGAAGTCGGCGATTTTCGCCCGGCCGCGGCGGTCCAGCAAAATGTTCTCCGGCTTGATGTCACGGTGAACAATTCCTTCGTCATGCGCATGTTGTAAGGCTTCACACAACTGCGGAATCAACACGAGCGCTTGGGCCGGAGTCAGGCTCTGCGTGCGAATGACTTCGCGCAAGTTCGTGCCGTCGACGTATTCCATCAAAATGTAATACATCTCGCCGACGCGGTTGATGTCGTACACGGTGACGATGTGCGGATGGTTCAGTCGCGCCAGATGCTTCGCTTCACGCTGAAAGCGCTCCGCGAACGAGGGGTCGCGGCCCACTTCCGGCGGCAAGATTTTCAACGCGACGATGCGGTCGAGCGAGGCCTGCCGCGCCCGATACACGGCTCCCATGCCTCCCACTCCGAGCAGTTCCAAAATCTCGAGTTGCGGGAAGTGGGGCGCGAGCTGCGCAGGCGTGGGGGCGACAAACGACGGCAACCCGCCCCCCTCTCGGTCGCTCGACTCCGTCGGCGCCACCGTGGGCGGATTCGTTTCAAACCCCTGCCGCAACAGGCATTGGGGGCATAAACCTTCCGTGCGGCCCGGCGGGAGTGCGGCGCCACAATTGGGGCAAGTTTGGCTGGTCGTGGTCATAAAGCGTCCCTCGGCAATATACGCGGGCAACCTGCCCGTCCACCAGCTTTACCGGTTTTATGCGCAAACGTTACAAGCACCGCCAAGAATGTTGCTAATTTCCACCGGTCGCGGAGATAAGACGCCTGCATTTTCGCCGGGACAGAAAGGAGCGGCAAGCTAGTGACGGAAGACGCGTACCGACGCTGTGGTCAGTACGCGACGCACGATGAGCGCGGCCACTCCGACATATTGGCGACGAGGGCAACGACTGAATGCCATTGCAGCGATTTACCCAAACAGCGTTGTTACGGCGTCCGCCTTGACCATCTCGCGCGGCTGGTTGAGGTGGTTATAGACGATGGTCTTGGGTTGAATCCCCACGGCGTGGTAGATGGTCGCCAAGAGTTCGGTGGGATGCACCGGATTATCGAGCGGGGCGGAGGCCGTTTGATCCGACTGGCCGTAAACGAACCCGCGTTTGATGCCGGCGCCTGCCAAGACGGCGGTGTAGCAATAGGGCCAGTGATCGCGGCCATCATCGCTATTGCCGTTGCCGGAAGTGCTCACGCCGCGCTGCGGGCTACGGCCGAATTCACCGACGGCGACCACCAGCGTGTCCGCCAACATGCCGCGCTCGTCCAGATCGGCGATGAGCGCTGAAAGCCCAGAGTCGAGCATCGGGGCGGCTTGATCCTTCATCCGCTTGGTCAGGCCGGTATGCACGTCCCACGAGTGGTTGTCGCTATTGGCGACCTTGGGCCAAATCACTTCCACAACGCGCGTTCCCGCTTCCACCAGACGCCGGGCCAGTAACAGGCTTTGGCCAAAGGTGTTGCGGCCATAACGCTCGCGCGTCTCAGGCTTCTCCTTATCCAGCGAGAAAGCTTCTCGCGCGCGGCCGCTGCTGATCAGTTGCAACGCCGAGTCATAATATTTGTTGAGATCGTACTTCGCGACCGCCTTATCAATCTGCGGCATGCCGTCGTTAATCAGGTCGCGCAATCGAGCGCGGCGGTCGAGGCGCGTGGCGGAAACTTCCGGGCGAAGCGTCAAGTCGTCGACCTTGATCTTATTCATCTTGGTCATATCCATATCATCCCCGAGGGGAAACAGATAATACGGATCGTACGCCCGTCCTAAAAAGCCGGCCGTGCCCGACTTGTTCACCACATTGCTCTCTTGCAGCGGCCGCGGCAGCATCACGAACGGCAGCATCGCAACTTCCGGCGGCTTGAACTTAATGATGTTCGAGCCGAAGGTCGGGAAGTCTTTCGGCGTCGGCGGTTCAAGTTGGCCTGAGGGGCTGACTTTGTCCGCCGTGTAACCGGTATGCATCTGGTAGATCGCGGCCGTATGGTTGAATAGCCCGTTGGGCGTGTAGCTCATCGAGCGAATCATCGTGACCTTGTCGGTCACTTCGGCAAACTTCGGCAACAGTTCGGTGACATCCATCCCCGCCACTTTGCTGTTGATCCGCTTGAAGACGCTACGGACGTTGTCCGGAACGTCGTCCTTAGGATCCCAAAGATCAAGATGGCTCGGGCCCCCCTGAAGGTAGACCATGATCACGCTCTTGGCCTTGTTCCAGCCGGGGCCGCTTCCCTGGCTGGAGTCGGCGGCGGTGGCCTGGATTTCGAGCATTTGCCCCAGCGTCAGCCCAAGTATCGCCGAACCGCCGATGCGCAACAGGTCGCGGCGCGTAACCCCTAAGTGCTTATCACACAAGTCTTTACCAGGTTGGCCAGGAATTACGAGCATGGAACATTCCTCCACTCGGACGAGCAAAGTAGGCGAGAGGCGTGCGACGCGAGCGCCGCGATAAGTAAGCTGTACTATAAGGAATCGACGGAACTTATGTCAATTTTTCGATGGATAAAGATGTCCGCACCAGCGCGACGTCCTGATCATCAGCCGAGGCGACGTTTCGGCCCGCGCGATAAACTCTCCCAACGGTACAAACGACTAGGCGAATAGGCTCCCGAGGTTCACGCCAGCCATCAAACACAATCCCAACCGACTTGCTTGAATGGTGAAGAAGATGTTTCGTGTTCGCAGAACCAGGAGCTTATTCACCGGACGCCGTTAAAATCGCAGTTGCTCGCAGCGATAGCTGAGGTCGAGCAAATCCATCGGATGCACGATCTTCAACGCTTCCCCTTGCAGGCGAGCTTCACGGGCAATTTGCAACAGGCAGCCGGCGTTTGAGGTGGCGACCACGCGGGCGCCGGTCGAGAGGATGTTGCTCAACTTGCGGCGGCTCAGTCGCTCGGCCATTTCAGGCTGCGTGAGATTGTAAGTCCCGGCCGCGCCGCAACAGAGCTCCGACTCCGGCAGGTCAACCAGTTCCAGCCCGGAAATGCGCGACAGCAGTTCCCGCGGCTGCTCGCGGACCTTCTGCGCATGAACCAGGTGGCACGCATCGTGATAAGTCGCCTTGATTCTCAATTCCCCAGGCGGATCAATTAGACCCAGTTCCGCGAGGAATTCGTTGACGTCTTTCGTCTTCGCGGCAAATCGCGCGCGCTCGGCCTGGCGGTCGTCGCGCCAATGATGCCCGTAATCCTTCAACATCGAACCGCAGCCAGCGACGTTGACGATGATCGCGTCGACATCCTCCGCACCCAGCGCCGCGATGTTCGCGTCCGCCATTGCGCGGGCGGGCTCGCTGCTGCCAGCATGGAAGTGAATCGCCCCACAGCATTGCTGCGTTCGAGGAATCACGACATCGCAACCATTCGCCTGCAGCACGCGTGCGGTGGCCCAGTGTGTGGGGCGAAGCATCGCATCGGCCACGCAGCCAGTAAAAAGCGCCACTCGCGCCCGGCGCACGCCTTGAGCAGGTAGCACTTGCGGAAGCGGGCCGGGATCGCGCTCCAGCGGCGGCAGCAACGTGGCCAGGCGGCCGAGTCGTGTGGGAAGTAGTTTCCACAGTCCCGTGGCGAGCAGCAGCTTGTCGAGTCTCAAAGTCTGCGCAAGCCGGGCCGGTATTAGCGCGCGGCGAATGCGGTCGGGATAAGGAAACAGGCCAAATAGAATCCAGCGATGGAACCAATCGGCGTTGGTCTTGGCCCCTTCCGCCTGCTCTTGCATGGCGACGCGAAACGGCTCAATGAGCTTGCCATATTGCACGCCGCTGGGACAAGCGGTTTCGCACGCGCGGCAATCGAGGCACAAATCGAGATGATGCTTGACTTCGTGGGTGAGCGGCAAGCGGCCATCGGTCACTGCCCGCATGAGGTAGATTCTTCCCCGTGGGCTATCGTTCTCATCCCCAAGTTCGACGTACGTTGGACACGACGCCGTACACAGGCCGCAATGCACACAATCGAGAAAATACCCGTAGTCGATGCCCGCGCCGGGGTTGGTAAGCACCGGAAGTTGCGGGGGCTCTGGTGTCGTCATGATTGCATTCTAACGTGTGAAGCCGTCGATACTAAGTGGCGGCCTGAGCAAGGCACGCCTCTTTCGCCGCGGGTTAGTAGACGAAGCGTCCTGGATTGAGCAAGTTGCGGGGATCGAACTGCTGTTTCACTTGCTGCATCACCGCCAGTTGACCACCCAAGGAGCCCCAGACACTTTGGGGCGTCATCTCTTGCCCGCTGGGATTGCTGAGAACCACGAGGTGGCCGCCACACTCGTTCGCCAGTGGCCGCAGGTTGCCGACAACCGCGCGTGAAAGGCCGCCGGGGGGAAATTGTGGAAATTTCACATACACAATGCCACTTGCCGCGTGCGCTTGAATGCTCGCTGCGGGCTCGACCTCGCTGACGCCATGCAAAAACCGCGCGACGCAACTCGGCTTCATCGTCGCCTTGAGCGAAAGCGCCGCCTCCGCAGCGGGAAACTCTAAGAACGCTTGCCAATCGTTACTCACGTCGTCGGACGGAATCAAACGCATGCTTCCTGACGCAAGTTTGCGTAGCTCTTCGGCACAGGTCCGCGCCATCCAAGTTACTTCGGAGGTCGTCCCTTCCAACAGCAAAGCGGCGGCAAGCGGCGCATGACCGAGTTGCTCTCGCCACAGCGGGCCGCTGAAGACTTCGACCGCGGATGGTGTCACGTCGCTGGTAGCGAGCCAATCCAACAAGCCGTCCATGCTGGCCAGTTCTGCTAGTGGAACTACGCAAATTTGAGTAGCCTCGGCCAAGGGGCGGAGTTTCAATGTCACCTGCGCGATAATGCCCAGCGTGCCGAGCGAACCGGTCAGCAGCTTGCAGAAATCGTAGCCGGCGACGTTCTTCACCACCCGCCCGCCGCCGTGAAAGACTTCGCCACGACCATCCACAGCGATAATGCCAATGACAAAGTCGCGAATAGCACCGTATCCGAAGCGTCGCGGCCCGCTCCAAGCCGTGGCAATCACGCCGCCCAGTGTTGCCTGCGCCGCTTGCGGCACATCCACCGGCAGTCGCAACCCCTCGACACGGAGCGTGTCGGTCAACGCCTGCATGGTGATGCCGGCCTCGACCGTCACGGTCAAGTCGCGGGCAGGGAAATCAACGACGCGCTGGAGTCCGGTCAACTCCATCCCCAGCCCCGGCTGTTTCGCCGGCAACCCGTAATCCAGACTCGCACCGCCGCCGAGCGGATAGATCGGCGTGCTCGCGTCATACGCAGCGCGGACCTCGGCGACAAGTTCTGCCTGCGACGCCGGCGTCACGCTGTGCGTCGTGGGCAAGGATGATGAAACGCTCGTCGCCACGGATGATTCCTACTGTTTGCGTCTGACGATGGTTTTGTTGTTAGACCGCCGCGCGCCGCATCGGCTTCTTGACTTCGTGCCCGCACGCGCCGGCGGTGGGCAACAGTTTATCGGGGCTCAGGCGGTTGTGGGGATTGAATGCAGCGCGTAATCGCTCCATCGCGGCCAGGTCGCTCGGCGTGAACATCTTTCGCATAAAGGCGATCTTCTCCACGCCAATGCCATGCTCGCCGGTCACGCTGCCGCCACAGGCCAGGCACTCATCGAGAATTTCGCTACTCGCGGCCAATACACGTTTGATCTGCGCGGCGTCCCGTTCATCGAACAGAATGATGGGATGAATGTTGCCATCGCCAGCGTGAAACACGTTCACCACGCGCACGTCATGCGCCGCGCAAATGGCGCGAATCCGCCGCAAAATGTGCGGCAATTGGGTGCGCGGCACGACTCCGTCCTGCGTGCAATAACTGGGACTTAAACGACCGATCGCCCCAAACGCTTGCTTGCGGCATTTCCAAAGCTTCTGGCGTTCCTTGGCATCCGCAGCCAGGCGAACTTCGCGAGCGCCGCACTGCTTACACAGTTCCACGATACGCTCGCGCTGTAGATCCAGCCCGGCTTCGAGGCCATCGACTTCGATCAAGAGCACCGCTTCCGCATCCAGCGGGAAACCGAAGTGAAATGCTTCCTCGACCGCTTGCACGATTCCCTGGTCCATCATCTCGAGCGCCGCAGGCACAATACCGGCGCCGATGATTTCGCTAATCGTCGTCGTGGCGTCGTCGACGGAGTCGAAGATGCCGAGCATCGTCCGCACCCCCTGCGGATTTCGTGTGAGGCGGCACCAGACCTTGGTGACAATCGCCAGCGTCCCTTCACTGCCGACCAGCGCGCCGACCAAATCCAATCCCGGCGCGTCTTCGCTGGGGCCGCCAAACTCCACAATGCGGCCATCGGCCAGCACGGCTTCCACCCCCAGCACATGATTGACGGTCACGCCGTACTTGAGCGTATGCGGGCCACCGGAATTCGTCGCGACATTACCGCCAATCGTGCACGCGCCCTGGCTGGAAGGATCCGGCGCGTAATGAAAACCCGTTCCCTTCAGTGCATTGGTCAGCCACACATTCACCACGCCTGGCTCCACCACGGCATAGCGATCGCGCAGGTTAATTTCGAGAATCTCCCGCATCCGCGTCAACACGATCATCACGCCTCCCCCCACCGGCAAGCACCCGCCGGCCAGGCTCGTCCCGGCGCCGCGAGGGAGGAAGGGGACGTCGAACTCGTTACACAGCTTCACGACCGCCGACACTTGTGCAGCGGTTTGCGGAAAGACGACGACGTCCGGGCAGTTTTTTTCGATAGTGAACCCATCGCACTCGAACACGATCAACTCGGAATGCGCCGTCAGGACGTTTTCCGAGCCAATCGCCTGATGCAAGCGATTGACAAGTGCGGGAGTAATAGCGACCGACATAGGCATTCCATAATTCGCGAACGATCATACGCTCCCTAGTATAGGATGCCCCCGCCTTGGCCGAAAGCCAGTAGCCTACAGGGCGATCGATCAATAAGTTTGCGATTTTCACGCCGGCCAAAAGATCACGACCCCATCCGCCTTGTGCGGATGGTGAGCGAGTTGGTGAGCTAGTAGCCAGATGCACCACCATCACGACCCCATCGGGCTCGCCCCGATGGTGAAGAAGTCCTGTGGGCCACCGGCGCCACGCGGCGATCTTCAGCCAAGGAACTTATTCACCATTCGCACGAGGCGGATGAGGGCGATGCGGAGACCTATTTACGGCTTTCCTTCATGTCATTCTCAAACCGCTTCACCAGTGCGTCCACGTCCGCCGGGACGATATACAGCTTGCCATGAATCTTTTTCGTTTCGCCCGGTTGAAGTCCACCGAGACGGAAGTCGCTGTGTAGGCAAGTGATCACTCCTTGGAATATCTCCTGGTACGGCTCCCAGCCGATGGCGAGAATCAGCTTGTCGTCGGCGGAGAAGCAACCGCAGAGCCCGGAGGAGGGAACGAGCTTGGAAAGCGGGCGCGGGTTCACGTCGTTGCGATCGACATCCTGCGGGCAATAAACTTGCCCCGGCGTATAACGAGCTTTCGTCGCCCACGGCCTGGTGGGCAAGCGCGTCATGACGCCGTCGACAAACAGGAAGCACTTCTGAATGTAGGGCGGATACACTTCCCACGCGTCATCTTTGGAACTGCCGGTGAAGCGATCGACGCGCATGCAAGGCTGCGCCCAATGTGCTTCAGAAGCTTTGGCCGTCGGATTGTGCGCCACGAGCTGAAAGTCCACCGCGTCAGCGCTCGCGGTGATCGTGTGTTCGACAACCACGCCGTCGGTCAGCGTGTCTTTGAGCTTGATCACGCGGCCGTCGGCGCTGTGCGACACAAGTTCAGCCTTGTGCCCAATAACTGTCTGATCCCACTCGCGATCGGTCGAACCGGGGCGGCAATAGGCTTCGAGATACAGGATCGAAACTTCCTCGCCGGGGAAGTCGCCGCCAATGGTGAGATAGTTCTTTTCCCAGCGAATCGTCAACGGTTCGGCGGCCTGAAGACCAGCGGACGCCACGAGTGCGAGGGCACAACACAAAATACGAGTCAATAAATTCATCGTCAGGCTCCCAAGTGGACGGTACACAGGCGTGTGTTTGCTACATTATGCTACACTTATCCTGACTTCCCCACCAACCCGAGGAGCCCCGCCATGTCGATTTCGCGTCGTGAATTGTTGCAACTGTCCGCCGGCGCCGCGGCGCTGGGCTGTTTGCCTGCCGCGCGGTTGTGGGCCGCAAAGGAGCCGGATTTTCGTGGCGAGAACATGGCCTTCGGTCTGGTGACGTATCAATGGGGCAAGGATTGGAACGTGCCGACGCTGATTAAGAATTGCGAAGCGGCCAAGGTGCAAGGGGTTGAACTGCGAACCACGCACGCGCACGGCGTGGAGCGGACGCTGAACCAAGAGCAGCGCAGCGACATTCGCAAGCAATTCGGCGATAGTAGCGTGGCGCTCGTTGGCATCGGCAGTGATGAACGGTTCGATAATCCTGATCCGGCCGTGCTCCAAAAGGCGATCGATGCGACGAAGGAGTTTGTCCGCTTGTCGCACGATGTCGGCGGTTCCGGCGTCAAGGTAAAGCCGGACTCGTTCCACAAAGGGGTGCCTCACGAAAAAACCATCGAGCAGATCGGCCAGGCGCTGAACGAAGTCGGCGAGTATGCCGCCGGTTTCGGCCAGCAGATTCGCCTGGAGGTTCACGGCCAATGCGCGGAACTGCCGACGATCGCCGCGATTTTGAAAGTCGCCACGGACGAAAATGTGGCCGTGTGCTGGAATTCGAATCCGCAGGATTTGCTCGGCGACGGCCTGGCGGCGAATTTCAAACTGGTCGCGCCGCGCCTGGGGGCGACCCTCCACATTCACGAGCTTAACGATACCAAGTATCCCTACGATCAACTTTTCAAATTGCTCGTCGAGATGGACTATGCCGGTTGGCTGCTCTTGGAAGCCAGCACGAATCCCGCCGATAAAGTCGCCGCCCTCACCCAACAGCGCGCCCTGTTCGACGAACGTCTCGCCGCCGCGAAGCAGGCTTAAGCGCGAAGCGGTTCAACGGGGGACAGCGTTCTCTTGGCGCGAGAAACGGAGCGTATGTGGCTGCGCATCGTTGATGGGGACGTTGAACGTCTGGCTCCAGCGCTGCGTCGCTGGGTCGAAGTCGGTCTGCCAAAAGTCGTTGCCGTGAATGCTTTGGTTGACCGGCTCATCATCCATCCATAACGTGTAGCCGCTGGGCGACGTCAGCCCCGCAAAAGTCAGCGGCACGTAACCGAGTCCGCCGGTGAGGGTGAACTCCGCCGCGTCGTTCACCACGTCCACGGTGATGGCAGGCTGTGTGCGCCGCAGGCTACCGGTTTTCATTTCGACGCGGCGGTCGTTGCCTTTGGCTTCGCGGTAGATCATGCGCCAAGTGTTTTCATCTTGGGCCAGTGCCGAGCGGAGCGCGGCGCTCGGGCCGTAGTAGTCTTCGGCAAACTGCGGCACCGCGACGTGCTCGATCGTCGCTTCGACGAAGTCGCCGGCTTCCAGGCGAGTTACGCCGGGAGGCGGGACGATATCGAGCGTCGAAGAGTCGGTCCGGTGCAGCGTCAGTCCGTGTTCCGCGATCCAGGGCGAAGCGTCCTGGCCGCCGAGTCGTGCTTTCCAAGCGCGGAGGACGATGCCGCGGTTCGCCCACGCACTGCGCTCGTCTTTCTGGCTGGGCGCTGCTGCGTGCAACGATGCCCACGCGGCGCGGCCAGTGAGTTCCACAGGCGCGGTGCGGTAGCGATTGCCGCCCCATTGCGCCTCCCACTCCTTGAGCAAACCGGTTTCGTTGCCGAGCGCAAATTGGCGTTCCCGCGAGTAGTTGTACGTATCGCAACCGACCTGAAAGATGACCAGGCGTGAGAAGTCCGTCGCCTTGTTCACATCGACGCGCAAACGATAAACGCCACGCACGACGTCATCGCTCCGGGCCAGGCTGACGGTGGTGGCATGCGTGATGCTTGGGCCGCTGCGCGCGGCGTACGTCACCTCGGTGAGGCACGGACCGTGGCGATGATACGTGGTGCGCACCGTCGTGTGGCCGACACGTTTGCCTGTTACGTCGAACAAGCGAAAAAAATCGCCGCCGCCGACGTTAACCGTCCAACCCCACGGCTGGCCAGTATGCATGGAGCGCACCATCAGCGGCCGGACATCGGTGATCGTGCTGTTGGCTTGGATCTGGTCAGGGTCATAGCAAATGCTCTCGCCCCATGCGCCGAGCGCGCTTTCGTCCCAGAGTTGATTGCTTCCCCAGCCGATGAGACACAATTGCGCGTGCGACGCCGCAGGGACGCCGCCCCAGTGTCCGTAAGCGAGCGTCAATTCCAACTCGACCTTTGCGCCAGGCGGCAGACGCACCTGCGAAATTCCGTGGAACCATTGGCCCCGATAGACGCCGCCGTCTGGTTCGTTGTGCCAGTTCTTGCTGAGCTGAACCGGAATGCCGGTGGGCTCCCCGTGGGCATCGCGTAGGATCGCCGAGACGCCGGTGATGGGACTGCCGATGCGTTGCTTTATGCCGCCGGCCGTTTTCTCGAACATCAGTCGCGCGAGTTGCTCGTCGTCGGTGGGATTCGCAAGCACGAGTTTCACGCGCTCCAAGGCATCATTGCTCCGCTCGCCGCCGCCGCGGGCCGCGATCGGCTGCACGCCATCGAGGTTGACACGATGCCAGCCGGGCGTTGCATCGTAGGTCACGGCGCGCGGCGCACCGTTGGGAATTTCCAGCGCCTCGACACTCACGGCGCTCCGTTCGCTCACCGCTTGAAACGTGACAGGATCGAGCGCCAGCGATACCTCGCGCCACTGGGCGGCCGTCCAGGTTTGACCCTGGGCCAATTCCCACCGCTGCTGGAGTGCGCCCTCCGAATTCGTCAGGCGAATTTCCATCGCTGCGTTCTGCCAGGACTCCGCAGGGTTGACCGCCGGCGCCTCTGGGCTCGCAGGCACTGCGGCGTCCGATTGCGGGCGGGCGGCCAGAGTCAGGCTCAGGCGGTCCGGCCAGGCCGCCGTTTCAAACCGCGCCTCGACCTGCAAACGGGCTCCGTCATCGGCCGT
>CAUJKE010000414.1 GCA_963205385.1 Planctomycetota bacterium | reverse complement strand
CGTCAAAGTGGCTAAGCGAGGTGCACCTCTCGATGAGACCCTTGAGCAACTCGCGCGGCGGCAAGCTGTAATCGTGAAGCACCACCGCATGGAGTTGCATGGTTGCGGCTTCCGGAGGTTTGGGGGACGCCCTCGCAGTTGCGTCAGGCCAATCGTAAATAGCGTTATGCCAACGCGGCGCGGGTGCGGGCGACAAGCGGGTTGTCGTTGCTGCCGGCGCCGCGGAGTTGAAACACACTGGAAGCGAGGAACCTGTTGCGCCAGGCGGGCGAGACGTGATAATAATCTTCCAGCACGGCGGAGCTGAACTTGTAATCGTGCGCGTTCGTGCCCTTGAGGAAAATCAGAATTCGCGCCGCGTCGATCACCGGTTGGGCGTCTTGCGTCTGACCAAGGTAGGCGAGCAGCTTACTGGCGGCCACGGTTTGATTGCCGCTGACATCGCGGAAGATCTCGCCGATCGCGTCCTGGCCCGCCGCCTCAGGCGCGTGTGGTTGCAGTGCGAGAATGTCAGCATCGCCAACTTTGCCGCGGCCTCCCATCGCTTGCCGGAACAGCGGCAAGAACGCCAGGTTTTGCAGCAGGATGTAACGCCGCGTTTCATCGTCCGCCGCCGTCTCGTAGGCGAAGCGAAGCGCATTGGTCGTGGTCACCGCATGCAGCGCGACAATGCCAGGCTGACGCATTAAGTACTCACCGGCGGCCAGGAAGATCGCATCCCACACCGACTGCGCCGCCGCGCCGCCGTTGATAATCTCGATCCCTTGCCGGCACGCATCTTCGTCGCTCCCGGTGCGCAAGGTCGCGAGCAGCGTTTGCACGGCGCCATCGTCCGCTTGACCGCTCGCCCAATCGGGTTTGAACTCGCGGGCAAGTTCGGCGTTGCGGCGACCGGGGAGATCGGCGGCGTGCTCGGATTTGGCGGGGTTCTGGCCGTCATGCATCAGCATCGCATAGACGAGCGACCGCAAGACCGGTTCCGCATGTTGCCAGCCGATGCAGTTGAGCGTGCGATAAGCATTGGCTGCGTAGATCGCTTTATGTCCGATGGAGCGGAAATCGCGCGGGCCATAGCGAAAGAGAATTTCAAAGACGTCGTTGGCGCCGTGGGTGCGAGCAAAACCGGCGATGGCCGCATCGGCTTTGGCTTCGTCCCAAGTTTCGAGCGCTTCGATGAGCATCGCGCGGGCCTTGTCGCTGCGGGGGACGGCCGCTTCGTCGACCGGGGTCATCGTCCAGTTGTTTTCTTGAACGTCGCGCGCTTGCGACGCCTTGAACTCATCGATCGCCCAGAAGATCGGGAGCCAGCGGTGTTCATCCGGCGACGAAATACTGGCCAGGTGCGCGGAGTTGACGACGAGCACCGCGTGGAACTTGAACCCCACCGAGGGGCGCGGCTGCACATTGCGCACGCCGGCCAGGAGCAGCGCGGCGAGGACGTCGCGATAGGACGCGCCTGCATGAATCTTGTCTGCGACCGCTTCGAGGACTTTACCGCGAGGCGAATCTTCCAGCAGTCGGACCAGCGGCTCGATTTCCGGTCGCAACTGCACGATTTTGGGGTCAGGCGTGGCTTCGGCCGCGGAGACGGCCGGCAATTGGCCCAGGAAGCCTAAATCACCCAAGCCAAGAGCAGCGCCGCCGGCCGCGGAGGTGGCGAGAAACGAGCGGCGAGAAAAGGGGCGAAACATCTTGAACACCTCCGGGCGTTGGCGAGAGTGAGGAGCGAAGTCGCACCCGCATTATAGCGGTTTGAGGCGCGCGAAACTGCTAGCGTGCGGTGGGAACGGCCAGCACGGGGACTTTTGCGCTCGCGAGAGATCAAAAATCCAGCCAGTGCACCTCGAGTTTCGCCAGATTGTCGTTCCCCCGTTTTGCATGAATAGATACAGTATGCCGCCAGCGAAATCGGAACGTGCGAGGCTGCTAGCTCGCCGTGATTTTGTAATTCGAATGCTTCAGCGGCACTGGATCGAAGGTGACACTGCTATCGCGGTACATTCTCGCCGAACTGCTCAAGGTCTTTCTGCTCACGCTGAGCGGCCTGACGCTCATCATCATCTTGGTGTTGGTGGGGCAAGAAGCGGTGCGTCAGGGGCTCGGGCTGGGACCGATTCTGCGCCTCATTCCTTACGTGCTGCCTAACGCACTTTGCTACGCGATTCCCGCCACGAGTTTGTTCGCGGTCTGCTCCGTCTACGGCCGCATCTCCGCAGCGAACGAAGTCGTCGCGCTGAAGTCGCTCGGAATCAGCCCGATGCGCGCGATTATCCCGGGGCTCATCTTGGCGACCGTGCTGAGCTTCATCGCCGTGTTGATGAACGACCTCGCGTTCTCCTGGGGCTATCAAGGGCTGCAGCGGGTGATCGTGCAATCGGTCGAGGAGATTGCCTATGGGGTTCTGCGCACGCAGCGAACCTACAGCACCGATCGCTTTTCGATCAGCGTGCAGGACGTGGATGGCAAGCGCTTGATTCGCCCCACGATCACCTTCAATGGGGGCGGGGAGGCGGCCACGGTCACGATCACGGCGCAAGAAGCGCGGCTCCAGTCCGATCTGGATCGCAATACACTCAGCATTTTTCTGACGAACGGACTCGTCGAGGCCGGCGACCGGGTGTCGATGGTGTTCCCGGACACGTTCGAGCGCATCATTCCCCTCACAGATGCCTCGCGACGCGGGTTGTCGGCCAGTCCCAGCCATCTGCCGCTGCGCGATATTCCCGAAGCGATGCGCGCGCAACGCCAGCAGATTCGCCAATTGGAAGAATCGCAGGTGGCCGAAGCCGCGTTCGCGATGATTACCGGCGAACTTGACGAGCTGGGCGAAGGCGCCTGGGAAACGCGGCGGAACACTTTGGAAAGCGCCGTCGTGCATCTCAATCGCTTGCACACGGAGCCGTGGCGGCGGTGGGCGAGCGGGTTTAGTTGCCTGTGCTTTGTGTGTGTCGGCGCGCCGCTGGCGGTGTGGCTGCGCCACGCGGACTTCATGAGCAATTTTGGCCTGTGCTTCTTTCCGATTCTGATCGGCTACTATCCGCTCTTTATGAGCGCGCTCGACGGCGCCAAGGGGGGCGCTTTGCCTCCGTTCGCGGTCTGGCTGGGAAACCTGATCTGCGTGATCATCGGCGTGTGGCTGACGCGGAAGGTGTTGCGGCATTAGTCCCGCACAACATCGCCTCCGTCGCGGGTGAAGAGCGCGACGAACACGGCGGCGTCCATCGCCTCCGATTCAAACTTGACGGACCCATCGCCGCGCGCGAACGTGGCCCCGCCGGCGTGGAAACTGAAGACTTCGTTGTTGTTATTGCAGTTCATCAACTGCCCGCCGCAAATGTCGTGCGTGTTGAAGTAGCCTGCCGGATGTGCCCAGCGTCCATCCCCAGTGCCTGCGCTGAGCGGCACGCCTTGCGAACTGACGACGGGGCGTTTGGCCCGGTCGTACAGCGCGGGGCGGCCGGCATCCTCGAAATAAAGCCACGTATGGGAGTGCCCGTCCCGAATGCTCGCATGCACGATGGTCTCCTTATAGTACGACTTCGTCTGCTGTTGCAGAAAGCCTTGCCAGCTTCGAGGGTGGATGCCGCGCAAGCGACAGGCTCTCATCGCGTTGCCATCGGTAAAGAACTGCGTGTCCGCGAAGTAGTCGCACGTGTACTTCGCTTTGTGCGGCGCGGTGGGACATAAAAGAAACGGCAAATTAGTTTCAATTGCTTGCTTATTCTGGGGAGCATTCCAGGCGACATGCAGATCGTAAATGTCTTGCACGCTGGCTTGTTCGAGATACGGCAGGATGAACGCGATGCAACCATGATTGGGGTGCTTCGCGGTGCTCCAATTCACGGCCGCAGGTGGATACTCGCCTAGCGCGCTCTCGTAATTGTGAATGGCCAGCGCGAGCTGCTTCAGATTGTTCGTGCATTGCATCCGCCGCGCCGCTTCGCGGGCGGACTGCACCGCGGGGAGCAGCAAGGCGACCATCACGCCGATGACGGCCACAACGACAAGCAGTTCGATCAACGTCATGCCACGACGGCGCTGACGCGTTGAGGGACGATACACGAAAACGAAGCATCGCATGACCGAGTCCTCCGCAAACGGTAATCGCAAGTGCCGCCTGGCAATGTCGAGACTAGGTGCGCCAACCTCCTGTTATGGCCCCTTTTTTCTACCGCCCGCCGAGGGTGTTTCCCAGCTAGCAGCCAAGAATTTTTTGAGGAAGATACCGAGAAGTGTGAAGATAGGAAAGCGTTGCGTTTGCCTGTTTGGTGCAGTTATCGCAGTTTGTGTATTGTGTTGCGACTTGTCGTAGCGGACCTTGCGGATTAAGGCGACCTTGGTAGACTCGATCCACTTTCCGGCTTCTGTCGCTAAGCAGAGGCCCCAGTTCCCACCTCAGTGTTTTTTCCCACCTCGGAAAAAGGAGTTAAGGATGGCGCGTAGCCTCATGGTTGGTTTGGCATTGTTTGCCATGTTAGTGGCAGTTGACCACGTGGACGCTGGTCGTCGCCGCGGCGGCTGCTCCGGCGGTTCGTGCGGCGTGACCTACAGCGGCTGTGCGAACGGTTCGTGTGGTGTGACCTACAGTGGCTGTGCCAACGGTTCGTGCTCGCTTTCGGCGCCGGCTCCAGCTGCGCCGGCTCCAGCCGCGGCGTCGACCGCAGCAGGCGCGGCGGTTGCTGTTGAAACGCCGAAGACGGATGTCGCCGTGGAAGTGACGGCCGCTCCGACCTATCGCACGACACAAGTCAGCACGCGCAGCGCTCGCGGTCGCTTCTTCGGCCGTCGCAGCCGTTAGACCGGTCGCATTGATAAACGTCCTGGATCGACAAGAAATACAGCGGGGCGGATGTTCACATCCGCCCCGTTCTTTACTGCGCAGGATGATGGCATGGGGGACTCTCGCCGTCGGCCTATTCGCCTAACACGTAAGCAAAGATCAGCGGCGCGACGATGGACGCGTCCGAGTTGATCATGAACTTGGGCGACTCGGGATCGAGCTTGTACCAGGTGATCTTCTCATTGGGCACCGCGCCAGAGTAGGAACCGTAGGAC
Organism: Planctomycetota bacterium; assembly: GCA_963205385.1. Classification (GTDB taxonomy): domain Bacteria; phylum Planctomycetota; class Planctomycetia; order Pirellulales; family Pirellulaceae; genus JAEZGD01. Next base: position 14,731 of record CAUJKE010000414.1, on the reverse strand, counting down.
GTGGTCGAATCGGAGATTTGCGCGAACCAGCCCCAGAGCGGAATCTTCTTTTGCAAGTCCTGCTTGATGAGCGGCACGGCACAAATTGCAAAGTCGCCAGCGATGCTGCCGGCGATTTGAAAGAAGCCGATGCGATGCTCCGCTTCCGTCTCGGCTAGATACCAGCGCACGAGTTGTTCCATCTGCGCTGTGCCGCTTTTGATGACGTTGTGCGTGCTGATGGCGCCTTCGTAGACGCGGGCGGCGAAGATGTTGCCAAGCGTGGAATCCTCGAAGCCGGGCGTGAAGACTGGAATCTTCTTCTCCCAGGCCGCCAAGACCCACGAATGCTCCGGCGGGATTTGGTAGTGCGGTTCGAGTCGCTTCTCGTCTAACAAGCGATAAAAGAACTCGGTGGAGAAATAGGACTCTCCATTCTTGTCGGCTTCTTGCCAAAATTCGAGCAAGTCGTGTTCCAAGTGGCGAATCACCCCTTCGGGAATGCACGTATCGGTGACGCGGTTGAAACCTTGATCGCGGAGTTTGACTTCGTCTTCCGTGGAGAGCGAACGCCAATCGGCGACGATGGCATACTCGTTGTGGGCAACAAGGTTGAAGAGATCCTCCTCGAAATTCGCGGCGGTGCAGCTAATGGCGTGAACCTTGTCCTCACGAATCATCTTGGCGAGTGAGATGCCGAGTTCGGCGGTGCTCATGGCGCCGGCGATCGAGACCAGCATCTTGTGCCCGTCGCCGACAAATTGCTTATAACTCCGCGCGCACTCCACCGTTTCGCGGGCGTTAAAGTGCCGGAACTGGTGATCCATAAACGCAGTGATGGACATGGCAATCGTGGGGTGAGAGGCAGAGACGGGCGCGCGGTTCTCGATGGGAGTACGCGAGCCCAAGCATAGCTAACCCGCCATTATTTGCCGAAACAGAAAGCTGGGCAAGTGGCTGTGCTCGCTGGACGCGCACGCTCTACCGCAAGTTCATATCGCAACTCAAACCACCGGCGGCGGGGATGTACGACTTCATCGTGTAATCCATCACCATGCGGTGCGAACTGAATCGCCACGCGAGTTGGCTGATCGAATTCATCATGTACTTGATCCACTGGTGCGGCAGACCGTCCACATCGCGATCGTAGTAGATCGGAATGATCTGTTCTTCGATTGTCTTGTAGAGGGATTCGGCGTCGCGCCGGTCGGTGATTTCGTCCGAGACGTGGCTCGTGCCGTTGCCGATCGCGAAGCCGTTGTTGCCGCTCCACGCTTCCGCCCACCAGCCGTCGAGAATCGACAGGTTGAGCGCCCCGTTGAGAACCGCTTTTTGCCCAGAGGTGCCCGACGCCTCGAGCGGCATCCGCGGGTTATTCAGCCAGACGTCGACGCCTTGGATCAAATGGCGACAAACGTTGATGTCGTAATCCTCGATATAGACGATCCGGTTGTTGAACTTGGGATTCTTGCGGGCGTTGGCCACCTGTTTGATGAACTGCTTGCCGGGCTCGTCTTTGGGATGCGCTTTGCCGGCGAACACTAGCTGAATAGGGCGCTCCTTGTCGTTGAGCAAATCGCTCAAGCGGTCCTGATCGCTCATAATCAGGGTCGCCCGCTTGTAGGTGGCGAAGCGGCGGCCGAAGCCGATGGTGAGGATGTTGGGGTCGAGCAGATTGCGCGAGGACTCGACGATATCATCGCTCTCACCGCGACGGCGGCATTGCCGGCTGACGCGGCGGCGCACGAACGCGAGGAGCAAGTTCTTGAGCGTGTGATGCGTTTCCCACAATTCGCCGGGATCGATGTCATGGATATGCTGCCAGACATCCGCTTCGCCCATGCGATACATCCACTTGGCCGGGAAATGCCGGTCGTAAAGGGCGGTCATCTGCTGCGCGAGCCAACTGGGGATATGCACGCCGTTGGTGATGTGGCCGATGGGAATCTCTTCCTCGACGCGCCAGGGCCAGAGGTGCGCCCACATCCTGCGGGTGACGTAGCCGTGCAAGGAGCTCACCGCGTTGGCGCGGCGCGAGAGCTTGAGGCCGATCACCGTCATGCAGAACGGCTCGCCTTCGTTTTGCGGTTCAACTCGCCCCAGCCCCATCAATTGCTGGTACGAAATGCCGAGTTGATCGCGGAGCGGACCTAAATGTTCTTCAATCAGGCCGCCATCGAAACGGTCGTGACCGGCTGGGACCGGCGTGTGCGTGGTGAAGACGGTGTGCTGCGCGACTTCACGCAGCGCATCGTCGAACGAAACGCCGTCGTCGTGCATCCGCTCGCGAATGACTTCCAGCGGCGCGAAACCACTGTGGCCTTCGTTGAGATGGTAGACACTGGGATAAATGCCCAGAGCGCGCAGGGCTTTCACGCCGCCGACGCCGAGCATGAGTTCCTGGCGAATACGAATCCGCTCGTCGCCGCCATACAGGCGGCTCGTTAGTTCGCGATCCTCGGGGCTATTCCCCTCGACATCGCAATCCAGCAGATAGAGCATGACGCGGCCGACTTTGAGCTGCCAGACCTTGGCGTGCAGCTTGCCGTTGCGCGTATCGACGCACACGGTGATCGGCGCGCCGTCCGGCGCGAGGGCCGGCTCCATGGGGAGATTCTCGACCTTGGTGTCGACGTATTCTTCCGCCTGGTAGCCTTCGTCATCCAGTTGCTGCCGGAAATAGCCCTGGTCGTAGAACAGGCCAATGGCCACGAGCGGCACGCCCAAGCCGCTGGCCGATTTGATATGGTCGCCTGAAAGGACACCCAGACCGCCGGAATAAATCGGCATCGACTCGTGGATGCCGAATTCCGCCGAGAAATAGGCGACCGGCCGTCCCCCCAGCACGCCAGCATTGGTCGCTGCCCAAGTCTGGTTGGTGGTCATGTACTCTTTAAGGCGGCGATAGGCGTAGTTGATGCGGCTAAAGAGCACCATTTCCGCGGCGCGGGCTTCCAGCCGTTCGGGAGTGAACTCCTTCAAGAGCGCAATCGGATTATGGTCCAATTGCCGCCAGCGGATGGGATCCAGGTCGCGGAAGAGATTGATCACTTCCGGGTGCCAGGCCCACCACAAATTGCGGGCGAGCGCCATGCACTTGTCGTAGATCGTGTTTTCCGTCATACCCACGTTGGCGGCGGTGGCGTGATTCATTGGCGCTTCCGCGGCAAGAGTTGAGTCGAACTGGCCCATAAGATTTCCTTCTCAGCATAAAGCTGGACCGTCTGAATTGATACAGAGCCTGGGCAAGCAGATTAAACTGGTTGGTATTCGGCAAAGTCGGCATTGTCAAGTGGTGGCTCCACTCTCATTTCAGAGCCTAGCACCGCCTGCTTGCTTGCTGCAGCCTATTTGCGATTGAATCTGATCCGCAAACTAGCAGGTGAGGTGCTCGTCGCGACCGTTGATTGCATATATTTAGATTTCGTCGGCAATTCTTAGTTCCGATGTGAATATTGTCGAACCTGACCGGCCAACGATCATCGCCCCCCAGCCGATGGTAGGAGCTTCGCACTGTCATGACTAGCTCGTGGATCAAAACTTTAGACGATCCTTCGTGGAAGGATTTGCTGTCCTGCTTGGAAGCCAACTGGAATTCCTTGGATTCAACGTCCGCTTGGCCGGAATCACAGTTGGCAGCTTGCGCAAGATACGGCGTCTATGCCTGGTTTGTGCCGGAGTCGTGGGGCGGCTTGGGGTGGAGCGAAGCAGATCTCTTGCGCGCCTACATCAAGCTGGCGTCGGCCTGTCTGACGACGACCTTCGTGCTCACGCAGCGAGTTGCCGCCGGCGCGAGAATTTTAGCCTGTGAGAACGACTCACTGAAATCGGATTTGGTTCCGCAATTACTGAGCAACGAGCGCTTCTTCACCGTCGGTATTTCGCATTTGACGACGAGTCGCAGGCATCTGGCGCCTGTGCTGGTGGCGACGGAGTTGGAGGGGGGCTGGGTGCTCGATGGCTATTGTCCGTGGGTCACGGGGTCCACCAAGGCAGATACGATCGTGGTCGGCGCGACCATGGCGGATGGTCGGCAATTGCTCGTGGCGTTAGATACCAAATCCAGCGGCGTCAAACTGCTTTTGCCGGAAGAACTGGTCGGCTTGAGCGCAAGCCAGACAGGCAAGGTGGAATGCCGGCGGACGTTCGTGCCGCACGAGCGCTTGCTCGCGGGACCGGTCGAAAACGTGATGAAGCAAGGACTGAACGCACGCACCGGCGGGCTGCAAACCTCCGCCTTGGCGCTCGGAACGGCCGATCGTGCGTTGCGCATCCTCGAAAGCGAAGCGGCCAAACGGGACGATTTGTGTACGCCTGCGGAAGCCTTACGCGGGGAGTGGAACGAATTGTGTGGGTTGTTGCTGCGTTTGGCAGGCGGGGAAGAATTGTCGGCCGATCTCACGGCGGAAGTCGTGCGCCAACGGGCGAACAGCTTTGTGTTGCGCGCGGCGCATGCGGCGCTCGCCGCGACCAAGGGGGCGGGCTATGTGGCGGGTCATCCCGCTGGGCGATTGTGCCGCGAGGCGATGTTCTTTCTGGTATGGAGTTGTCCCCAACCGGTCACTGCGGCACACTTATGTGAATTGGCTGGTCTGGGCAATTAGTGTCAGGGAAATCCTCGCAACATGGTCGAAAGCACGCACGTCGTCTGGCATCAACATTCCGTCACCCGTGACGCCCGTGAAAAGCAGCATGGGCATCGGGGCTGCGTGGTCTGGTTCACCGGCCTCAGCGGTTCCGGCAAGAGCACGGTCGCAAATTTGGTGGATCATCAGTTGCACCAGCGCGGCGTGAACACGTTTTTGCTGGATGGGGATAATGTGCGTCACGGCCTGAACGCCAGTCCCGAAATGCTGCTCGCTGAACACAGTGAAGCCTTCGCACGGCGGTTTGGCTTGGGTTTTTCGCCGGAGGATCGGGAGGAGAACATTCGCCGCATTGGCTGCGTGGCCGAATTATTCGCATCCGCCGGACTCGTCACGCTGACCGCCTTTGTAAGCCCGTATCGTCGCGATCGGGACGCGGTCCGGAAGCTCGTTGAGTCCCGCGGCCGCGCTGGAGACTTTATCGAAGTCTTCGTCGATGCGCCCTTAGAACTCTGCGAGCAGCGCGATCCCAAAGGACTCTACAAGAAGGCCCGCGCCGGCGAGTTGAAGGGGATGACCGGCATCGATGATCCTTACGAGCCGCCGCTAAATCCGAGCCTGCGCCTGGATGCCGCCGCAAACGCCGCGGATGTGCTGGCGGCGGAAGTTATCGAGCATCTCCGCAAGCTGGGAGTTTTGGGGCGAGTGGTAGGGCCGAAGACTCCTGGTTCGTGATAAATTCTTCGTAATTGATGGCTAGTATCAGTGCTAGCAATCTTGACTTTGGGTTGATTCACGTCCTACATTGATAGGTCGAGGAAGGCTGCCGCGACCGGCATGATTAGTGTGGATTGCCGGCTTTAGCACATATTCGTTGCCTTGCGTGCGATTTCAAGCGGCGCGCAGGCCAGCAGTCACGGATGGAGGGCCTTGGAATGGCCAGCGTATTCGAGATGGATGTCGCTTCTCGCGCGAAATTGGCGCTTGCCCAAAGTCCAATCTATGTGCTGCGAGAGATTCAAGTCGAGACCGAGGGGGATGCCTTACTGCTCCAGGGGAAGGTGGATTCCTTCTATCACAAGCAACTCGCGCAGGAGGTGGTTCGCCTGGTTGCGGACGGCATGCGCGTTGTGAACTCGGTCGCGGTCGATTAACTCTGCTTATGCCGCTCGTTCGCAAGCGATCATTTGTAACTGCTGTTGCACGGCGGCAAAGACCCGATCGACCGACAAGTCGACCATGCAGCGGTGATGTTTCAGCGGGCAAACCCGTTTGCCGCACGGCCCGCAGGGAACCGGCTCCTGCAAGTTAATCGCATCGGGTCGCCAATTTTCGCTCCAGCGCGGATCGGTAGGCCCGAACAGCGTGATGGTCGGCACTCCCAAACCGGCCGCGAGATGGCGTGGCCCGCTATCGGTGCTAATCACTAAATTGGCGCGCGATAGGCACCCCTTGCTGAGCCGCAGACTCGGGGGGCGATCGGCCAGGCTGACCACACGCGGTTCACCGGCGAGTCGTACGATGTCGCTGGCCGCCTGTTTTTCCGCTGGGCCGCAAATCACGAGCACGGCCGCATCAAAACGCCGCACAATGCGTTTGGCCAAAGCGGCGAAATGTTCCGTCGGCCAGCACTTCGCCGCGCCGTAGGCGCCGCCGGTGTTGAACGCGATGACGTGGCGCGGCTCGTGCAACCGATGTTCGCGCCAGACAGCGTCCGCGGCCGCGAGTTCCAGGGGCGTGGCCATGAGTTCCAGGTCGCGCCGCTCGGTTGGCGCGCCCACGGCGGCGACAACGTCCAGGTACTGTTCGATGGCCGAGCGCGGCACGCGGCGACCACGTTCGCGCGGTTGTTGCAAGCGCTGCGTTAGCAAGCGCCCCCGACCATAGGCCGCAAAGCCGATGCGCTCCTTGGCGCAGCTGAGCCAGGCGATGAGGCCGGTCGAAAGGGAGTTGGTGAAGAGCAAGAGTTGATCGAAGCGATGGCGTCTTAACATTTGCCCCGTGCGCCAAATTTGGCGCAACCGCCGCTGCTTGCCGTACTCATACGTGACGATGTCGTCGAGCCAACTTGTCCCTGCTAGCACATCCGCCACATACGGACGCATGACGCCGACGAGATGCGCGTCGTCGCCATGCAGAGTTCGCAGTGCGCGCAGTGCTGGCGTTGCCATCACGACGTCGCCGACCCAATTCGGAAGCAGAATGCCAATGTTCATGGGGCGGGAGTATACGAACTCGCGGCGACTTCGCAAACGGCAACTTGCGCTTGCTCGGGGAAGCCAGAATCGCCTACACTTTGAGCGCCTGGGAGGGCGCGCGTCGTCGGAACGGATTCGCGCCGCGCATAAAACGTTAAGAAGTTCACTCCGCGCTATGTCGCACGTCGCCGTCGATCTCGAAAAACTCAAGACACTGCACGGAGGGTTGGGGCAATTCTCGCTCCATCTGGGGCGCGCGCTGTTAGAGGTCGCTGCGCCGGACGTGCGGTTCACGTATCTTCTGCCGCCGGAACGAGCGCCGCTGTTTCCGCGCGAGTTAGTCGACTTTGAATTCACGCATGATTGGCAGCGCGAAGCGATCCTGCGGCCGCTCCGTTCGCTCCTCCTGCCGTTTGTGCGCAGGCGGAAGTTTGACCTGTGGCACATCACCCATCAGCACTCCAATTTCGCGCCGCTGGATTCGCAGACTCCAGTATTGCTCACGATACACGACTTGAACTTTCTGCGCGAGCACGATAACGCGCGTCAGGCCAAGGAGTTGAGCAAGCTGCAAGCGAAGATCGATCGCGCGGCGGCCGTCACAACGGTTTCGCAGTTCGTCGCGGACGAGGTCAGCGCAAAACTAGATCTGCGTGGCAAGCCGCTGCATGTCATTCATAACGGCGCGAATTCCGGTTCACACCACAAGCCCCAGCGACCGCCGTACTTGCCTCAAGGGCCATTCCTGTTCGCGCTGGGCGACGTGCTCCCGCGGAAGAATTTTCATGCCCTGCTTGGCCTTTTGCAGCGAGTTTCGGGGCGCACGCTGGTCATCGCGGGAGACAAGCAACATGCTTACGCCAGGCATCTCGCCGATCAGGCGCGCGAGTTGGGCCTCGCGGAGCGTGTGTTCTTACCGGGAACAATTGGGGACAGCGAACGATGCTGGCTGTATCAGCACTGTGAGGCGTTTCTCTTTCCCTCGAAAACAGAAGGCTTTGGCCTACCGGTCATGGAAGCGTTGAGCCTGGGGCGGCCGGTTTTCATTTCGCACGCAACTAGCCTGCCGGAAGTCGGCGGACCGTTGGCCTTTTACTGGGAGCAGTACGATCCAGCGCACATGGCCCAGGTGTTTCACGATGGGATGGCATTGTATTACAGCGATCCTGACTATTCGCACAAATTGCGCCAGCACGCGGCGCAATTCACCTGGCAACGCGCCGCACGGGCATATCTCGCGGCGTACCGTGAAATTCTCGGCGCTAGTGAAGTGCGTCGTGCGGCGTAGTGCGGTTCCTAGCCGGCCTTTTTCAGCGGCTGCGCGATCGATTCCAGAATCCGGGTCGTCGAGATGCCATCCACGACGCCGGTGACGCACACCTGGCCACCATAGGCGGTGACGATTTCATGCCCTACGACCTGCTCCGGCGAGTACGTTCCCCCTTTGACGAGCACGTCGGGGCGAATCGCGGCGAGCAGTGGACGGGGGGTGTCTTCGCCAAAGACGACGACGAAGTCAACGGCCGCTAGTGCTGCGAGCATCGCCGCGCGATCGCGCTCGTGAATCACCGGCCGCTGGGGCCCTTTGAGCGCGCGGACACTTGCATCGCTGTTGACGCCGACGATAAGCAAATCTCCGAGTGCCGCCGCTTCCGCCAGATAACTGACATGGCCCACGTGCAAGAGATCGAAGCAACCGTTGGTGAAGACCACGCGGCGGCCTTGCGCACGCGCCCGCATGGCCAGTTGCGCGGCTTGCTCAAGCGAGCCGATTTTGGAGCTGCCGGGGTGCATGGCGACCAGGTCCGCGCGAATCTCCGCGCGGCTGAGGACGACCACGCCTGGCTGTTCCACTTCCAAGCCGCCAGTCACATTCGCCAGACGGACCGCGTGCTCTGGAGAAATGCCGCCGGCCAGGCAGAGTCCCAGCGTGGCCAAGACCATGTCACCGGCGCCGGTAATGTCGTACACATTCCGCACGCGCGTGGGAAACACTCGCCCTGTGCCAGCGGTAGGCACCAACGCCATGCCATCGCTATCGAGCGTAATCACGGCGAATTTGGCCTGATAGTCCGCACACACCTGGCGTCCGGCGGCGAGGGCGTCGTCGGGGCTAAGAATCGGCCGGCCGAGCGCGCGTTCGGCTTCCACGCGGTTGGGCTTGATAAGGGTCGCGCCGCGGTAGCGGTCGAACGAACCGTCGCGGACCGGATCGACCAGCACGGGGATGTTTCGCGCGGCAGCGGCGCGAATCACTGCGGCCAGGACACGCGGCGTACACACGCCTTTGGAATAATCGGCGACCAGGACCACGTCGCACGTTTCCAACTGCGACTCAATCCGCGCCACCAGGCGATCTTCAAGCGGGGCGGAGAGTGGCGTCGTGACTTCATGATCGACGCGCAGAATCTGGCTGGGGTGCTTTGCCTGCGCTCGGCCGATGAAGCGCTCCTTGACCGTCGTGGGACGCGCCTCATCGGTGAGGAGCGCTTCCGTGCATGCGCCTGCCGCTGCTAGCATGTCGCGCGTCGCCCGTCCCGCCTCGTCATCGCCGACAACTCCGGCGGACACGACTTCGGCTTCTAGCCCGCGGAGCATATTGCAAACGTTCGCGGCGCCGCCTAGACGCTGCTCGCGGCGCGTCGCGCGGAGCACCACAATCGGCGCTTCCTGGCTAATCCGTTCGGCGTCGCCGTAGGTGTAACGATCGAGAATCAAATCGCCCAGCACGAGGACGCGCGGATGGCCCAGACCATCGAGTACGTCCACCAAATCATTGTGACCCATCGGACTCCTCCCTGAATCGATAACGGGGCCGCATTATGGCGTGCCAGCGGCGAATAACCAAGAGCAACGCGCGCCGGCAGGCATGGTTTCGTCTTCGAGTTTTGCGCTCCGTAGGCTATAACCTGAGCATGGCTTCCCCCTCTTAGAAGGTTTCAACGATCGCATGAGCCGCTATCCCGTCTTCGATCGCTCGCGGATTGAACTGCGCCAGTTGCGCGAGCGAGGGCACGACCTGCTAGCCGACGATGTTTGGCCGTTGCAACGAGAGTTCATCCCGTTTGCGCATCCTGAGTTTCCTGAACTTGTCGCCGCCATCGCTGCTGCGCGCACGGCCGGGCGACCGGTGGTGTTGATGATGGGGGCGCATCCGATCAAGCTTGGTTTGTCGCGGTTTCTCGTCGATCTGATCCAGCGCCGCATCGTGACCCATCTGGCGACCAACGGCGCCGGGATGATTCATGATTTTGAGCTCGCGCTGGGCGACGGCACGAGCGAAAATGTGCCGAAATGGATTCAGCGCGGGCAGTTCTGCCTCTGGTAAGAAACCGGGCGAATGAACGAGTTCATCGCCGCGGCGGCGGAGCGTGGCGAAGGCTTGGGGGAGGCGGTCGGGCGCGTGATTGAAGAAGAACAACTGCCGCGCCGCGAACTCTCCCTCGCCGCCGCAGGCTGGCGAGCGAACGTGCCGATTACGTCGCATGTCGGCGTCGGCAGCGATATCATTCACGCCCACGCGAACTGTAACGGCGCGGCGCTGGGCGCTGCGAGCTATACCGATTTCCTTCTCTTCACGCAGACAATCTCTCAGCTTGACGGAGGCGTGTATCTCAACATCGGTTCGGCCGTGACGGGGCCGGAAGTGTATCTCAAGGCGCTCTCGATGGCCCGCAACGTGGCCCGGCAGGAAGGACGCGAGATTCGCATGTTCACCACGGCCGTGTTCGACTTGAGTGATTTGCCGCCGAACTTCCGCCAGGGCCCGCCTGGCAAGGAACATCCCATGTATTATTATCGCCCTTGGAAGACGATCCTCGTCCGCACCGTCGCCGACGGGGGCCAAAGCTATTACTTCGCCGGCGATCATCAAGCGACCATTCCAAGCTTGTGGCGCGACTGTGTCGCCGCCATGGAAAAACGCTCGGCAGCCTGATCGCATAATCGCCAAAATTTGCGACGAACTCGGCAATGGTGTCTACTATCGACTGGTTGTTGTTTGTATTTCCGTGTTCCGCCGAGATTGCCGCCATGCGTTGCTTGCCTCTGTGCCTGACATTACTACTGTCATCTGCGTCCCTTGCCTCCGCGGGCGAGATCGTGTTCAAGGATATCGAACTGCCGACCAGGCTCACGGTCGGCTATGCCGTGCGCTTGCTCGACATGAATGGCGACAAGCGACTCGATATCTGCATCGTTGATAGCGAGCGCATTTTGTGGCTCGAAAACCCGAACTGGAAAGAACATGTCTTGATCGAGAAGCAAACCAAGGCGGACAATGTCTGCTTTGCGCCCTATGACATCAACGGCGATGGCCAGGTCGATTTTGCTGTCGGCGCCGAATGGAGGCCTTTCAAAGGGGGCGACTTGCAATGGATCACCGGAAAGTCGCCGGTCGAGAAGTGGGATGTGCACCGGATCGGAGAGGTGCACACTATCCACCGCATCAACTTCGGCGATCTCGATGGCGACGGCCGTGAAGAACTCGTCGTCGCGCCGCTGATGGGCGAGGGGACGACCGGTCCCAATTGGAGCGAAGCACCGGTCCGGTTGACGTCCTACGCAATTCCTCAAGATCCCGTCGCGGGGCCGTGGAAAGCGCAACTGATTTGCGACGACCTCCACGTCACGCACAACTTCCAAATCGTCGATCTCAACCAGGACGGTCAGAACGACATCCTCATTGTCAGTTTCGAAGGGGTGCATCTCTTGGAACGCAACCAGGACGGCGCCTGGCGGCGAACGCGGATAGGCACAGGCAATCAAGCCACGTCGCCCAACAAAGGGGCCAGCGAAGTCAAGCTTGGTCGCGCGGGCGGGCACAACTACATCGCCACCATCGAACCGTGGCACGGGACGCAAGTCGTCGTCTACACGCCGCCGGAGGGAAAACGCGATCCAAGCGCGAAGGAGTGGTTGTGGAACCGGCGCGTGCTCGACGAGGATCTCAAATGGGGACACGCCGTGCAGTGCGCTAATCTTGATGACGACGATGATTTGGAACTCATCATCGGGGTCCGCGATGATCTCGATCCGGCCGATCCCAACAAGCGCCGTGGCCTGCGAATTTATGATCCCGTCGACGGCGGGAAGAAGTGGGTCCGCACGATCGTCGATCCCGGCAGCGTCGCCATCGAGGATGCAATCGCAGGCGATCTCAACGGCGACGGCAAAACCGATGTTGTCGCCGTCGGCAGGCAGACGCATAACGTCAAAATTTACTTCAACGAGACGAAGTAACGATCCGCGATTGTGCCTTAGGCGTGTTTCTCGAACAGCGCCAGACTCGCGGTAAAGCCATGGACAAAATTCTTATCGCCGATCGGCCCGAGTTCCCCTTGCGCGAAAAAACCAGCGAGGGGAATGTCTCCCAGGGCATCGCGCACGCAGCCGGCATCATGGTGCGGCTCGCGGAACAGACGCATCCCGCGACCGTTGCACGTAAACAGTAAACCGGCCAGCGGCTGACTGGCATCTTGTTTGACAGCGGCCAGGCATTGTTTCAAATCTTCGTCGGCCGTCTCTGCATCGCGCACATGGAATTGCACGGTTTGACCGGGGCGTATGAAATCGTTCACGGCGACCGAACCCGCCGCGGGGTCGATGCCGAGCACGTTGCGGATACGAAAATCGCCAGGCTCGAACCGTTCCTGATACTCGCTCACCACGCGCCCCAAATGGACACCGTTTTGCACGAGGGCCTGCTCGCGCGTCGGCAGCGTGTCGAAGATCTCCTTGAGCACCAGCAGGGCAGGGCGGCCTCCGAGTTCGAAGATCACGTTCTGCTCCGCCTTGGTGACGACGAAGTGCGTTCCAATTGGGCGGCAGCCTTGCGAGAGCACGGTGCGGATGTGAATGTCTCCCTGCACCAGCACGCCGACGGCCCCCTCGCGATAGACGCGGCGACCGAGGATCAACCGATTCTCGCCGGGGGTCGCGGCCCCGCTGGCCATGCCGCCGATGACCGGGACGCCGGGGCGATCTTCGTTGAGCCGCTCGAGCATCCAATCCGCGGGAAAACTGAACGGCTCGCCGAGGCAAAAGAGCGCCGTTCCCGCCGGCCACGCGTGGGCGTAATCGTCTGGCCAGCCAGTGATGAGCGCTCCGTCAGGCGACTTTTCGAACTGTAGATGCATCGGGGCGATGTTCGTTCCCGGTAGCCGAGCCAGCCAGAGCGAGATTGCCGTTTCGCCTTCGACTTCGCGGCCTGTGCCGACGAGCGACTCGCCGGTACAGCCCAGGCGCTGCTCGATGCGGCCCGCGAAACCTATCCCTGTGCCGACGAGCGACTCGCCGGTACAGCCCAGGAGGTTCTCCGTCCCAAGTTCATCGCAGAGCGCGGCGGCGATCTCCTCGAACTGCTCGGCGCGATCGGCCGAGACGAACACGAACGCCAGGTCCGGCGGGCCGCCTAACGGTGCTTTCGCCGCGCAAACTTCGCGCAGCGCTTGGGGGAGGTCGTGCAGCGTAGAAAGCGCGGCGGCAAAGCGAGGTTCCGACATGAAATATCACCAAAGCGGGTTCTTGAATCCCTGCATAATACCAGATTGCCGCGCGCACAACTCGAATTCTTTCCCGGATGCCATCCAGCGTTCTTCTTGGCGGTGCTTCAAACCCCGCAAACCAATGAACGATGTGGAGTTGTTCAACGTTCCGGCGATTGTCGCCAACGTCCCCGATAAAATCAAATTCGTCTGGCCCAAGACGCCGCCACGCAAAGTCCCAATGCGGAAACTTGGCGCTGTCCGGCTAGACCTCAGCGTTGCAAAAAGTCTGCTTTTATTTATTCAGCCAGGGCTTGAGCCAATTGCAGAATGCGTTCCTTTCGTTGCTTTCCTACACAAAAGGTCAGCGTGAGTTTGCCTGCTGGCGTGGTTAGGCGACCGGCGCGTTGCAACCACGCGCGACGGATCGTGTCGACCCGTTCAAAAACCCACAGCGCCGGGCGCTGCGGGTTCGTTGACCGCTGAGGCACCAAGGCAAGCTCGTCGATGTCCTGGTCAACAAGCTGCAATCGGACCTGTTGAGCGGCAGCGGCTTGGAGCAATTTCAAGCGGCAGTCCGGCGACAACTCGAAGCGCGGCAGAAACCGAGCAAACAAGACGCGGCGGCGCTTCGCAAGCAGTTGGCGCGGCTGGACTCCGAAATCGAGCAAGCCGCCGATAACTTTCTCCGTGCGCCGGCCGACTTGCTGGAAATCATCGGGACGAAGCTATCCGCCATGAAGCGGCAACGCCAAGACCTTGCGGAAGCTCTACAGCGAGCGACGAAGCCAGTCCGCGAAGCAACATCGACCGGGAAGTTGAAGCCGTCACGGCGCGCCTGTGGCGACTGGGCGAGGAGTTGGAACAAGCAAAACCGGAGCGACGCCGGGAGCTATTCAATCTGCTGGTGGACCGAATCGACTTACGGTTCGATCAAGTCCGACGCGGCCAGCGCGTAGAATGTCCGCTCATCTGCGGCGAAATCTACCTGAATTGCAATACTTGTGGAGTCTTCGGTTCTGTAAATCGGGAGAACAAGACGTCGTTTTAACTTTTTCTGGGGCCATTTTGGGCCTGGAAATCGACCGACTGGGATCGGGCGAAGTCGTGCAACTCATGACGGCAGGATCACTTGCAGAGTCCCAATTCTGTAAAAGTGGTGCGCGTGAGTGGTTGGTGCTCGAAAGCTTCCTCGCACGTTTCGGGGCTTTGAATCGCCCGCCGCGTTAGGGATGTGCAGGGTGCGAAGCAGTCCGGCTTTGCAGCGCCCAGACCGAAGCGGCAGCGGAGCCCGGAGCAGCTCGCGGGCTGTTGATTTAGTCCTGGGGTGAAGCTGGGGATGGGGGCAAGGCTCATCAGGTTGGGGGCTGATTTGGCTATTTGACGGGTGGGATACAATTTGGGGTGAGGACCGAGCTGGGCTCGGTGGCACGGAAGGTAAGGAACTTCGCCATGGCAACGCGGGATTATTGGAATGACTCCC
>CAUJKE010000413.1 GCA_963205385.1 Planctomycetota bacterium | reverse complement strand
TTTTCGTGCCGATGGATCACGACATTTCGACAAACATGGTAGACCTTAAGACCGATCTTTCCCGCGACGGAATGGGCCGTCTCACCGCTTACCCCAGCGATCGACACGATAGGCGCGTCGCAATTCGCGGCGTTGATCAGGTCAAGCACGGGAGCAACACTTGATTCGAATTCGCCAATTCGTTGTCTAAGCGTTTTTACGAGCACCGAAAATAAGTCTGGGGACGCTACAAACTGCGATGTTCCGTTGGCGAGTGCCAGAACTTGCTGCGAAGCGTAGAGCATGTTGACAGCGCCGGACTTTGCGGCCAAGAGTTTTTCTTCCATCGTATTGCCTTTCAAGCAGGCCGGCCGCCGGCGAACCTGGGGCAATACGTCCAGGTCGCCGACAGCCACGCGGGGATCAGCCGCAAGCCTGTGTTCGTGGAACGGGCATCATAGCCAATTGTCGACCAACCGGGGATCTCGCGCGGCCACCTTCAGAAACTCGGCAGCGCCGGCGGCGGTCTGTGCGTCCAGCTTCCCCGCCACAGTTGCCACCAGTTTGGCGAGCTTCGCCGCGGCTCTCTCTTCCGGCCGGGCTCCGATTTCGCGGCCGCGCGTCGCCACGGCAAGGAAGCGTTTCAACGCGGCCAGTTCGACGGAATCTTTCCCCCCGCCGCTATCCCCTGCACCGCCATTCCTGCCACTTCCGCCATTTGCCGCGCTTTTGGCAGCGCTCGCACCGGAAATCGACGTTTTCCCAATGTTTTTCGCGGTTTCTTCGAATCCTGTTGGGGGTACTTGCTGAATCGGTTGCCGAATTAAAACTTACGTGCCTTCACGCATCTGCAGCAGCGTGAACGCGGGGGTTCGTTTTTTCCCGTCGCGTTTCGCCTGATAGACCTTCAGGTTCTGTGTGTGCCATCAATTCGGCAGACATTCGATGCGGACGCCCACAGCAATTGGAAGGCGAACGCCGCTGACGAACATCCAGGGGGTTCATGCCCCCCGTGCCTCATCGGAGTCACTTCGCGCATCCTCAACCTGATGCTGATTTCGACTCGATTCCACGGACTGGTTTGACTTTGCGATCCCAGCGAAACTATCGACGCCACACGAGTCAACTCCTTTTGTAGCCGCACTTTGTTGCAATTCTCCGCAGGCTCAATTAAAGTGTGCGAGTGCGATGGGGTCTCGACGAGAGTTCCAGCCTGCGCAATCACCACATTTTGATGTGTCACGTGCGCGGCGTGACCGCTACCGTTGAGGTTTCTCATGATGCGTTCGCGGTTGCGCCGACGGCAACTTCGTGCTCGGCGCCGATCGATTTCGAAACAAGGACGCGCACATCTACTTGAGTCGCTCGAACCAAGGCTGCTATTGGCTTCGGTGGCGCTCACGCAACAACAGCCTTTGGGTGGGTCGTTGTTTGCGGGGACGTACGCCGATAGTCTCTCCGATGCGCAAGAGCACGATTCGCTCGACTTTGAAGTCCTCGCTGGTCAGCGCATTTCCGTCGTCGTGATGACCGACAGCGAGATGCAAGCGGCCATCGATCTCGCCAGTCCCAGCGGCGACCACTTTCAACACACGGCCAGTGATGTGGGGGCGAAAGCCTACCTGGCCACGATTGAAGCGACCGAAACTGGCGCCTATACGTTGGATGTCGGTAGCCTGACGGTCGGTGGCGACTATCAAGTACAAGTGTTCCTCAACACCGACCTGGAACTTGAAAGCCTGGATGGTTCCTCGAACGGTTCAGCCGAAGACTCGCAAGACTTCTCTGCGTCGAACTATAGTCCCTACACCGGCTACGCGCGGCAAGCGGTTGTCGGCACGTTTGGACCAGACTCGGACTACTATCGAATCTCGCTGGGTGGCAACGAAATGGCGTCGCTCACGCTGACGCAATGGTCGCAGGCTTACCGATCGTCCCGATTTGAAGTTTACAACGAGGCAGGCGAACTCGTCGCGCTGAGCGACTATCGCAAGTCAGCAGGTGTGGATGCTTCCATTCAACGCTTCGCCGCGCCGGAAACAGGCGACTATTTCGTGCGCGTGCTAGGGACTGCCGGCCAACCGTATGTCTTCACCATGACGCGCGGCGCGATGCTGGGAATCGAACCTGATGGTCCCAGCGAACCTGGGCAACACCTGTTGCCGTCTATGAAGTCCGCGGTAGGTCACCTGGGCGGTCCCAACACCGAGCCCACGCGCATCGCGGTCCTGGACGATCCGAATTGGGATATCGCGTCGCAATTGAACAGTTCGCGGCGTGGGATGTTCGACGCGCGCGGCGTTTCGGCCTACGAAATCGACACCATCGAGGAACTCTGGTCCTACGACGTCGTCTTAATCGGCGGCGATGTGGACGACGTCTCGATCTATGAGCAAATCGGTCCCGCCTTGGTCGATTTCGTCAACGGCGGTGGCGGATTGATTACCTATGGCGGCGCGCTGGGAAGTTTCGTCGACGCCGGGTCACTGACGATTGACACGCTGGACCCGATCATTCCGGTAATTCTCCCCGACACGTATGACGACATCGACTATTACAGCTATACCGACATTGATATCGTTGGTCCCGCGCATCCCGTGACGGAGAACATTTCGTGGGTCTATTCCGTACCATCGCTGGAATTACCGTTGGCCGGCATCGAACCGAGCGCCACCACGTTGGGCGAAATTTATGAAGAGCCAGCGCTGGTGGTGGGTACGAGCGGATTTGGCCGCACGGTCTATTTTGGCGCGGAGTTGGAATACGACTCCTACATCGACGCCGGCGTCTTCGAGGTCCTGGAAAACGCGGTGCTCTGGGCGCAACCAGCCAAGCCTCAATACGATAGCGTCGACGAATACGTCATCGGCGCCTTGTCCGGCGATGTGATTACCGCGCGCGTCACCACTACCAGCGGTGATTTGGTGACCAAGGTGGAACTCGTCAACACCGCTGGCGAGGTGTTGGCGGTTGATGAGAATCTCGATGGCGATGGCGTGGCGGAGTTTTCGCACAACCTCGCGCAAGACTTTGATTTCTTCGTCCGGGTCAGTCGTGTCAGCGGTGCGGGCGAATACATCGTCGAAACCGATGGCTGGGGACTGATCGGTGGTCCGACTGTCCTCTATTCGTATTTTCCCGATACGCCGGAAGTCGATCCGCTGCCGACCTTCCCGAAAAAGATCAACGTGTACTTCACCGAGTCGCTGCGCTTCACCAGCGTGTCGCCTGGCGACTTGACCGTGAACGGCATTCCCGCCCAAGGGGTTCGACCGCTGGGGTCGAATGGTCTGGAATTCGATATTTTGAACGCTGTGAATGGGAGCGGCGAGTATGAGATCGTATTGGCCGACGACGCCATCGAGTCGGTCTATGGCCAAACAGGTCAAGGCTTTTCGCGGACGATCACGGTCGATGTGCAAGCTCCGACGGTGATTTCCAGCACGCTCGCGCAAGGACAGGACTTTGATCTTTCGAACGATGTCAACTTCGCGATGGAGTTCAGCAAACCCTTGCTGCAATTTGTGGATTATGGCGGTGATTTCGAGCAAGTTCTCGATCGCTACGACCTCCAACTCTACAACCTCGACAAGAACAGTTACTACTACGCCTCGTCGTTTGCCTATGACGAATCCGATGTGCCGAGGATTGATGTCGAGTACTTGAACCTGCCTGTCGGCAACTATCGCTTGCGATTGCTCAGTGGCAGCTATCTCAATGGATCCTATGCCTTTCAGGATGTGGACGGCAATCCCTTGGATGGATCACCTAGTTCTCCGCTCCCTTCAGGCGATGGGTCGTACGACGATCCATTTGAAGTCTTCTTTCAGGTTTCCTTCGATCCCACGGTTGGCGGCCCCGCGGTTACCGCCGTCTCGCCGCCCGAGGCCAACACTGGCGATATCACGCAGTTGTCATTCGATGTGTCCCACGCTGTCGTCGGCGATGCCGCGCGCGATCCGGCAACCTACTGGCTTTATGAACTTGGTCCCAACCGCGCGTTGGGAGGATCCGACGATTGGTTCATTCCGGTCACACCGAATTACACGGACGGCGAATTGCAAGTATCACTCGATATCGCAGTCGCGGCGGCGGGTTCCTTGCGCGGCTTCCAACGACTGACGTACAGCGGCCCGACTTCACAGCCCAATTGGTACATTTCGCAGCAGAGTGTCAACGTTAGTGGCAGCGATACGCCTTCGTTCTTTGTCAGTGCTAATGACTGGATCGACAAGGCCTTTACCGGTTCGATGCGAGTCAACACGACGTTTGACGACGACATGATCGGCCTGGTGCTGGGCGTGACGACCGACGCTTCTGGCGCGCAGCCTGATTCCTACTACGTGCTGACGTGGTCGCAGCTTGGCGGCACAATCTCCGGTGTCTCAGGCGTCGCGGAGCAGGGTTTGAAACTGCTCCGCGTGCAAAACACGGGACATCTTTCGCAGACGCAAATGAAGGCTATGCTGTGGGATGGCGAAGCGAATGACCATGTCACGGTGCTGGCGACAAATTTGGGCGCAACGTCTGGTTGGGCGGATAACACTAAGTACCGCTTCTCCGTCACGCCGCACGTTAGTGGCGATATCGATATTTTCATCGTTCAGGACAGCGATAGCTCCATCGTCTGGGAAACGACGGTCAACGATCCAAATCCGTTGCCTACTGGCAGGATCGGCTTCTTCAATTTCAGTCAATCGAGTGCAGAGTTTCAGTTCAATCCCACCGCGCTCCCGGAAGGCAACTACTTGCTTTTCGCCCGTAGCGGCAATTCCCTCCTCGAAGACGAACAAGGTCGCTTCCTCGACGGCGATGGCGACGGCGTTGGCGGCGATGACCTGAATCACTATTTCGTCGTCGATCGCACGCCGCCGCGAGTTGCTTCGGTAGCGTTGCAAGGGCAAGCCATCCGTATTGAATTCGACGATCACGGCGGCATGCATGCTGGGCGCGTGAGTGATCTGGCCAACTATCGGCTAGTCGCCAGTGGTGGTGATGGTCTGTTCGATAACGGTAACGATGTTGATCTGTCCAGCTTGATCGACGGCGCTATTTTCGATGCCAACGCCAATACCGTGGACCTTTCGCTCACCACGCCGCTGGCCAACGATCAATATCGCCTCGTGGTGGTCAGCGCAGGGATCACCGACAAGGTGGACTTGCCCTTGCAAGGGGGCGATTACACGGCAACTTTTCCCGCCATTGCGCCAACGGTCGAAATTGATCTGCTGGACACCGACGACTCGGGCGCGTCCGCCACCGATAATATCACCAACGTCACCACGCCCACACTAGCGATCACCGTTAATGTTGCAGGCGTCATCGAGCTCGATACTGACGGTAATGGCACGTATGATCTCAGTCAAAACGCCGCCTCCGCCGGCGCCTACAACTTCACGCCTGCGGCCTATAGCGAAGGGCGCTACGATGTGAAGACGCGTTTCACGCCGCAATTCGGCTCGCCGGTTGAAGCGACGTTGCCACTGGTGATCGACACCACTCCCCCGGTGGTTGCACCTGGCATCGGCGGCAATTCCCTGCGTTTCAGTGGCAACCAGTGGGTGCAAGTGCCCACCAAGAGCATCATCAGTCCAACCGCCGGCGCGATCGAACTGTGGTTCTCCCCCACGAGTCTGTCGAGTACGAAGATGCTCGTCTATGCCGGTGAAGCGACCGGCGATGGTGATGGTCCCCAGAAGGAATTTGCGCTTAGCACGAGTGGATCGCAATTGCGCTTTCAGTATTGGGACGGACCATTCGCTGGTTGGGACATCCGCGGCGGGTCGCTTTCGACCAATAGCTGGTATTATGCCGCCGTCGTTTGGGACAATGCTGCCGGAACGGTGCAGTTGTTCTTGGATGGTCAACTCGTTGGGCAAAGCGCCTATTGGAATGTCGACAATACTGCGTGGGCCGACACGGTTCGCATCGGTCGGCACAATGGCACAACTAATAATAGCTTTGCGTTCCAAGGCAACATCGATGATGTGCGCTTCTGGAACACGCCGCGCTCGCAAGCACAGATCCAAGACGATGCGCGCACTACCTTGGTTGGTGATGAAGCCGGCTTGGTTGCGTACTATCGCTTCAACGAAGGAGTGGACACTATCGCCGCCGACGCCACCGCGAGTGCCCACGACGGTGTGCTGGGAGGCGGTGGAAGCGCGACGAATCAGCCAGCGTGGAACGCGAGCGACGCGCAAGGCATCACGGTCTTCACTTCGGGCAATAACCTGAGCTTGTTGTTTAACGACGTGGGGGGCATTGATCCCAATGTGGCGACGAATTTGGCCAATTATACACTCGTTTCCAGCGGCGGCGATGGAATCTTCGGCAACGGGAACGACATTGTGCGTTCCGCCGACCTGACCAGCGCCAGCTTCATGCCCGGCACGCAGCGATTGGTTCTACGCCGCTCCTCCGCCTGGCCAGATGAAGTCTATCAACTCC
Organism: Planctomycetota bacterium; assembly: GCA_963205385.1. Classification (GTDB taxonomy): domain Bacteria; phylum Planctomycetota; class Planctomycetia; order Pirellulales; family Pirellulaceae; genus JAEZGD01. The sequence continues at coordinate 12,065 of CAUJKE010000413.1, read as the reverse complement.
ACATTTCAGCCGCTGATATCGCCGATCTTAGTGGCCAGACGCTCCAAGACGGTGTTGATTTCACACATACGTTCACGGTTGCCAACAGCACCGCGTCTGTCGCGCTCGACCTGGATGCCGCGAGTGATTCGGGTGCTTCTGCGACAGATAATATCACGAACGTCGTCACACCCACCTTCAACGTCATCGTCAACGAAGCGGGCCAAATCGAACTCGATTTCGATGGTGACGACGCCATCGAACTAACACAACTCGTTCCCTCCGCCGGCACGTATGCCTTTGTGTCGCCGATGCTTGCGGAAGGGGTTCGCGCCGCGCGCGCGACGTTCACCTCCACGTCGAATGAAACGACCAACGCCACGCTGCCGGTGACGATCGACACGACTGGCCCCACCGCGTCGGCTATTTACGGCCGCGGCGCGCTGCAGTTCGATGGCGTCGACGACTACGTTACGTTGCCGACATCCCCGTCGCTCGATTTGACATCCGCCGTCACCCTGTCGGCCTGGATTCGCCCCACGGCACAAGCCAGCAACAGTGTGTATCCTTCCGTAATCTCGCGTGCTTTTGACACTAACTCGCAACAATCCTGGGTCTTTGGCATTCACAATCGCAAGCTGTTCGTGAAAGTCATGACCACGGCGGGAAGTTTCTATCGCGAAACCGCCGCGGACTTCATGCAAGTCGGTCAATGGCAGCATCTGGCCGCCACTTACGATCAGGCCGCCGGCAAGCTCGCGATCTATTTCAACGGCGCGCTGGCCGAAGAGTTTACCGGCATCAGCGGTACGCTGGTTGGCGGAATTTATCCGCCGACGCTGGGCGCCATCGTGAGCGCAGCCGCCAACAATCGCTTTATCGGTGAGATCGACGAAGCACAAATCTGGAACATCGCGTTGTCGTCTGCCGACATTCAAGCCAACTTCGCCAGGCACAGGCAAGGAGACGAACTTGGGCTAGTGGGCTATTGGCGATTTGATGAAAACGGCGGCGATTTGCTGCGTGATCGCACGGCCAATGCCTTGCATGCGCGATTGCCTGCGTTCCAGGAATCAACATGGCCAACTCGCAGCCAATCGTTGGCGCCGCTCACGACGATCGAGACTGACGCCGCCGCGCCTTTGGCCTGGCGAGGAGTGCGCTTTAGTGAAGCAATCGACGCTTCCACGCTGACGATCGACGACACCGCGCTGACGCGCGCCGGCGGCGCTGTCGTCGGTCCCTCCACGGGTATCACCGTGCAAGGCAATAGCGCGGCGATTCAGTTCGCGGGCTTTGGGCCGGCGCTCGCCACCGAATCTTTCCAGATGACGCTTGGTCCCAACGTGACCGACCTGGCTGGCAATTTGCTCAATCTCGATGGCGATGCGATTTCAGGAGAAGCCCTCGACGATGCGTTAGCCGATGCGTTCACGCTGCGGGCTGATGCCCAAGCGCCCTATGTTGTTGACTACGGCGTGAAAACAGTCGCTGGTTCGTTCAATAAGATTCGTCTTGTCTTCAGCGAATGGATCAATCAAGCCACTTTCACGCCGGAGCGCATTACGCTAACCGGTCCCAGTGGCGTCATCCCGTCTGCGGACCTTACCATTACCTCGGTAGCGACCTCCACGGACCCGGCGCTCCGCGATGTGTATGAGATCAACTTTCCCGCGCAAGCGACGCCCGGTAGCTACACGCTAGCGATCAGTTCGCTGGTTAGCGACCACGTTGGCAATCGGCTCGATCAGGATCGCGATGGCCTGTTCGGCGAAGTGGTGGATGACGTGTTCCGCGCCACGATCGAACTGCAAACGCTGACAACGGTCAGCGGCGCCATCAACACCGATACGACGTGGTCCGGCACGATCAATGTCACCAATAACCTCACGCTGGCCGCCGGCGCGACACTTACGATCTTGCCCGGCGCCACGATCAAGGTCAACCAAAGCGTATGGCTCGATTTCTTTGGGACGGTGCTCGCGCAAGGGACCGCCAATGCGCCCATCGTTTTCACCACCACGCAGGATGATTCGGTGGGCGGCGACCTCACTGGTTTACCTATCGGCAAACCGCGCCCTGGGCACTGGAATGGACTCTATTTCGAGGCCGCCGCCAATGGTTCGTTGTTGCAAAACGTGCAGGTCAACTACGCCGGCAATGCTTCCAACCCCGATAGCGGCAACTTCCGCAACGCCATTGAGATTCGCGGCTCGAATGTGCGCCTGGAACACGTCAAAGTACAAGACGTGCATTCCAACGGCGTTTACATGACAGGTGGCGCACCGTCGCTGGTCGATGTCCGCGTCGAACGCGCCGGCGGCAGCGCCTTCTTCCAAACTCTGGGGGCCACACCAACATTCACGAACGTGAGCGCGGCCAGTACCGGCGGCAACTATGTTTATCATCAAGGAGGCACGCTCAGCGACACACGCACGTGGGACTTTGGTGGTTTGCCGGTTTATCTGGCGAGTGACCTGTTCGTCAGTTCTTCTGGCGATCTTTCGATCGTGCCGGGTACCGTCGTCAAGCTTCCCTTTGGCCAGCACATCGAAGTCGATGGAACGCTGACGGCCATCGGCACGCAGGCCCAGCCCATCATCTTCACCGCGTTCGCGGATGACTCGGTCGGCGGCGACTCCAACGGCAATGGTAGCGCCACCTTGCCTGTTCCAGGCAGTTGGAACGCGATTTGGATCGATAGCTCTGCGGTGACTTTGAAACAGGTCGAAGTTCGGTATGCTGGCAATCAAGTGTCCCCCGGCTATGACTATTACCGCACGAGTGGCGTTCACGTGCGGAACAATTCCTCGCCAGTGCTAACGGATGTGCGCATCCGCTATTCCGAAAACCAGGGTTTATATATTCAAAGTGGCTCGCCACGTTTGGAAAACGTGCGCGTCGAAAACTCCGGTGCGGAAGCTATCTATCAAGAACTCGCGGCGACGCCGCTCTACATCAACGTCACCGCGCAAGCGAACGCCGCCAATCGTGTGACGCTCGTCGGCGGCACGATTAGCGATACGCGCACGTGGAACTTCACTGGCCTGCCAGTCTATTTGTCAAACGATATTTATCTCAACCCTAGCGCCGATCTCACCATCGTCCCCGGCAGTGTCATCAAGCTTCCATTTGGAAAGCATTTCGAAGTCGATGGCAAGCTAACCGCCGAGGGAACCGAGTCGCAGCCGATCTATTTCACGGCGATTGCGGATGACTCCGTCGGCGGCGATTCCGATGGTAACGGCCCCAGTACACCTGTGCCGGGGAGTTGGAATGCCATCTGGATCGACAGCTCCAACGCTTCGCTCAAGTACGTCGAAATTCGCTACGCTGGCAACCAATCCAGTCCCGCCTACGATTATTACCGCACATCGGCGGTACATGTCCGCGGCGATGTTTCACCTCTTCTGCAAAATGTTCGCATCATCTCGTCGGAGAACCAAGGTCTGTATTTGGAAAACAGTTCGCCCACGCTTGACCATGTCCATATCGAAGGCTCCGGGGCGGAAGCCGTCTATCAACTACTTGGCGCGCATCCCACCTACAACGCGGTCACCGCGCGCAATAACGCCGCCAATCGTGTCACGTTGACTGGGGGAACCATCGGCGACACGCGCACCTGGGATTTCAGCGGCTTGCCGGTCTACTTGACGAACAACATCTATATTGCCCCTGTCGCGGAACTCACGATTGTTCCGGGTACAGTCCTAAAGTTTCCTTTCGGCAAGCATTTTGAAGTCGACGGCGCGCTAATCGCCGAAGGCACACTCACCGAGCCAATCATTTTCACCGCTATCGCCGATGACAATGCTGGCGGCGATTCCAATGGCGACGGCAGCGCCAGCATCCCGGAACCCGGAAGTTGGGACGCGCTTTGGATCGACAGTTCCAACGCTTCGCTCAAATTCGTCGATATTCGCTATGCCGGCAACCAAGCCAGTCCCGCCTACAATTATTACCGCACATACGCGGTACACATCCGCGGAGATGTTGCGCCACTTCTACAAAATGTGCGCATTCTCAACTCTGAGAATCAAGGGCTTTACTTGGAAAACAGCGCGCCGGTGCTGGATCAAGTCTCGATCGAGAACTCTGGCGCAGAAGCTATTTATCAACTCCTCGGCGCGCATCCTCAGTACATTGGCATCACCGCGCGTAACAATGCCGCCAATCGCGTCACACTCACTGGCGGCACGATCAGCGACACCCGCACCTGGGACTTTGGCGGACTGCCTGTTTACGTGACCAGCGATCTGCTGGTGGCCGGCGGCGCGCAACTGACCATTGTTCCCGGCACCGTGATCAAGTTTCCTTGGGCGGCAAGTTTGGACGTGGATGGCGCGCTCGATGCCATCGGAACCTTGACGCAACCGATCATTTTCACCACGATCAACGACGACAGCGCCGGTGGAGATGCCAATGGAGATGGAACCTCCTCAACGCCTGTTCCTGGCAGTTGGGACGCGATCTGGATCGATAGTTCTTTGGTGGCGTTACAAAATGTGGAGGTTCGTTTTGCCGGCAATCGTTCTAGTCCCGGCTACGACTATTACCGGACATCAGCAGTGCAGGTCCGCGAAGGCGCGTCTCCCACGTTGAAAGACATATTAATTCGCAACGCGGAAAACCAAGGGCTTTACCTGGCCAGTGGTTCTCCGCGGCTGGAAAACGTCAGGATTGTGAACTCTGGCGCGGAAGCAATATACCAGGAAATCGCGGCCACGCCGGTGTATATCAACGTCACCGCCCAAGGCAACGCGGCGGATCGCGTGACCTTGGCCGGTGGTACGATTAGTGATACGCGCATGTGGGATTTTAGCGGCATACCGGTCTACATCACGGGCGATTTCCGGGCCAGTTCCAGTGCGAATCTCACCATCGTTCCCGGCACCGTATTGAAGTTTCCTCAAGCCGCAAGCTTTGAAATTGATGGCCAAGTCACCGCGATCGGCGCCGCGTCCCAGCCCATCGTGTTCACCGCCATCACCGATGACACCGCTGGTGGTGATTCCAACGCTGACGGCGCCGCGACGATGCCGGTGCCGGGGAGTTGGGATGCCATCTGGATCGACAATGCCAATACGGATCTTAAACATGTTGACATCCGTTACGCTGGCAATCGGTCGAAGCCTGGCGAAGACTACTATCGCACTTCCGCGGTCCATGTGCGCAATGGCATCGGCCTGACGCTTGATAGCATCGAGGTGCGCAATAGTGAGAATTGGGCGGTTCAAGTTTACGATAATGCCGCGCTCACGCTCACCAACTCCTTGCTGACCAACGCCGGCGCAGGTCTGCTATGGGTCGACAATGGTTCAGCGACGATTTCTCAAACCGGCCTTTTCAACGCGCCCTATGGTGTGTGGATCGACGACATCGAATCTGCGACCGCTAGCGATTCCGCGTTTGGCAACATCGCCACCGAAGCGGTCCATCACATGGGCACGCTCTTTTCCAACGCCAACTTCCAAGGCAATTGGTGGGGCGACGCCGGTGGTCCGCATGATCCTTCCGCCGCGGATGGTCGCCAGCACCTCAATCCCGCCGGTTTGACCGTTAGCGATCTCGTCGATTACGACAACTACCTCACGACCTCGCCGCCGATTCCGATTGGCCCCTTAGTGCGGTCGGTGCAAGCGATCCGTGTCAATGGCGTTATCACGCAATTGGAGGTGTTGTTCTCCGACAACATTCTCGACACGACGTTCACGGCGAACGATATCACGATTACGGGCCCGCAGGCGTCATCCGTATCAGTGCTCGAAACGCTCAACCCGCAAACCTTCCGCCTCACGTTGGACACGCCGTTGGCCGAGGGCGGCACTTACACAGTCAAGATTGGTCCCGACATTCAGAACCCGTCCGGCTACTCACTCGATCAAGATCACGATGGTCAAGGCGGCGAAGTGCTGGAGGACGTGTTCCAAGCCACGTTTGTCGTCGATCGCACTGGTCCCTATGTCACCGTGCAGGCCCCCAGTGGCGCCCTTACTTCCTCGCTGGCGAGCGTGGAAGTCGAGTTCTCCGAGCCGATCAACCCTGCCAGTTTCACCACGGCGGCGGTGCAATTGTTCGACGTCGCCGATAGTCCCGTGCAAGTCCTGGCGGTATCACCTTTATCGTCCACTCGCTTCCGGATCGATTTCGCGCCGCAAGCGGTCAACGGCCTCTATCGCCTGGATATACTCCCGATTCTGACGGACGCTTTCGGCAACTTGCTCGATACCGACCGGGACGGCATCGCTGGTGAAGCGACCGAGGATGTTTATCACGGCGCCTTCACGATCGCGCGTCAGCCGCTGCGACTCATCACACAAACGCCGACAGGCACTATTTCCACCGCGCTGACTTCGTTCGATGTCACGTTTAGTTCTGCGGTTCTGGAAAGTTCGTTCGGCCCTGCCGACGTCGTTGCTATCGGACCCAACGGTTTCGTCACGGTCAGCGATGTCGAGCAGATTTCTCCGACTCAGTACCGCGTGGTGGTGCCCCGGCAAACGGCCGATGGAACGTACGAACTTCGCCTGGGGCCGGACATCACCGACCTGGGTGGCATTCGTCTGGACCAAGATGGCGACGGCATCGCGGGCGAGCCCGAGGATCGTTACTTCGGCGCCATTACGATCGCTGGCGTGGGTCCATTCGTTGCTTCGCACACTCCGACCGCAACGCTCGCTGCGCCGCTCAGCAGCTTCGACCTCCAATTCAGCGAGGCAATTCAAGCCGCGACGTTCAGCACCGTCGATGTGGAGTTGACCAGTCCCCAAGGAAGCGTGCCGATCCTGCAAGTCGAGGCGCTCGCCGTCGCGGGTTCTTTCCGCGTTCACTTCGCCGGGCAAACCGCCGATGGCGTCTATACGCTGCGCGTCGGACCGTTCATCAGCGACCTCGGCGGCACGCAGATGGATGGCGATGCCGACGGTATCCCTGGTGAGAGCGAGGACGCTTATGTCGGAACGTTCGCGATTGACAATACCGGCCCGGTGGTGACACTCATCGACCCGCCGGGGTCTGTGATTGCGCCGTTTAGTTCGATCACCATTGAATTCAGCGAACTACTCGAAGCCGCGACGTTCACCTCCGCCGACGTTGCCATCAGTGGTCCCGCAGGAGCGATACCGCTCAATGGCATCGACAACCTCGGGAATAATCGTTACCGCCTTCGCTTTTCGATGCAAGCCGGCGTCGGTTCGTATCAATTCACGATCGGGCCGGACATTAAGGATCGCGTCGGCAATCGCTTGGATCGGGACGGCAATCGCATTTTCGGCGAATCCGGTGATAGTTACACGTTTACCGTGGCTCAAGCTTTGCCTGATCTCATCCCCGCCAGCGTGCAATCGCCGACGACCATCAAGAACGGCGAAGCGATTACCGTGAACTGGCTGGTGCGTAATATCGGCGGCGCTGCCACATCGGCGGCGTTCGATAACCTGCTCGTCCTGTCGCTCGATAGCTTTTACGGCAATTCGGACGATGTGGTGCTAGGCAGTAGCGTCGTCACCGCGAACTTGCCGTTAGCGAGCGAAACGCCGTTAACCGTCACGGGCACGATTCCCTTTGGCATCACAGGAAGTTACCGGCTGTTCATCCGGGCTGATCGCAATAACACGATCACGGAGATTAACGAAACAAACAACATTGTCGAGGCGCCGATCAACATTGAGTTTGCGCCTCCTCCCGCCGATTTGCGCGTCGATTCCGTGACCACGCCTGTCTTGGCATTTACTGGCCAGTCGATCAATGTGGCCTGGCGTGTGGCGAATTCCGGCACGGCGACAACCCAGGCGACTTCCTGGACGGATCGCGTCATCTTGTCGCGCGACGACGTTCACGGCAATGCGGACGACATCACGCTCGCCAACGTCATCCGCAGTGGCGCGCTCGCGGCCAACGCCACCTATACCGCGACCACAAATATTACTTTGCCGGTCAATCTGGCTGACGCCGGCGACTATCGCGTCTTTGTCAAGACCGACGCCAACAATAACGTTAACGAACCGGGGGCCGAAGGCAACAACGTGGGCGCTGCCGTCGTCAACGTCTCCTTGGCGCCCACGCCGGATCTGACCGTCACCGCGGTCGGCGTTCCCGCCTCGGCAGTCGCCGGTGAAGTACTCACAGTGAATTGGACGGTCCGCAATCAAGGTACTGCGCCTGTTTCCAGTTGGAGCGATCGCGTCTATCTTTCCACAACGGGCACGCTGACAGGCGCGGTGCTGCTCGGCACGTTCGCCAACTCCGCCGCGCTAGCCAGCGGCGCCGAACTGCCGCGCAGTGGGACTGTCACCTTGCCTAATCTCACCGACGGACCTTATTACCTCGTCGTTGTTACCGACGCTGCAGGCCAGGTCTTTGAACGCGACGCCGAAGACAACAACACCGCGCCCACCGCGCAATCGTTCCCGCTAACCCACGCCGACCTGGCGATCGACAGCATTGGCCTTTCGAGTGGGCCCTATTCATCTGGTGAATTGCTGACAGTGAATTGGACCGGTCGCAACCTGGGAACAGGAACAACTACCCGCACTTGGACCGATAGCATATACCTCTCGACCGACGCCACTCTCTCCGCGGGAGACGTGCTGTTAGGATCGCGATTGTCCACCGCCAGCGTCGCCGCCGGCGCGACCTATGATGGGACGCTGGAAGTTCGTCTCCCAGATGGAGTCGACGGGGACTACTTCCTGCTGGTGAAAGCAGATGGCGCCAACGAAATCGTCGAGGTGGCAGGTGAAACGAACAATGTTGCTTCTCAAGCCTTCAGCGCGACTCTCGCGCCCTATGCGGATTTAACGGTAACGCTGGTTGATGCGCCGCCGCTGGTGATCGGTGACCCAGTCGACTTGCGCGTAAAGTGGACGGTCGCCAATCAGGGGACCGGCGCCGGCACTGTCGATCGCTGGACCGACCGTATCGTCCTCTCGACCGATACGATTATCGGCGACGCCGACGATATCGTGCTGGGCGATATCGAACATTTCGGTCTGTTGCCTGTCGGCAATTCGTACACCGACGAACGCTTCTTTACTTTGCCCATCGCCACGCAAGGCCGATACAACCTCTACGTCATCACCGACATCGGCACCGCCGCCGTGCCTGAGGGCGTGGTATATGAACACCTCAACGTCGCTTCCAACACCGGCCTGCTGCAGCCTGTCGATGTCGTACGAAAACCCTATGCCGACTTGCAAGTCGACGCCGTCCAGCCTGCGCCCACCGCCTTCAATGGGCAGCCGCTGCAAGTCTCCTGGATGGTCACCAATCGTGGCGTCGGTGTCACTGATCAATCGAATTGGACCGACCAGGTCTATCTCACCACCGATCCCACAGGCCAAACGGGCCTGGTGCACATCGGCTCCTTCACGCACGCAGGCAGTTTGCAAGTTGGCCAGTCTTATCAGCACTCAGCCGAGTTCACCATCCCTGTCATGACACAGGGAACACGCTATGTGGTGATCAAGACCGGCGGACCTTTCGAGTTTATCTACACCAATAACAATCAACGTGTCTCGGGGCCAGTGGAAGTCTCCTACACACCGCCTCCGACCAGCGATCTCGAAGTGGTCTCGTTGACACTGCCAGACCTCATTCGACAAGGGGGTGTACTCACGGCCCTCGATTCGCAAACACTGGAAGTCAACTGGACGGTCCGCAACAACGGCCCCGATCTTGCGGAAGGGACGTGGACGGAACGCATCACCTACGCGCTGGCTAGCAACCCCACGCAACGCTTCCTACTCAAGGATGTGCAATTCTCCGGTACGGTGCCGGCAGGCACGACTTACTCGCGCACGGAGTTGGTCATGTTGCCGAAAATCCAAGGGGTCATTCAGATTTTTGTCGAGACCGACTTCGGCAATCGAATCGCGGAACCGCTGGAGTTCAATAACGTCGGTTTCTCCGAACCTGTCAGCGTATCGTATCGCTTGCGACCCGATTTGCAAGTAACCAGCGCCAACGCGCCCACCGTTGTCACCGACGGCACGGTCATCGATGTCAGCTTCGCCGTGATCAATCTCGGCACGGCCGCGACCCCTTCCGGCGGATCGCGTTGGACGGATTCGGTTTATCTGTCGACCGATACGCAACTCGGCGGCGGCGATTTATTGCTGGGTTCTTTTGACAACGTCGCCGCGCTCAACGTCGGCGAAGCCTACGCCACTACCGGGCGTTTTGCGCTGCCCAAAGGTCGCCCTGGCAATTGGTTCCTGATCTTTGCGGCTGACAGTAACGGACGCATCGATGAAACGCCGCAGGAAGCCAACAACACGTTCGTTCGTCCCATCGCGATCGACGCGGTGCCGGTGCCGCCGCCTGATATCGTTATCAGCAATGTCCAAGGTCCGCTGGAAGCATTCGATGGTTCCGACATCACCGTTCGCTATCGCGTTGATAATCTGGGCGCCGGCGCCACTTTGCCTGGCGCATGGACCGATCAGGTGTGGCTCACACGCGGTGTTGATCGCCCCAATCCCGCGCGGGGCGATATTCTTCTCGGAAGTTTTGGCAATCCGCGTTCGCTGGATGTCAACGCGTACTATGAGAACTCGGTGCGCGTGCGCATTCCCTCGCAAATTTCCGGCCAATACCATCTCACCGTCTGGGCCGATGCGCGCGATAGCGTCTTTGAGGTGCAGTTCGATAACAACCTCAATCCCGACGCCCCGCTAGATCTCGATGGCAACAACTTCAAGGCGACCCCCTTCAATGTCCTGCTCACGATTCCTGCTGACCTGGTTGTGTCCGGCGTGACCGCGCCCGCCACCGCGACAGGTGGCCAGCAAGTCACAGTCGGTTGGACGGTGTCGAACATTGGCCGCAATGGCACCGACGTCGATCGTTGGGCCGATGCGATCTACCTCTCGACCGACCCCGACATTCACGACAACCAAGGTTCGCACGTGTTGGTCTTTGCCGTGCCGCGTGTCGGCGGACTAGCCACCGGCAAGTCGTACACGGAAACCGCCACGTTCACGTTGCCGCCTTCGGCTGCCGGCAGTTATTTCGTCGTTGAAACCAACGCTGATCCGAATCTGGCGATCACCCAAGAACCATCGCTCTTAAGCGAGGTCGAAGCGATCATTCGCCGCGCTGAAGCACGCATCGGCAAGCCGCTCATCGAAACTACCAGCGCCGACTTCCGTGGCCTAACCCAGAACGACCTGCGAAACATTCTCGCAGGCGACAATCCCGCGCCGCGCCGCGTCTTTGAAGGTCCGTTCACGAACAACAATAGCGCCGCGATGTTCAGCACGGTCACGAATCAGCCGGCTGACTTGCGCGTGACCTCCATTCAAGTTCCACCCACCGCTTTCTCTGGCGAAACCGTTGATTTTGACTATACCGTTACTAACTCAGGCGCCGGGGCGGTGTGGTCTGGCACTGCGTACTGGACGGACTACTTCTTTGTCTCACCCGATCCGATCTACATTCCAGATCGCGCCACGCTCGTCGGCAGTCGCACGCAGTCGGATACGATCCTGCAACCGGGGCAATCGTATACCGGTTCCGCCTCGATCACGCTGCCCACCGGCATTGCAGGCAATCGCTATATCCATGTATTCACCGATATCTCCATCTATCGCGGCGCTGCCGTATTGTCCGGCACAGGCGTGGGATCATTCCCTAGTTGGCCGACGACATTCCGCACCCGCGTGTGGGAGGGGAGCGACAAGTTAAACAACGGCGCGTCTTCCGCCCCCATCGCCGTTACCTATCGTGAACCCGATCTCAAGGTCGTTTCGCTGCAAGTTCCCGCGACTGCTGTCTCCGGCGGATATCTCGACGTCCAATGGGTCACTCAAAATCAAGGGACGCGCGCCACGCGCGTCGATCGCTGGATCGATCGGGTGTACATTTCGACCGATCAATACCTCGATACCTACGATCTATTGATCGGCGAATACCAACGCCAAGGAACGCTCGCGCCCGATGCGTCGTACACCGCCACCGCCAATGTCCGCCTGCCCGACAATATCAGCGGCGATTTCTTCCTGCTGATCTATGTCGATTCGCCATTTGGCCGTCGCAACGTCGCCACGCCCTATCCGCTCCAACAAGGCGGTGATCGCCTGCAACAA
>CAUJKE010000412.1 GCA_963205385.1 Planctomycetota bacterium | reverse complement strand
CCGCGCATTCCGACTAGAAACGCGGCGATCTCTTCCATCGGCTTCTGCGTTGCGGAGAGACCGATCCGCACCGGCGGAGTTTCGCACAAATGGTCGAGCCGCGCGAGCGTGAGCGCCAAATGCGAGCCGCGCTTGTCGCGCGCGAGGGCGTGGATTTCGTCGACAATCACCGTCTGCGCCGTGCGGAGCATCAAGCGGCTTTTGGGGGACGTGAGCAAGAGATACAGCGATTCCGGCGTCGTGACCAGAATCTGCGGCGGGCGGCGCAGCATCGCCGCTCGTGCGGAAGTCGGCGTGTCGCCGGTGCGGACCAAGGCGCGAATTGGGAGTTGGCCCAGCCCGTCCGCGGCCGCTAGTTCCGCCATCTCCGCGAGCGGCGTTTGCAGGTTGCGCTGAATATCATTGCTGAGCGCCTTTAGCGGCGAGACGTAGATGACCTGAATCCCTTCCGGGAGTTCGCCACCAAGCCACTGCCGCACCAGGCGGTCGATGCAGACCATGAACGCCGAGAGCGTCTTGCCGCTGCCGGTCGGGGCGGCGATGAGGACATTCTCTCCGGCCGCAATTTTCGGCCAACCATCGGCTTGCGACTGGGTAGGCGCGCGGAACCGCGACAAGAACCAGCGCTGGACGAGCGGATGAAACAGTTCGAGACTCATGCGGGCATTGTACCGCAGGCGGCCCCCAGCAGTAAACGCGCGTTCAGTGAATTCGCGCGCTGCGTTGAGGCGCTATTTCGGTTGTTTCGCCGGGGGCGAGCCGACCACCTTCTGCGGCTTGATCGTCAGCACCGGACAGCTCGCCCGGCGGACGATCGACTCGGCGACGCTGCCCATCAGGAGGCGTTCCAAACCGGTGCGGCCATGACTGCCGACGACGATCAGATCCGCTTTTTCGCGCCGGGCCAAATCGACGACCTCCTTCGCGGGGTCGCCGTGGAGCAGTTCGCGACGGACACGGACCGCTGGATCGTGTGGCGTGATCGCCGCGAGTCGCTCGCGCGACAGCTTCTCATCCATCTCCCCCAAATGCGTCACCATCTCCGCCCCGCCATACACCGCAGGCGGCACGGTGCAATGCACGATGAGCAGTTCAGCCCCCGTCGACTTGGCCAGCGAGGAGGCCACGGCGAGCGTGGTTTGAGAACCTGGCGAGAAATCGGTGGCGAAGATGATTTTTTGAGCGTTCATAGGGCGTCTCAAGGCTTGATTGTCGACGATCGGTTGCTACTGGCATCGACTCCGACGACGGGGATTATATCAGATATAATCACGCCTCGCGGAATTCGCGTAAGGTTTGACTCCTCCTCGAGGTGCAGCATGGCGGTGCAGGTAGTGCGGGTGGATTTTGGCAACCAGCGGCAGCGGGAGGATCTCGTATTGCTGTTGGATCTGTACGCACAAGATGAAATGGGGAGGGGCGCGCCGCTGGCCACCGAGGTCCGCGCGCAACTTGCCGCGCGATTGGCCGAAATCCCGCACTGCCGTGCGTGGCTGGCCTACGAAGACGACACCCCAGTCGGGGTGATTGTCGCGTTTCTCGCGTTTTCAACCTTTCGCGCCCGACCGCTGCTTAACCTGCACGATGTGGCCGTCCGCCCCGGCTATCGTGGCCGCGGCATCGGCCAGGCGCTGCTCGCCGCCGCGGAAGCGGACGCCCGCGAGTTGGGGTGCTGCAAAATCACGCTGGAAGTCCGCGTCGACAATGTGGCCCAGCGGCTCTATCAGCGGGCCGGCTTTCGCAACGACGCGCCGCAGCATGAGTTCTGGGCGAAGGTGCTCTGAAGCCGGGCCATCACCTAGCGCGCCGCGAGGCGCACCAAGAGCGGCAGCACGAGCAAATTGCCCAGCAGGCCGCCCAGCATGGCCAGGCTGACGAGGACGCCGAAATAGACCGTCGGAATGAACTCGCTGAGCGCAAGCACGCTGAAGCCGACGATCAGCGCGAGCGTGGAGAACACGAGCGCGCGGCCTACGCCTTGCTGCGCCACATGCAGTGCGGGAAGCACCTCGAAACCTTGTCGCCGGGCCCGTTGATACGACAGCAAGTAATGGATCGAACTATCGACCGACAGCCCCATCGAAACCGCCGCAATCATCGCCGCTCCCATGTTCAGCTTCAGCGCCGGATTGAGCAGGCTCAGCCAGCCCATCAGGCCGAGCGTGAAGAAGATCGGCAAGGCGTTCGGAACGAGGGCGATGAGCGCCAGCCGGACATCGCCCAGCGCAATAATTAGCATCAGGCCAATGCCAAGCGCAGCCAGGCCAAAGGTTCGCCATTGATCGGCGAGGAGGCTATCGATGAGGTTGGTCAGGAGCACATAAAAGCCGGTCACTTCCGCTCCCGGTCCGTTATCGCCCGGCGGAAACGCGGCCTGCGAGAGGCGCGTCACTTCGCCAATCAGCCATTTCTTCCGCGCGGCCGGTTCGCGTTCGCGGGCGCGGAGCATGATCCGCAGGTAATACTTTCCCTCCGCGTCCGGCGTGGTGCTGCGCAGCGCGGCGGTGAAGGCCGGCATGATCGCGTGCATCCCTTGGGCGCGCTGTTTAGGCGGCAAGAGTCGCAGGGCAAAGCTGGCCTGTGAAGCTAGATCGGCATCGGCCAGGCTGATGACTTTGGTGAGCGCTGGCGCCGCGTCGTGTGGCGCGCCGGGAAAGCGGAGCGCGCGCAATTGGTCTTCCAGCTTGAGCACTTGCGCCAGGTAGTCGCGGGTGAGCGTTTTTGGCGCCGGCAAGATCACATCCCACACGCCGGCGCCGCCGAGATGCTCTTCGATGTACGTGTACGAGCGCACGACGGGGCTCGACGCGCGAAAATTCTTGGTGAAATCGGTTTCGACCTCCGTGCGCAGGCTGCCGATGACTGCCAGCACCGTGCCGATCACAATTCCGACAATCAGCGGCCGCGGATGATGTTCGACCCACGTGACCATTTGCGCCAGCCCGCGATCCATGCGATCTTCACCCCAAGCGCGGTGCGGGCGAGCGTCGAACTTCCCTAGCAGTGCAAGTCCGGGGACGAGCGTCGCCACGGCGATGAGCACCATCACCGCCCCCAGCGCCGTCATCAGGCCAAAGTCCCTCACCGGCCCCACGCGCGCGCTTAACAAGGAGCCAAAGCCGACTGCGTCCGTGAGGCAGGACCAGACAATCGGCGCGAGCAGCAAGACGCCAGCGGCGGCGAGCGCGGCGCGCACCCGACTCGCCTGCGACTGGTCGGCCGCTTGCTCCTCACCGTCAGGCAGCGCTGGTTCGCGCATCCGTACGATAATATGCACTACGGTCGCGACGCCGACGACGGTGACGATCGCGGTGAGCATCGAGCTGACCATGCTCAGTTTCATCCCGCTCCACACAAGCGCGGCTTGCGTCACGACCAGCGACCATTGCACGACGGCAAGCGGAATCAGAACCCACCGCACGCTGCGAAAGCAAACGAGAATCACCATGGCCAGGAGCAGCGTCGAGGTCCACGCCAGGCGCCGGCCATCGGCTTCGAGATAGCGAAAGCCGTCACTCACCATGACCGGCTCGCCGGCGAGCATCCCCGGCGCGAGGCCGTCGGGAAGGTGTTCGATTTTCTCACGGAGCGCGTCGATGGTTTGTTGCCGCGGCACGTCGGTCTCATCGCTGGGAATGAGCATCACGGCGACGCTCGCGGTGCGGCCATTGCTGCCATGCGTGTAGCCGACGAACAACTCGCGATACGCGCGGGCCAGGTCGCTGTCGGGATTGAGGATCGCCGGTCCGCGCCAAGCTCCTAGCGGCAAAAAACGATTCGCGCCACTGAGGTGTTCGAGCGTCGCGTTGACTTCGGCCAGACTCAACACGTCGCGCACGCCGGGCGTTTGTTTGAGCGTCTCGCTGATCTTTCCCAACCGCACGAGGCCGGCGCCATCCGGGGCGAGCAACGCGGGATCGTCGTACACGGCCAGCACGACCTCGTTGCCGCCGAACGTGCGCTTGAGCTTGCGAAACGGGCCGAGCAGCGGGTCGCTCGGGGCGAACATGTTCTCGATCGAGCGATCAAACGACAACTGTTGCGACGTGCGAAACGCGCAAACCGCCAGCACCACCGCGCCCAGTAGCAGCGGCCAACGCCAGGCAATCAAGAAATGGATGAAGCGCGTGGTCATGGGTCCGCATGATACAATGACGCCCTCTCCATAAAAGGCAACCCCCAATGCACAGCGAGGCAAGTCGAATTTCAAGCGGCCGTTGGTGGCCGTGGGTCGTACTGCTGGTGATTTCGGCCTGCGTGCGCGGGGGGACGATTGTCGCTACGCACGCGCGGCTGCAAGCCGATCCGGACGCCTATCGACAGATCGCCCAAGGCTGGCTCGCGACCGGGGTCATGACGCTCGATGTCCCGTTGGACCAAGCGGAAGTCCGCCTGCAACACGCCACGCCGACCGCATATCGCCCGCCGCTCTATCCGTGGCTGCTGACCTGGCTCGCACGAGGGAATAAAGTCTCGCTCGCAGGCATCGCCGCGTTGCATTTCGTGCTCGGTCTGGCCACGGTCGCCGGCGTTTACCACCTTGGGCTTCGCTGGTGGGAGGGGAGCGATTCGCGCCGCCCGGCGTTTGTCGCAGGGCTGCTGGTCGCGCTGGATCCGATCCTGCTGCATCAATCCACGCTCGTGATGACAGAAACGCTGGCGACGTTTTTGGCCGTTGTTTGTTTCTTGTTATTGACCCGGCTCAGCGCCGCAACTTCGTGGCGAGCTTCCCACGCGCTGGCGCTTGCGAGCGGCGTCGCGCTGGGGATCGCGTCCTTATGCCGACCGACATTCTTGCCGTGGCTGGGGTTGATCTGCGTGTTCGCGTTGGGATTCAACACCGCGGCCGGGTCGCGACGATGGACGACGCCGGCCCTGATCGCCGTGGGGGCGTTGCTCGTGTTAGCGCCGTGGGGCGCGCGCAATCAGCGCGTGTTCGGGCGACCAATCCTCACGACGACGCATGGGGGCTACACGCTCTGGTTGGCGAACAACGCTGCGTTTTATGATTATCTTTCGTCGCCCCACGCCGCCGCCTGGGAAGTCGATACGGCTCAGCTTCCGTATCGCCGTGACGAGCCCCCTGCGCAGTTCATCGGCAATCGGCCGGGTTGGGAACTCGAGCAGGACCGGCGCTACAAAACGCTGGCTATCAATGCGATCCGGCAGAATCCCGCGCTGTTCGTCGGTTCCTCGCTGGTGCGGATCGGTTACTTCTGGAGTCCTCTGCCGCAGCGCACGGCGAGTTCGGAATCGACCTACCGAGCACTCGCCCGTTACGCCGTGGGGGCGTGGTATCTCGGCGTCTATCTGGCAGCGCTCGCTGGCGCCATACGCCTTGGCGGCCGGCTCGTTCGCCCGCCCTGGCTGTGGGGACTGTTGCTGTGCGTCTCGCTCACAGCCATCCATGCGGTGTATTTCAGTAATTTGCGGATGCGCGCCCCGGTGATGCCGGTCGTGGCGCTCTTGGCGGCATGCGCGATCGCCAGCCGTAGCCTGCGCAAGGATTTACCTCCTTGATGCGCCGGCGCGTGAGTCCCCCCAGCCCGTCGGCGTCCCGACGTGAAGCCGCCAAGACCGGCCACTTTCGCCCCTCGCGCCTCTGGATTGACATGCCGGATGCGATTAAACTGACCCGCAGCCAGACGTTCGTCCGGCGCCCCTACCGTCCTTCTCTCGTCCCGTTCGCGGTGGCCAAATCCCGCTCGCGATTGTGCTAAAGGGTTTCGCATGTCTTCCACTTCGCAACAACCAGCTCCTCCGCCGTCCAGCGCGCGTCCGAAAACCGTTTCTCCTGTCCTCGTGATCCTGCTTTGCGTTCTGGCGTACATGCTGTTCTGGCTGGCGTACGACAGGTTCTACGTTTTTCCGCAACACGAGGCGAAGTACCAGGAGATCATGGCGCTCGTGGAAGCGGAAACCAAACGCTCCGCGGAAGCCGCCGATCAAGACGGCGCGACCGGTCCGAAAGAAATCGCCGAAGCGATGGGCTTTAACTCCGGCGGGCTTAAAGACGCCGGACATTTCACCTCCGAACGCTTCACCTACCATCGCGGTTTCCCACTGCTGACTCGTTTCATCGAAGTCTATTACAAAAAAGACTCCAAGGGTAACCTCTACCTCGTCGGTGTCGCCCATTCGGATGAAGACGTGCTAGAAGACAGCCCCAAACCGCCCGTCGTCCCCAGCGAACTCCCCCCAGGCACGCCGGACGACCCAGTGGAAGAGGAAGCCAGCGGCGAGAAAAAGACCACCGAGGAGCCGAGCGACGACAAGAAGACGTCGGAGGAACCCGCGGAGGATGTGAAGCCGGAGGATGTGAAGCCGGATGATGCGAAGGCGGAGAAGGGCCAGAGCGATGATCAGAAGGCGGAGGACCAGAAGTCTGACGAATCCGATCCGCCTGCACCTGCCACCGACAGTACGAAGCAGGAGGGATAGTTCGTCGTTAGCGCCGGTTCCACTCACCACCTCGATAACTCCAACCAGTTCACCAGCCCCGAGAGTAAAATCGCGGCTAAGAGGAGACCGAGGTGGCGGAGCGGCGTGGGGGGATCGACCGGGGGTGACGAGTCGGCGGAGTGGTCGCGCAGGTTCGCAAGCGCCAGGCCGAACCAGAGAACCAGTGACCCGGCGCTAGCCACGATCAGCGCGATCGCCAGGCGGTCCAGGCCGGTGGCCAAGAGCCGCGACGACGCTTCACGAAAGAACACCGTCAGCGCACTGAGGGCGACGAGCAGATGGGCGGCCGGTTCGAGCAGCCAGGGGCGCGTCGCGTGAATTTCCGGCCGCCGCAGTTGCCAGCCCCGGTCAACATGCCGCCAGCCTACCAGCGCGAGATATCCCAAGCCCACGAGATAAGTCGCCATGCTCAGGCGTTCCAGGTGCGGCGACGCGGAGAGCGGCAGGTGCTGCGCAACGTACACCAGGCCCACGAACAGCGCCACGCCCCACGCCAAATGCGCGGTCCCCCACAACGCCAGGGAAGGTCGTTTCTCAAGCTCAGGCGAAGTGGTCATGGCGGAGAGGAAATGGGGTCCGTGGCGACAGTTCACAACAAGCAAGACTAGAATATAAGGAGTTGGACGCGCCCGATGCGAGCGGTCAGGGGATTTCGCCCGCCACAAAACCCAGAGTAGGATTCCATGCTAGCGATCATTCATCGGCCCAGCGGTTCGCGTTGGCTCGCCGCACTCGTGTTGAGCGCCGCGCTCGGATGCGGCGGAGCGAACACCGCAGCACCGCAACAGTCGCTACAACCACCCCGCGCCGACGATAATTCCGTGGCGCAATCGGCTTCGCCAACGTCGCGGAAAAAAGTGTCTCCGACTGAGCCGGAAGAAAAACTGACTCCCACTCGCGTAACACCGAGTCCAGCACCGAGTCCAGCCCCGCGCGGTGCGTCCGACTCGCCGCCGAACTTGGGCGACTTGTTGCAGACGCCGCCGGGGCAGGAAGATCTCAACTTCTATACCGCGGCGCCCCCGCCGACCATCGACGAAGAGCGCGTGAAGGCGAGCGGGATTCGCAAGTTGCGAGGCCAGCATCTCACGCTCTATACCGATCTCCCCGCGGCGCCGGACGTGGACGAACTGCCGCAGGTGTTCGACCTCGCCGTGCCGCAGTGGGCGGAGTATTTTCATGTTGCTCCTAGCAAGAGCGACGACTGGATGATCTGGGGTTATCTGATTGTCGATAAGGAGAAGTTCCGCACAGCGGGACTCTATCCCGACGACTTGCCGGAGTTTTCCCACGGCTTTCAGCGAGCGCACGAGTTCTGGTTGTTTGAACAACCAAGCGCGTACTATCGCCGCCACTTGATGCTCCACGAAGGAACGCACGCGGCCATGTATCACTGGCTCGCAGGCGCGGGGCCGCCTTGGTATTGCGAAGGGATGGCCGAACTGTTCGGCACGCATCGTTGGGCCGACGGCAAGCTCACGACGCGCTACATGCCGCAGTCCAAGGACGAAGTGCCCCAGTGGGGAAGGATCAAACTCATTCGCGACGCGTACGACGCCAATCGCGCGCTCTTGATTCACGACGTGCTCAAGCTCCCGCCGGACGCGCACCGCCTCAGCGAAGCCTACGCTTGGAGCTGGGCGGCGGCGTACTTCTTCGATACGCACCCGCGCTATCAACAAGCGTTTCGCAACCTGACGAGCGACGTCAAAACGAACTCGGTGGAATTCTCGACCAGGTTCCTGACGGCGCTTAAGGACGACGTCCCCACGATGCAAACCGAGTGGCAACTGCTCATTGGAAATTGTGAGTATGGTTATGATGTCGCCGCCAATGCACTCGAGGTCAAACCGGCCGCGGCGCTCCCCGCCACCGGCGCGCAAGCAACAATTTCCGCCGCGCATGCGTGGCAATCGAGCGGCGTATTGCTGGAAGCTGGCAAGACGTATCGCATCATGGCGGCGGGCCGCTATGAACTGGGGACATCGCCCAAAACCTGGTGGTGCGAGCCTGGCGGCGTCACCGTGCGTTACCATCGCGGCCTGCCGCTGGGCATGCTCGTCGGCGCCGTCCGCAACGATGCCGAGCCGGAAGCCCTCACCCCGCTGATCAAGCCCCAACCGCTCGGACTGAGTCGCGAAATCACGCCCAACCGCAGCGGCACGTTGTGGTTGAAGATCAACGAGTTTGAAGGCGAGTGGGCGGATAATGTCGGAAGCTTGACCGTGGAAATTCAGGAAGTGAAGTGAACTCCCGCCGCACAAGCCGACCGCGCACGCCTTCACGGCACTGCACGTGCTTGCGCCGCACGTTAGGGGCGATCGATCAATAAGTGTCCGATTTTCACGCCGATCAAACGATCACGACTCCATCCGCCTTGTGCGGATGGTGAGCGAGTTGGTGAGCTGGTAGCCCGGGCGCCCCTTAATCAACGCCACTGCGTTCAATACTTCGTCACGACTTCCAACCCACGCTGGGTGGACTTGAGCACCATCCCATCTGAGAACGTAACTCTCAGCGGCTCATCCCGGAAGTTGTAAATCGCATACATGCGTGTGCCGTCTTTCTGCAACACCATGTGAAACGGATAGTCAGCCGTCACGCCGGTATCATTGCGGCCAAACGTGTCGAGCGTGGTGATCCAGTGGTACATGAAGGCCCGCGTGTTGCCGGCTTCGACTTTGCAATTCGGTTTCGCGTTGATGTACTTCAACGCGGAAGCCGGATCGTGGAGCGCCCCAAACATCACCACGAGATCCCCCCAACCGTTATTGTAATCGCGCCCCCCTGGGCGCTTTGCGACGATGCGGTCGTGGTTCTTCTGCACATAGTCGGGATGCCGCCCCATGTAGATCGAGGCCGGCGTGAAGGGGAGCCAGTTGATGCCGTGAATGCAATCGATGTCGCCAGAAAACCAGGTGCCAAACGCCCCTTTTCCTCCCCAGACCATACCGAGCGCCACCTGCGGAAAGTCCTGCGGATAGTTCGTGCCGGAGACATCGAACCAATATTCCTCCACGGCGGTCCGCTCCGTGTTGAAGAGCGACACGCCGAGATCGCGCAGCGCGAAGTCGCCGGTCGCCTCGCCCCAGAGCGCTACGCCATACCAGGCGTTCATCGATTCCGACGACGACTCCTGATTATTGCCATCGGCGAAGTTCGCGTCGCCGGAGGCCCACGAGTGACCGGCGTACTTGTCGAAGCAGCGCAAGTAGGGGAACTGCTTATCGGCACGGTCCGGTGAGGCAATATCGCGAATTACGAGATTCACCATCGGCCCCCACTCTTTCGCCCACTTCGGATCGAGCCGCGCGACTTCCGCCGCGCCCCGAATGAAATAGCCGTAGTGAAAGTGATGATCGTTGAGCGGGTTATCGCTGCCAAACGACGGCTTGCTGCCAATCAGCGTTCCCCAAGCTGAATCGTAATAGAACACCGGCTCCTCTTTATCGGCCGTCGCGGTGAACCAGGCTTCCAGGCGACGCTTCAATTCGGTGACGAATTGCTGTTGCAACTCAGGCGCGTCCGCAACTTCGGCAATGCCGCTGAGCGTCACCAGGCGGCCGAGATACTTGCCTTCAAAATAGGTATCTGCAAACCCCGGCGGCGGCGCGGCCGCTTCCGCCTTGAGGTAGCCAAGCAAGCGCTCGCGGTCCCCAATCCCCTGGGCCGGCAACATCGGCAGGAATCCTTGCACGGGAATCGCCGCGGTGAAGGCATCACCGGCGCCGAGTTTCATTAGCCCGCGCACGGAGCCATAGGTCAAATCGCTCAACTTGCTCGTCGCATACTTCCATTGATGCGGATAGAGCGCGAAGAGCGTACCGGTTTCGTCCCCTTCATACGGCTTCGTCGTGTACCGATAGCTGCTTGTCACCTGGCCATCCGCGACCTGGAATTCCAGGCGAGTATCGGTAACGTGGTTATAAGCATACCGTGTAAACAGCTTGAGTGTTTGAGGTTGATCGTCCGGCAGCAGCGCGAGCGAAAAGTAAGGTTGGCCATCAGCCCGATTGGTGAAGCGGAGGCCATCCAGCCCGTTCCAAGTTGAACCGGTAGCGCCAAAGAGCCCGTAGTGGCGGCCATTGACCGTCACGCCGAGCACCGCACTGGTCGCATCGCCAGACCAAACCTGCGGCGGGCGGCTGAAGCTCACGACCGGGTCGCCGCCGTGGTAGGTCGCAAACACAAACGGGCTACCATGCCCAAAGCTTGCGCGCATTTCCGCGTCACCCGCAGCGAAGACCGACGTCACGAACCAGTCGGAATAGCCGCCACAGCGAGCATCCGGAAACGCATCCACGCCGGAAAGCCCCAGCGTCAAGTCGCCATCTTTCGCACTCGTCCCAAAGATGCCCGTCTCGTTGCCGTGAATATGCTGGCCGGGGTATTCGACATTCAAGCCTTGCGGAGTGCAGCGCACGGCGAGCGGGTGCGGGAACATGTTCTGCGAATGCGGTTGCCACACGAGCGAGCTCCACCACTGGTTGGTGAGCATCGGCCCCTCAAGATCACTCGTCTTGTAAATCTTGGCGGGAAGCGGCTTGCAGAACTTGGTCGGCGAAGTGCGATAGCCCCCTGCGCCAACCGCGACAACAGCCTCCGCGCCAAACGCCAGCGGCGCAAGCGCCACTATCGCCCCGAGAATCAGCAGCGTGCGCACGGCGACAATTCGCCCCACCCAGAATAAAGACATATAAACAGCCTACGGTAAGTCACATGGAAAGTCGAAAACTCATCTTGGTTGGTTGGCGCGGTCGGTTCAAGGGGCGGGCGGTGAGGGGGGGTGAAATCCCAAATCCGAAGCACCAAATTCCAAGGAAATCCAAAATTCAAAATCCAAAAATGCAAAATACAGACGGGGTAGTTCGTCCCGCTGCCTCGAGCGCGGGAACCAGCGGGTGCGGACGCCACGCGACATCGCGCCGCCGCTCGCGCAGAGATGGGCTAAAGCACACACGCAGCACTGGACGAAAGCATACTATCTCGGACGCAGTTTGTCAATACTTTATTTCTATCTACGCTCTAATTATAGATTCGTGACGATGATTCGCGTTCGCAAGCCAAGCGGCAGTTAAGGCGGATCATTCCTGAGCGATTCGCCGAGCCTCACCGAAGATGCCCCCTGCGAGCCACGTTACCCGCGCTCAAGCACGGCCCTGAATACCGATGTTTCTGACCTCACACGCTACCGCCATGCCCCCACCAATAACGGCGATTATTAGCCCCTCCGCGCAATCCCCGCCCCCCTTCGTCCCCCCCGCGACCCCAGCGGGCTC
>CAUJKE010000411.1 GCA_963205385.1 Planctomycetota bacterium | reverse complement strand
GAATTCGACCCGCCTTGCCTGAAATCCAGGCTACGAGACAAGGCACCACCATGATCAGCAGCACAGTGCGGTGCATTGAAAGGGCGAGCGGGCCCAGGTGCCAAGTCCAGGGTATAAAGAGCGAGATAAGTAGCAATCGCACCGGCCACGCCAATCGTTGGTGAGCGACGGGGCTCGATCGTGTTCCTCTTGATCTTGCGCGGCGCGGTGTTCGCGACTTTCCAGGTGCGCCGATTGCAGTCCTTTCCATCGTATGCTCCGACCTCGCCGCGTAGTCGCTCAACGCCAAACAGGTCGCCAACCCAAACGTCAGCCGAACCTACCACACGCCAATCTCCGCGGAAGTCAGCCTTCCGCTGACTATCTGCGCATATATCCTTGCCGGAATTGATCCGCGGCGAAGGCAGATACGCCCCGCTTCATCCCATCGGATTATTCGTGTGGCTGATCGCTCAAATTGACCGTTGCCTGCAAAGCCTAGACGCTAACGAACTTTGCAAAAAGCTGTAACGGTATATCAAAAGCCTTGCCAAGCGACGTTCGTCCCTACGCCAATCAAAAATGGCCCAATCTGGTGCAGGTGCTTTTTGCGCTTGTCTTGCCGCTCCTGTTCCTCTGGACGACAACCACAACTCTTGCGGGCGAAGAACGCTACCCTGATAAATCCAACACAGGCGTACCGGCATCGGCCGTCCTGACCCGCTATGAAGGCACGCTGCACATCACAACGGACAACCAGGTTGTCGAAGGGTTAGAGGTCATCGGAAATGTTGTGATCGAAGCGAGCAACGTTACGGTAAAGAACTCCAGGATTATCTCCGGAACGCCGTGGCACGCGGTAATGATCGTCGACAATGCTCCCGGCTTCACGTTGATGGACTGCGAGATCGACGGCCAAAGCACCACCGACAACGGATTCTATGGGCACGGAACTATTCTGCGAAGCAATATTCACGGCGTAGAAAACGGCATGACCATATGGGGGCCATCCGTCATAAAGGACAATTTCATTCATAGCCTGGCGGCGACCGATGAGGACCCTCATTTCGACGGCATACAGATCAACGGAGCGAATGACGTCTCGATCGTTCACAACACCGTAATCAACGAACACGAGCAGACTGCCGCAATCATCATGGGGAACACCTTCAGTGGGCTGTCAAATATCGTTGTCGACAACAATCTGCTGATCGGTGGTGGATATACGCTCTATGTCGACGGCAGAAAGGGTGGCGGGCCTGTCGATGACGCTTCAATTCGCATTACTGACAATCGGATTGGCGGTGGCCACTGGGGCAGCTTCGCGCTCTACGACCAGAAGCCTATCCTCTCGGGCAATGTATTGATCAAGCCGCCACTTCCGTCTGCGCAAGACAGCCCCATGCGTCCTCGAGCGGAAGCTGTCTCCCCCTACCTGAACGCGCTCAGGTGAGGTCGGTTCGGTCCGCCGACGACGCTCCCGCCTTCCTATTGCGCCACATCGACCTTAGCGAGCGTGTCCAACCCAGATGGCCGACGAGCCTGCGCCCTTGATCATTAAGCGCAGCCAGCGATGAATAGGCTGCCATCCTCAGCAAGGCGCCGGCCTTGGGCGCGATCAACAACAACTCCCGTTCACGCCGGGCACAGCGACCGAAGGCGGACTTGTATTCTGCTTCGCCCTGGCCAAAATCAAGCAGGGAGATGGCAGGATCGGCACACAAATCCTCAAGCATTCTCAGCATCGTGAAGCGACCGACCGATTGCTTTGAGAACTCCGGATCAAAACCAGGTGTTCCTATGTAGAAGGTGCTTCCGTAAGCCATTCCTGTCCAGAACGACACCGGTCGACCTTCCAGATACAGCACCCATGTGCGGGCCCAGCCTTTCTTCAGACCAAGGCTGATCAAGGCCATCTGAAGCGGCGAACCGGAAAAGGCGACGCCCAGTCCTTGCTGGTAAGATCGAGATCCAACCATGCGCATCGCTTCACACATTTCATCCATCTGATGCCACTGGTCAAAACGGCGTAGCTCGATCTTACCTTCGTAGTGAGCACGCAACGCCTTGTCGTGGCGGCGCAACGTATTGCGCGTTTTAGATGAGCGACCGGAAAGGAACTCATCAAACGAGCCTGGAATATCTGCGACCCAACGCCGTGAAGGTGGTGGGCTGAAGCCACGCAGAAGCCTGAGCGTGGACGAGACACCCGCGGAATATCTGTCCGAAGCAACGTCGATGTTGCGCATAATGACAATGTCCGCCTCACCTTTCGAGAGCGCGCTTTGCAGATGAGCAAAGGCGACATCCTCATCGGCGCGGCCCCGACTTCCCAATATGCCGTCGAATGATACAATCAGAGCGAGCAGCTTGACGTGACCGAGGACACTGTAACCCACCCGCAACGGCAGGCTTATCTGTTGAATTCGTGCGACGACGAGCAGGTCATGCCCGTCCTCCAGCCGGATATGTGATACGTAAGGCCTTGCGCCAAGGTCAGCACTAGCGACCACCGCCGTGAAATAGTCGATGTCTGAATCGATGTCGGACACTTTGAAAGCGCCCCAAAGGGGCCGCAACGCCTCGATGCCGGCAAGGCTCGTCACCTCCACGGCACGTGCCTCGACACCCTGATCAACACGGGAGTTCGGTAGAGGGATCGTGGCGAGCATAGGATCACATCCAAACCGTTGTGGGTCCGAGCGCTAGAGCTCTAGTGTCAGGACCTATCAATCTTGAGAGTCATGCCGATCTCTTCAGTTCTGATTCGTCATCGCCGGTGTTGCC
>CAUJKE010000410.1 GCA_963205385.1 Planctomycetota bacterium | reverse complement strand
TCATCGGCTTTGCTCCCAAACTGGTGAATCGTGGCAGAGTGCCATGGCGGAGCGTAGAAGCAATGTTTATGCCGAGCCGAGAAAATAGCCTGAAACCCTCGCTGAGAAGCCGCAGCCTGCCGGTAATCCGCTTCCGATCGCCAAAAACCGGCGACAGTGTCGCCCGGCGTTGACGGTCTCGTCCCCCGCGCGGCCCGCCAGGGGCTACAAACCTGGCGAGATCGCGAATTGCGCTGCGAGACAATCTTGGCACTCTATTTGCAACTATTGCTAGTGCTCGACAATCGCGGTTCGCGCAAAGGGCACACGAGCGCTTGTCGGCTACCAACGTAGCCGGAGCTTTTGAAGTGTCGCTCGCCAATGTTTAACTTACTCGACCGAACTACCAGGACAGACATGAACAACACGCACGACAAGTCAATCAACGTCAAGGCGATCATCGGCGGTTGCAGCGGCGGTATGCTGCTCGGAGTCGGTATGGGTCTAGGACTGGCGGTATTGTCTGGAGCATTCGCGGGAGGTTTCGGCTGGTTCGTCGTCTTACACACGGCGTTCGCCATGACGTTGATGGGGGCCTGGGTAATACCCTGCCTCCTCCCTGACCATGACAGCGGATCCCCGGCGCCGTGCCTGGTGCGCGAACAAAACGTCGAGTCGCGCGAAGTGGCTTGACGCAACCAGAGCGGACACGGTACTAACGAGCCAAATCGCAGACTTTTTGACGCGAATCTAGCGTCACGGAGCCTGTAGGCGAACCGGCACGCCAAATGCATTACAATGATTGCATGTTCGTGGCAGCCACGAACGTCAAACGGGTTGGGCAATTTCAACGGAGGGTGTTCAATGATCATGTCAGCAGTTTCAATCGCGGCACGTCCGTTGACGCTCCCTTCATCGACTGTGGGCGACTTGATGACGCGCGGTCCCTTCTCGTTTCACAAGGACTTCCCGATTGCGAAAGCCGCCACGGAGTTGTCGCGGCAGCAACTTGAGGAAGCGCCTGTGGTCGATGACGAAGGTCACCTGCTCGGCGTCGTGAACGTCGCTGCCTGCGCCGCTTGGATGGAGTTTTCCGCCAGATCCGCACCGCGCGAGTTGTCGCGTGGCCGGTTCGACCTGGCGCCGGTCAGTGAGATCGTCAATCCCAATGTCACCTGTGCATTCGCGCGCACGCGCAGTCACCGGGTGATTGAGTGGTTTGTCGAGAATCGGTCGCGGCGTGTCTATGTCGTCAACGCCAGGGGAAAGTTGGTTGGCGTCCTGAGTACGGCCGATATCTTTCGCCGTCTCAGTTCGAATTTCCACCCACTCTGAAATCCCTGGTGATTCGAACGGTTCGGCGCTAGGACGCGCGTGCGTCTTCTTAGGATTTCAGGCGGCAAGCGTGTAGTTGGCCGTCTGGCTATTTGCCAGGCGGCTTGATCAACACGCCGACCGGCGCCTGAATCCTGATTCAAAATTGCGAGCCAATATCTGCGAGTTTCGGTAGTAAGTGTAGCGCGGCGAAGGCTCGTCTTTCGGCTTCTCTTTTCCTTTTTTGTGGTTGGACCAATATCATGCAAAAGCCAAGTATTATCGTTTCGTCTGTCGATCACGCTCGCCTCCGCCTGTTACTCGATTCAGCGCGGCTCGATCACCGCGTGGCGCCGGAACATCTCACCGCTCTCGACATCGAGTTAGCGCGGGCGACGATTGTCGCGCCCGGCAAGGTTCCTGCGGATGTGGTGACGATGTATTCCACCGTCTACTTTCGAGAAGTAGGATCCGACGAAGAAGAGCACTACACCCTCGTGCAGCCTTTTGAGGCGGACGTCGTGCGGGATCGCATCTCGGTGCTGGCGCCAATCGGCACCGCGCTGCTCGGTTACCGCGTGGGCGACGTCGTCGAGTGGAATGTGCCCTCGGGCGCGACGCGACTGGAAATCACCAAAGTGGTGCGACCAGACTCTGGGCAGCAAGCGCTGCCGGAGCAAGACGCGCTCTCTGATGCATCGTGTTGACAAGAATTTCGTGTTGAGAAAGATCGTTAACCACAGGAGAATGACATGCGAGTTTCCATTCGCGCACAACGTGTTCGTTTGAGTGCTCGTTTGCGGCGCAACGCCGAGTTGTTGGTCCGGCGCGTGTTTCAGCGCGAGGCGCATCGCCTGAACCATGTGACGATTAACATGGCGGCGACTCGCTCCGCGCAGGGAGAGGATGACGGGTACCTTTGCCGGTTGTCCGTCGCTGGGCAAGTTGTGGGGCTGATTGTTGTGGAAGTCCACGGCGACACGATCCGTACCGCGCTCCATCAGGCAAGCCTGCGGGCGCGTCACGTCCTGCGGCGACGCTGGCATGAGCGCCGGCGCCGTGTTCGTCGGCGGTATCACAACCAACGGCGCTTCGAACTGACGCCCGATGCCAGCGAGGCGTGAGTACCCGTCGTGAATCTCTGATTGCTAATATTGACCCGCAACGCGACCAGCGCCCGGCAAAACGACCGGGCGCTCTATTTTTACCCACGAGACTTCAAATATGTCCCACGCTCCGCAACTCAACCTGGGACGTCTGCGAGAGCTTTTAGCCGATCAGCAACAGGAGCAACTTCAGGCGTTACTGCGCGCCTCGACTCCCAGCGAGGGGGCGCGGTTGTTGATGCGTTTGGACGACGCCGAGCGCGCAAGCCTATTCACAATTTTGCCTGCGGAAGACGCCGCGCAACTGCTGAACGAGCTTGCGGATTCGCAAGCGGCCGAGGTGCTGTCGGAACTCCCCGTCGAGCTCGCGGCCGCCATCTTCGAGTGCTTCCGGAGCAATCAACAAGCAGATCTGCTGGCGCTCCTGCCAGATGCCGACGCCTTGCTGGCTGCGCTTTCGCCAGTCACTGCCCAGCGTGCGACGCAGCTAGGGCGGCACAGCCCGAATACTGCAGGCGGCTTCATGGTTACCGAATTCCTGGCGTACTCCGATCGCGCGTGCGTGGCGGACGTCATCAACGCCTTGCGCGCCAACGCCAGTAAATATTCGCGCTGGCAGTTGCAATACGCCTACATCGTCGACGGCGACCGTCGCCTGGTGGGAGTCTTGCGGCTGCGCGATCTCCTCTTGTTGGACGATCAGGATTCACTGCACCAGGCCATGACGCCGGATCCCGTCCGCGTGCCTGCGGAGATGCCGCTGAACGAGTTGACGCACGCCTTTGATCGGCATCCTTACTTGGGCGTGCCGGTGGTCGACGCCGCGAATCGCTTGCTCGGGGTCGTCTTGCGGGCCGACGTTGAAGAAGCGCTTGCCGAACAAGCCGACCGTCGGCTGCTGCTCGTCAGCGGCGTTCTAGGCGGCGACGAGTATCGCAGCATGAACTGGGGGGACCGCGTCCTGCGCCGCGCGCCCTGGCTGCTGGTAAGTCTCGTGTTGAGCTTCGCTGCGGCGAGCGTGATCGGGTTGTATCAAGAGACGCTCTTGGACGTCATCGCGCTGGCGGTGTTCTTGCCCGTGATTTCCGGCATGGGCGGCAACTCCGGCAACCAGGCCTTGGCCGTCAGCATTCGCGAACTGTCGTTGGAACTGGTCCGTCCGCACGAAACGTTGTGGGTTGTCGGCAAGGAATTGATTGTCGGCTTAACGAATGGCCTGCTGCTGGCGCTGCTCGTGGCTGCCATCGCGTGGCTTTGGAAACGGGATATTCGTTTGAGCGCCGTCGTGGGAATGGCGATCGCGTTGAATATCTCGGTGGCAGCGTGCTTGGGCGGCATCGTGCCGCTGCTGCTCAAACGGTGGCGACTCGATCCCGCACTCGCGGCGGGCCCCGTGCTCGCGGCCGTCAACGACATGTGCGGGTTCCTCTTCGCCCTCGTCCTCGCCGACCTGTTAATACCGCAATCGTCGATGTAAGCGTGGCCGCGTCTGGCTTAGGACGATTCACGCGCCGCGTCTTCCTGGCACGCCGCGGTTGCTTCCGCGAGCGTATCATGAATTTCGAGCATAACCTCCGGCGCGAGTTGGTCGAACTGCTCGCGCAGCTTCCCGCTCACGTCACAGAGCACCAGGCGACCGCCGCGCGCATCTAGTTGCTTGTGCAATACGATTAAACCGTTAAGAAGCGATGTCGGGCATCGCGTTAGCTGCGCAAAGCTTACCACCACGCATCGTGGTTTGGCGGTCATTACGAATGCCTTTAGCTCCACTCCCAATTCACCGTTTAACAATGTCCCAACCGCCGATGCGTTCCACGTCAGTACGGAAACGCCTTCGTATTGTTCGGTTGTGAAATATGTGTAGACGGACATTACCACCTGCTCTTTGGTCACTCATTTTTCGTGGCGCTCAAGGCGATGACTTACCTTATTGCAAACTCTGTGCCGGAGTTCAGGAGAAGTGGCTGCATGGCCATTTTCTGAACAATTCGTGATGCAACTGTCCACCGACGGTGACACTGACAACGTCGTGCTCACCTCCGGCGCGCGCGGTCGCGAATCGAGTCGGCCGAGCTGTGGCACACCAATTGCACCTCTGAGAGTAAGAGACATCCGCAAAACCATGTTGTTTAGGAGGTACACATCATGGACTATGAATTCCTATCGCTGGAAAACGCAGGCACTGATACCGGGGACTACATCATGAGGCTTCGTAGCACGCCATCGAGCCTTTGGCGTTGGCTGGGAGAGCGAGAGAAGTCGGTCGCGTTTTACGGCCAGGACTCTGAGTGGCGCGCGATCGACGGCGCAAGACTAAGCCGCGACACAAACAGAGAACTGGAGCGCATCTGGCGGGAGCATCAGCCGATCGACAGACATCGGCCTGGTTCGGAAGGAATCACGCCTGCCGCGGCGGACGTTGTGCAAGTAGCGTCGGAGGACTCCTTTCCCGCGAGCGACCCGCCAGCCTGGACGCTCGGGCGTTAAGACGAGTTGCCCTGTCAGGGCAAGCGCCACGCGGCATTGTGAACTCTCGTCAATGGCTGTCCTCATCCTTCCCAACCTGACTCCGTATCCGGCGGGCAGATCAATACCGGGATGTCCGCGCCGCGAATTACTTTGTCGGCCACGCTCCCGAGAAACAAGCGTTTGAGACCGCCATGGCCGCGCGTCGTCAATGCGATAACGTCGGCGCCGAGGCTTTGGGCAGTCTCCAGAATTGCGTTCGCGGGGAGTTCATGCGCCACAAGCTGCGTCCGCACGTTTAACGATCTCGCCCGCATTCGCGCGGCGAGCTGCTCGAGGTAAGCGAGCGCTTCGATTTCGAGTCGGGCTTTCCATTCGTGAAGCTGTTGATGCCACGAGAGATGGACGCCGCTACCGCGCCCGCCGATCGGATCATATGCGGCCGGCAAGATCGCGGGAATGACACGCAGCAGCGTGAATTCGCCTTGCTCGGCGCCGCCGAGAGACAGCGCAGGCGCCAAAGCTTGCTCCGCAAGTGTCGATCCGTCCAGCGGGATCAACACGTGCTGCACCGGCGGCGGCTGCGTGAAATCGACCGCCACATCCTGCGGACGCGTGAACAGAATTGGCGTCGACGTTTGCCGCACGAGCGCGTCGGACACGCTGCCAAACCACATTCGTGCGATGGGGCCGCGCGCTTGCGTGGTCATGACGAGCAAGTCCGCGCCGCTTGTGGCGGCGTGCATGGCGAGCGTTTCCGCAACCGGGCCCTCCAGCAACGCAAAGTTCAGGCTATAGCCGGTCGTTTCCACAAGGCTCGCGACGGTTGCCTCGAGATTTTTGCGTATGTCCGCGAGCAACTCCCGATCGAGGGTTTCCTCAAAGGTTTCCGGCGCATGGGAATACGCAGCCATCATCGGTTCGTAGACACGCACAATCTGCAGGGCCGCTCCATCGCGTCGTGCAAGGCTCACTGCCAGCGGCAGCGCGTGTTCAGCATACGCCGATCCATCCCAGGGAACTTGGATTGAGCGAAACATGACGATTCTCCTTGGGAACGCGCGGAACATCATGAAGATCGGCCACCAGTCTGTCCGTCGGCAAACGACAGACGCCGCAGCCAACGTCATCGTCAAATCATGACAACTGAATTCCCCCGCGTCAACGCGCCGCTGTGAGTTGACCCGGTAGCAATCCAGTCTGTTGTGTTCGTCATTGACAAATCTCCTGAAACATATGTTTCAGGAGATGATGCAGATTCGGTCGGGCTAACAAACGGTAACTGCGGCTCAGGCCGTCGAAGTTTCCAGCTCTTCGCGGCTCGCAAAGATGTCGCGCAATTCTTCCGGAAGTTGGCCTTGCACGTCCTCGATCTGACCAGGACTGACGGATTGTGCGACGATGTTGCCCACAACGGCCATGATCTGCCACGCATGAGGCTGATCCGTGCCCAATTGCGTTTGCAGTTCCGTCTCAATCGACTGCCGCGTAATCGCCTTATTCGGCCCCGGCGGCAATGCCCACAGGGTCGGTTGCAGCAGCGACGGAAGCTGAGAAATGAGATCCTTGGCCTCGCCGGGCGTGAGGCGTTGCACGATCGCACCGACGACGACTTCGATCGCCGTCGCCGCCCGCTCGGAGGTCTCCAAGTCCGCATCCGCCCACACTTGATTCAACATGCGGCCGTAGGTCGATTGAGCGCGGGCCGCGCTGCGTCGCGTGACCGACGAGTGCAGAGAACCGGTCGGGCCTCCGGCGCCGAGCTGCGCTTCAACGACCGCCGCTAGTTGATCGAGCGGCGCTGCTTCGTCCAAGAGCAGGTCATCCAGCGTCACAATGCCGACGATGCGGCCTTCGTCCACTAGCGGCACCCGGCGGATATTCCGTTCCTGCATCAGCCGAATCGCATCGCTTTGGCTGTCGGTTGAGGAC
>CAUJKE010000409.1 GCA_963205385.1 Planctomycetota bacterium | reverse complement strand
GCAGCCGAACTCCAAGTCGGCCTGGCGGACGCGGACATCACTCCCAAAGTTGACGATCCGCAACATCCGGTCTGGATGGCCGGCTATGGACCGGGGCGGCAGGCCAACGAAGTGCATGATCCGTTGATGGTGCGGGCGACGGTCTTGAGCGACGGCGAGCAGAAGATTGCGATTGCCTGCGCGGACCTGGTCGGCCTGCAATATCCCACGGTGCAGAAGATTCGGGATGAACTGGCCGACTTCAAGTATGTGCTGGTCAGCAGTACGCACAATCACGAAGCGCCGGATGTCGTTGGCCTGTGGGGTGCGTCGCTTGCGAGCCGTGGCGTTGACGATGCTTATCTCGAACTCGTCGTGAAGCAAACTGTCGCCGCCATTCGCGCCGCGGAGAAGCAACTCGCGCCGGCCCAAGCGTCGTATGGAACGGCGACCGATGAAGCCTTGCTGGGCGATAGTCGCTTGCCGGACGTGCGTGATGGCGTGCTGCGCGTGCTCAAGTTCATAAATCCCCAAGACGAACTCCTCGGCATCGTGGTGCAATGGAATTGTCATCCGGAAGCGATGGGCTCGCGGAACAAAGCGCTCACCGCCGACTTTGTCGCCGCGACCGTAAGCAAGCTCAAAGCCAGGCACAAGTGCCCCGTCACTTACGTCACCGGCGCGGTTGGCGGCTTGATGGCGCCGCCGGATGATGGCATCGAAAACGCCCAAGGAGAACAACTTCACGAAGGGGATTTTGAATACACGCGGGTCTACGGCGAAAAGGTTGCGGACCTGGCCGATCAGGCTCTCGCTGCCGCTGCGCCCATCACGCTCACGCCGTTTGTCGTTTCGGCCAAGCCGATCGCGCTGCCCGTTTCTAATCCGTACTATCGCGCCGCGCATGTCACCGGCGTTGTCCAGCGTCCCGCTTGCACCTGGACCGGCGACGCGGAGCAAATTGGCAAGCCGTTCACGCTAGAAAACGCCAGCGAGCAAATGGCCGTGCTGACGGAAGTCGGCTACCTCAAGCTTGGCGAGCTGGCACTCGCGGCGATTCCCGGCGAGATTTATCCTGAACTGGTGTATGGCAAATTTCCCAAGCAAGCGGAACCCGGCGTCGACTTTCCCACGGCGCCGCTCGAGCCGCACGTCACGCAAATCCTCGCGACCGAGAAGTGGCTCCTGATCGGCCTGGCGAACGACGAGATTGGCTACATCATTCCCAAGCGACAATGGGACAACGCCGCGCCGTACGCTTACGGCAAAGCCCGCGGACAATACGGCGAGATCAATAGCTGCGGGTCGGATGTTGCCCCGGTGTTGATGAAAGCTCTGCAACAGCGCGTGGCCGAAGCTCGGTGAGTTAGTCAGTCGCTGAGTCGCCACCTCGCGGCGCGCGGAGCGGCATGTCGATTCAAGCTATGGTGCGTCCGGCGGCGCGATGCGACTGGCCGCGATGAGTTCCGCCGCGCCTTGCTCCAGGAGTGCTTCCGCGACTTGCACGCCCAGTGCTTCGGCTGCTTGCGGCGAAGCAACGCCTGCGGCGGCGATCCGCTGCTGGCCGTTGGCACTCAGCACGACCCCTGCGAGTTTGAGTTCACCCTCCTCCACGCGTCCCCATGCGCCAACCGGCGCCATACAACCACCACGTAAGGCGCGCAGCATAGCGCGTTCGGCCAGCGCTGCGGCGCGCGTCGGCCCATCGTTGAGCGGCGCCACCAGCGCGCAGGTGACAGCGTCATCGGCGCGCGTCTCGATGCCGAGCGCTCCCTGGCCTACGGCTGGAAGCATCAGCGATTTCGGCAAGATTTGTGTGATGCGCGCCGCCAGTTGCAAGCGCCGCAGACCAGCTTCGGCCAGCACGATGGCATCGTAGTCGCCAGCGTCGAGCTTGCGGAGTCGCGTATCGAGATTGCCGCGGATGTCGTGGACTTCGAGATCGGGACGGGCAAATAGTAGTTGCGATTTGCGGCGCGTGCTGCCGGTGCCGATCCGCGAACGGGGAGGCAAGTCTTGCAGCGAGCTTGCCGTGTTGCAAACCAGCACATCGCCGGGGCTTTCGCGCTCGGGCACGGCGGTCAGTGCGAGCCCCGCCACCGCGTCCGTAGGGAGATCCTTCAGGCTATGCACCGCGAGGTCGATGCGGTCATCGAGCAGCGCGCGTTGAATCTCCTTGGTGAACAAGCCTTGTCCCCCAACTGCACCCAGAGGGCCGGTGGTGACATCTCCTTGCGTCGTGATCGGGATCAGTTCGACATCGACAGCGAGCGCCGCGAGCAGCGCGGCCACATGTTCCGCCTGCCAGCGCGCGAGCGGACTGCCGCGAGTTCCTAAACGCAAACGGGGACGATCAGACATGAGACTCGCGTTCGAGAGGTCGTGATTCAAGCATCAGCATCCGCACGTGCCGCACGGAAGCTCTCGTGGAAAACTCGTAGCGTACTACTCTTCCGCGTTGGCCGCTAGCGCTTCATGGTGGGCGATTTTCGCGGCCATCTCTTGATTGACTCGATTCCCGGACACCTGCTGAGGCGGAACGACGACGCCGCAACTGACGATGAATTGAATCGCTTGATCGATTGTGATATCCAGTTCAACGGTCTCGCTCTTTTTCACCGTCATCGTGAAGCCAGTGGCAGGCATCGGGCTGGTGGGAATCAGCACCGTGAGGGTCGTTTCGCCGGCGGCCTGCCGGATGTCCCACATGCCTTCGCCGGTGACGAACGCGAGCGTCCAAATTCCCTTGCGCGGATATTCAACCGCCACGACGCGCGTGAAGGACAACGCCTGTTCGGTGAATAAGAAGTCGGTGACTTGTTTCACCGAGGAGTAAACGTTGCGAATGATCGGCAGCCGATGGACGATCGACTCCCCCAAATTCCACAACACGCGCCCCACTCCGGCCGCCAAAAACTTCCCGAGCAAATAAAGCACCAGGACGAACACGCACAAAAAGATCGGAATCACCAGCCAGCGATTCAAATAACGCAGTTTGACATATCGCCGATAGTAATCCTCGGCCGTCGTCAGCTTGGCATTGGAGGGATGTCGACCGACGTATT
This sequence comes from Planctomycetota bacterium, assembly GCA_963205385.1. Classification (GTDB taxonomy): domain Bacteria; phylum Planctomycetota; class Planctomycetia; order Pirellulales; family Pirellulaceae; genus JAEZGD01. The sequence continues at coordinate 3,880 of CAUJKE010000409.1, read as the reverse complement.
CGATGACCGTTTGCGGTACGTAAGCGCCATCGGCCACCTGGCGATAAATCTGCCCGTCTTGCTCGAAGCTCACGATCTTACCGCCACGCGCGACGACATCCGCCGGTCTGACATTCGGGGGAATGTCATTGTCGAAAATTTGACCTAGCGCCGCCGGGCGATTATTACGCTCGAAGTTTACCGACTGATCTGTGAGCGGAATCCCTGGCGGAAACTCAGGCTTCGCATCCCAAATCGACCACACGATAACCTCGGACGCGCGCGATTCCATCGGAACCAGCACGTTTGACTCGATCGCGTTCCAGACCCACACGAACACCACAATGGTGAGTAGCGGAGGCAACACCATCGCCAGGCCGCGCAGTACCGCGCGGCGAAAGGGATGCGTTGGTTTAATTCCACGTGCGGTCATAGTGAACTCGTTAAAGCGCGGAACAGTAGCCCGCGCGGTGGGTGGTCGCTTTCAGGGAATCGGAGGCAGTTCGGTACGGGCGCGTCGCTCATCCGGCGGTTATCGATGCAAAACGATGCTTCGTTCCATTCTCTTGCGTTGTAGCCCAATTTTCGCGGTTAATCGAGACCCACACCGCGCGCCAGCACCGCGACGCCAATCTCGCTTGCGCCCGCTGCCAACAGAGCCCGAGCCGTTTCGTCGGCGGTCGCGCCGGTTGTGAGTACATCATCAATTACCAGCAGCCGAGAGCCTCTCATATCGTAGGTCGCAGTCGCGCTCAGGGCGCTCCGAAGATTCCGGCGGCGCTGAGCGGGGGTCAAAGTGCTCTGAATTTTCACGCGCCGGCGAAAGCGGAGCGCGCCGGTCATTTGGGGGACACCTAGCCGTCTGGCCACCGTCTCGGCGAGCGTATCGGCCAAATGCCCGCGCCGCCATATTCGCCTTCCCCCAGGAGTGGGGACCGCAACAACGGCGTCAAAATCCCGCAACTCGGCACAACCGTTCACTCGCCCGGCGAGTTCGTTCCCCAACGCCAGCGCCACTGCATCGTCGCTCTGCGACTTGGCCTGCAACACCAGACTTCGCAACAGCCCGTCATAGCGTCCCACGGCCAGCGCGAAGGCAAAGCGATGCGGCCACCGCTGGCATTCTTGACATGCTAGCGGTTGGCCTGCGATTTCGACAAGCGGCATGGCGCAACGGGGACACGCCGCTTCGTATCTTTCGGACAAGGCTTGACGGCATTCCATGCATAATAGGTCCGCCGGGACGTTCAATTCCTGGACCCGCCGACAAGCGGCGCAGGTTGCGGGGTAGATCAGCCCCCAAACATGCTCGCACCCCAGACTCCATGCGTCGCGCATGCGCCGCCGCCAATTCTTAGTGCTCGCGCTACTCATCGCGCTGGCCCACGGATCCCGATTCGCCTTGACGCCACCCAAACGCCCCCCGTATCGTACCGCCTTGGTACGCTGCTCCGCAAACTGTTCTGTTCCGTCTGGACACTTCATGCCCGGCATCCTGGACCGCTACATCCTGTCGATGTTTTGCCGCATGTTGGTGGTGACGTTCGCCAGCATGTCAGGCTTGATCGTTGTCGTGCAGTTGTTCTCGAATTTGGAAGAACTGACCAGCACCGGCTGGTGGACGCTGGTCGATTTCTTTGGCCCGCGAATCTTGCAATACTTCGACCACATCGGGCCGATGGTCGTCCTGTTGGCGGCAATCTTCGCCATCACCAACCTGATCCGCACCAACGAGTTGACCGCCATCATGGCGGCCGGCATCTCCAAGGGGCGCGTCGTCAAACCGCTCGTGTGGGCGGCGCTCGCCGTCAGCATGTTGGGCGTGATCAATCGCGAATGCTGGATTCCCCAATTCCGCGAGAAGCTGATCCGCAACGCCCAAAATTGGGATGGCTCGCAGCCCAAGACGCTGCGCCCCACCTACGACTACCACACCGATGTGTACCTCGGCGGCCAACAAACCGTCGCCGTCGAACGAGCCATTCTCAACCCGAACTTCCGCTTGCCTACTTCGGGTGCATTTGGTGACTTTGGCCATCAACTCCTGGGGGCGAGAGCCGTCAACCTTCCCGCTACCGCGGTGCATCCGGCTGGGTATTTGGTCGAACAGGTGCATGTGCCGCAAGACCTGGCTGAATTAGCGTCCATCGAGATGCAGGGAGAAACCGTCATCATTTGCCCGCGCGATGCCCCCTGGCTTGCGCCCGATCAGTGCTTCTTGGTCAGCGATGTCTCCTTCGAACAGTTGGCAGGCGGCACGCAGTGGCGGCAACTCGCGTCCACGCGCGAAATCATGGCTTCCTTGCGCAATCCCAGCTTACAACTAGGCAACGATGCCCGCGTGCAACTACACGCCCGCATCTTGCAGCCTGGCTTGGATTTGACGCTGTTTATGCTCGGAATTCCCCTGGTGTTGTCGCGCGATCAGCGGAACATTTTCGTTGCAGCCGGCATGTCCGTGGGACTCGTCGCGGTGTTTTTCGTGGTGGTGATACTGTGCCATGCACTGGGCGCCAATTATATTCTCAGCCCCGCCTTCGCCGCCTGGCTGCCGCTGTTGATCTTCGTCCCCGCGGCGTATGCCACGGCCGCGCCGCTTTGGCGGTAATCCAAAACGAAAACGAGCCCCCGAGACATCTATGGCGGATTGTTGACGCACGAACATCACGACCCCATCGTGCTCGCCCCGATGATGAATCCGTTCCCCCGCCGGCGACGCGACACACGCGGTGCCGCTGCATGCAACTGCGAAAGTCACTCTGCCAGGCATTTAGCCAGCGCGGCCATTTCGTGCCGGCTGCCGACCATCAGCGGCGTGCGCTGATGGATGCTCGTGGGCACGATGTCGAGCACCCGCTGCTTCCCGTCGGTCGCCACGCCGCCGGCCTGCTCGGCGATAAAGGCGATCGGGCTGGCTTCGTAGAGCAAACGCAGTTTGCCGGTGGGATGCGATGGCGTCGGCGGATAGAGAAAGATGCCTCCTTTGAGCAGCGTGCGGTGAAAATCGCTGACCAGCGAGCCAATGTAGCGCGACGAATATTCCCGTCCTAGCTCGCCGGTGCGAAGTTGGTGCAGATAGTTGCGGTAGCCAGGCGGGAAGCCTTCGGCATTCGCTTCGTTGACGGAATAGTACTTCCCTTGTTCGGGCATGCGCATGTTATCGTGGCTGAGGACATACGCTCCCACGGCCGGATCGAGCGTGAACCCATAAACGCCTTGGCCGGTGGTGTAGACGAACATGGTGGACGACCCATACAGCACGTACCCGGCGGCGACTTGCTTGTAGCCGGGCTGCAGCGCTTCGCGGGAAGGGTCTTCCACGTCGTGTTGTTCCGGGCGAGCGAGGATGGAGAAGATGGTTCCCACGCTCACGTTCACATCGATGTTCGACGAGCCATCGAGGGGATCGAAAACGACAATGTACTTGCCTGCCTCGCCACGGTTGAAGCAGGTTGGCAGTTCGTTCTCTTCGGAGGCCAAAACGGCCACGCTTTCGCGCACGCCTAAGCAGTGCAAGAGCGCGCGATTGGCGTACACGTCGAGCTTTTGTTGCACTTCCCCCTGCACGTTGGTGTCACCGGCGCCGCCTGCGGCGCCGAGCACGTCGAGTAGTCCCGCGCGGCGCACCTTCGATTCGATCATTTTGGTCGCCAGCGTAATGCCGGAGAGGAGCCAGGAAAACGTGCCGCTCGCGGTCGGGAAATGCTCTTTCTGTTTATGCAGGATGTGTTGCTGGACGGTGATGATGAGCTGTTGTTCGGGGAGGGGTCTGTTCATGATCTCTGGTGCGCGCGAAGCCTGGAGTTCGAAACGTTCGCGCCGCCGACGCGAAGGCCGCATTGTAGCCGTCGGCCTGCGATTGACCTAGCGACACCGGGAGCCGTTGACAGCGGAAGTATAG
>CAUJKE010000408.1 GCA_963205385.1 Planctomycetota bacterium | reverse complement strand
GCGGCAGTGTGACGCTCTGCTTCTTCAGCCCCAGCCAGTTCCAATCCGGCGGACCAAGCGGGCCTGCGTTGTTCTGGTCGGGGTGAATCCAGTTCGTGGCGTGATGTCGGGCGGCGTTTTGCCCGGTCATGATCGAAATTCGCGACGGTGAGCAAACGCTCATCGCGCAGAAGTTATTGAAGCGAATGCCCCGCTTCGCCAGGCGCTCCATGTTCGGCGTGCGATAGTAATCGTTTAGCGGATAGCGCTTCGCCTGGCCGTGCTCATCGGTCAGGAACGGCAGCGACGTATCCATCACCCCCATGTCATCGACCAGGAACACGACGATATTCGGCGGCGCCGGCTTCGCAGCAGCCACCAGCGGAAACAACATGCCCAGGAGGGCGCAGCCAATCACGAACCAAGACAGACGTTTCATCAGACGGATTCCCACGAACAGAGGACAGAACTCGCTGCCCCTATCTTATTCCATGGAAAATCGTCACGCCATGGTCGCAAGCAGTCTTCGCCTGCCGTCCGCAGGAGTTGCCAACCATCGAACCGCTCGCAGCGGTAGCGGCCGGCACGTGGGAGCGTGCCTGCGACCTTTAGTCCCACAGGCCGGGGACTAACAACCGGCTCAGCGTGGCGGCGAAGGTCTTCAGGGCCGCGTCGTCTGGCAGCGTCAACCGCAGTTCCGGGCGACCGTCTTCCGTTCGCTCGACGCACTGGGCTAGACTCGATTCCAACCGCGCCGCCATACCAGGCTCCGGCGCAGGCTGTCCCTGCTGCTGCAACAACTCGCCGACGAGTTGCAGCGCCGAACTCACCAACTGCCCCCCTGCGGCCCCAATTCGCTCGCGCTTTTCAAACAGCGCTTTCGCTTCCGCTTCGACCGCGTCGCGGCGAGAATGATCGATCGGCTTATCCGGTTGCGAGCCGAGCAGTTGCTCCATCCGCCGACGCAACTCCTCCATCCCGCTATGCAACTGGACCTCCTTCACGTCCGATTCGATATCGAGCGCCGCGAGCGCCAAATCCTGCTTCATGGCCAGCGTATCGAGCAGCCGCTCCTCGAGCGTCTCTTCCGTCACCATCAGATACACATGCACGGGATTTTTCTGCCCCATGCGATGCGCCCGCGCGACCCGCTGTTCCAGCACGGCCGGATTCCAAGGCAAGTCAACGTTGACGACCGTGTTGGCCGTCTGCAGATTCAGCCCGGTGCTGCCGGCGTTGGTCATGAGAATGATGGGGCAGTCGGGGTCTTTTTGAAACTTGTCGACAATCGCGGGGCGATGCTTCTGCGGCACGCTCCCATCGAGGCGCACGAAGTTGAGGCATTGTTCCTTCAGCACGCGCTCGATCCGGTCGTGCATCAGCTTCCATTCGCTGAACACGATAATCTTGCGATCCCCTTGCTCGCTCAACTCCGCAAACAGTTCCGCCAGACGGATGAGCTTGGTGCTATAGCCGGGGTCTTGCTTGTCAATCAGAAACGTTCCATCCGCGCACATGCGGCACATCAGCAGGGCCTTTTGCAATTGCAACAGGTCCATCTCGGTCAGAAACTTCTTGCGGATGATGCGGCTGATGGTCTGCGTAAACCCCCAGTGCATCTCCAATTGCTCCTCCGCCGGCGCAATCCGCACAACCGACGTCGTCCGCTCCGGCAATTCCTCCAGCACCTGCTTGCGGGTCCGGCGGAGCAAGACGGGGGCCAGCTTCTCGCGGACTTCGTTCAAATGCTGGTAGCCAATGACCTTGCCATTGTCGTCCACCATGCGATGCCGATGAAAGAACTCGTGCGCCGGACCGAGACGATGATCGTCCACGAAGCGCGCCACCGTGAACAGTTCGTCCAAACGATTCTCCAGCGGCGTGCCGCTGAGCACGAGTGCGAACGGGCTGTGCAGCGAACGAATCACCTGCGACGTCTTCGACTCCCAATTCTTGATCCGCTGTCCTTCGTCCAAAATGATCAAGTCCCACGGCGTCGCTTCCACGTGCGTCAGGTCGCGCATGACCTGTTCATAATTGCAAACCGTGAAGAACTCATCGCGGCCATACTGGGCCTGCCGCTCCACGCCGCGGCCGGTAATGAGTTGCACGCTACGGTCGCTGAAGCGCAGAATCTCCTCCCGCCATTGGCTCTTGAGCGACGCGGGACAGACGACGAGCACGCGTTTAATATCCGCCTGTTGTGCGAGCAGCTCCGCGACGCCGATCCCTTGAATCGTCTTGCCCAGCCCCATGTCGTCCGCGAGGATCGCGCGCCCCGCGCCAACGGCAAACGCGATGCCGTCGAGTTGATAGGGGAGAAGCTTGGCCTTGAGCAAGTTCGTGCGCAGCGGATGCTTCGCGGGGTTCTTACGAATCTCGCTCGTGAGCGCGTGCAGTTGTTGCTGCATCAGGCCGCGGTTGATGAATGCTTCCGCATCGGGGTAGACGAGCAGATCGTGCCCTGCGCGTTGCAACTTGCTGATCCGCCGCACCGCGTCTTGTACGTCGGTCAGCGATTCTTGCGTCGCCGCGCCGATGATCTTCCTGGTCTGGGGATCCAGGTCGCGCGGCGCGTTGAAACGCAATCCGAGCGGGTCTCGATAATCGAGATAAACGGCGATCTGCCGGTGTTCATACGGCTTCGCTAACTCGGCATTCTTGAACCGCTTGCGAATGTTCTCCACGGCGTACAGCAAATGCTTGCACGTTCCCAACCGGTTGGTGCGAAAGTCAGCGCAAGAGCAGTACATCTGCCCCCGCTGCTCGCCTTGGATCGACAAGCGGTACGTCTGCCCCGATTGATGGCTCGTGAGCAGGTAATCGGTCCACGGCACGCTCGGGTCAAGGGAACGGAGCGTCATCCGTTCGGCCGCCGCGCGCTGTTGGCGAACTTCAAGCGCGCGGGCGAGGAGCTCGTCGCGCGTCAATAATTCCATTGGCACCGATTCATCCGGCGGACCCGCCAAGTCGAGAAACGTCTTCTCGTCGAGCAGAAAATGGAGCGCCGCGCCGGCGTGTTCACACGCGCACGCACACTGATCGCACTGCAAGTGCAGGCGGTGCGACTTGCCGCTGATCATCGTCAGCACGACGATGGCCTTCCCTCCGGGAACGGCGCGATCCGGCACACGGACACGGTACAAGTCGCCGCCGAGATAAACATCGTGCTCAGGATCGAGTTCAAACTTCCGCGCGCCGGCGGTGAGCAGTTCCTTCCCGTCGTCCCCCAGCAGTCGAGACGCTTGATGAAACGTGAGCCGACTGAGTTGTTCGCGAAACGAAACCGCCTTCTTCCCCTTAGTCGTCGCCGCCATGCTAGAAGCATCCATGTCGAGGAGGGACCATTAGAATGTCACACCCCCGCGATTCTATCGCAAGCCATGTGATTTTCAACCAACCCAAATGCGTCAGCGAGCGAATTCCGCCTCCAAAGCGACATGTTCCATCGATCTTGCTTCACGCGCCAACGTCCGCCGACCTAGCTCTCTCCGGCAAACAATGCCAGTGCGCCAGAAGCGCCGCACCACGACGCTGGGGGTGAAGATTTCAACTCGAGTTTTCGCTCCGCGGTCAGGCCGATAAAATGCGACATCAAGCCCGCGCAACTTCGCTGAACGCCGGCTGGCAAGTCCTCATCGCCGCTCCCACCTTTTCCGCCGCTGCACGGGTGTATATGCTTAAAGGTTGGCGCGCAGCGCATTATTTCGCGTTAGCATGACGCCCTCGCTGGCGCGTCGGGCTCGGAAAGGGAACGCACTCGTGGAATTTCAACTCGTCAGCTCCTACCAGCCCGCAGGCGATCAGCCGGCGGCCATTGAGGCGCTCGTGGCGGGGATGGAGGCGGGCCGCAAGCATCAGGTTCTGCTGGGAGTGACGGGGTCCGGCAAGACGTTCACCATGGCGAACGTCATTCAACGCATCCAAAAGCCGACGCTCGTCATCTCGCACAACAAAACGCTCGCAGCGCAACTCTACGGCGAGTTCAAAGACTTCTTTCCGCACAACGCCGTCCACTATTTCGTCAGCTATTACGACTACTACCAGCCTGAAGCGTACATCCCGCAGCGCGATATCTACATCGAGAAAGATTCGTCCATCAACGACGAAATCGACCGTCTCCGCCTGGCCGCGACGAGTTCCTTGGTAAGCCGCCGCGACGTCGTGATCATCGCCAGCGTCTCCAGCATCTACGGGTTAGGTTCACCGGCCGATTACAAGGACATGATGGTCCCACTGCGGCGCGGCGAAACGCTCGATCGCGATGAGATGCTGATGAAGCTCGTCGATATTCAATACGAGCGCAACGACGTCGGCTTCGCGCGGAGCAAGTTCCGCGTCCGCGGCGATTGCATCGAGCTCTGGCCGAGCTACGAAGAATTCGCCTTGCGAATTGAACTCTGGGGCGATGAGATCGAGCAACTGTCCTACATCAATCCCACCAGTGGCGAAACGATCTGCACGCAAGAGCAGGTCTTCATCTATCCTGCGAAACACTTCGTAATGCCTGAAAGCCGCATCGCGGACGCCGTCGCGGCCATCAAGGAAGAGCTGGAAGAGCGCCTCGAACAACTCCGCGGCGCTGGCAAGCTGCTGGAAGCGCAACGACTCAACGCCCGCACGCGGTTCGATATCGAGATGCTGCTGGAAGTTGGCCACTGCCCCGGCATCGAGAACTACAGTCGGCCGCTTTCGGGCCGCGAACCAGGGGCTGCGCCGGATACGCTTTACGATTATTTTCCCAAGGATTTTCTGCTTTTTATCGACGAGTCGCACGTTACCGTTCCGCAAATCCGCGCGATGTATGCCGGCGACCGGAGCCGCAAGACGACGCTCGTCGAACACGGCTTTCGCCTGCCGAGCGCGCTCGATAATCGGCCCATGAAGTTCGAAGAGTGGGAGGGGAAGATCAACAAGGCGGTCTTTGTCTCCGCCACGCCGAACGATTACGAACTGGAAAAGACCGGCGGCGAAGTCGTCGAACAGATCATTCGTCCCACAGGCCTCTTGGACCCGGTGATCGAAGTCGTCCCCGCGCGCGGGCAAGTGCCGCACTTGCTCGAGCAAATTCGCGAGCGCGCGGCCGTCGGCGAGCGGGTTCTCGTCACCGCGCTCACCAAACGCCTGGCGGAAGACTTGTCAGCTTATCTGTGCGATCAAGGAGTCGCTTGCAAATGGCTGCATAGCGAACTGGATGCGTTCGAGCGAGTGGAACTGCTCCGCGACTTGCGCGAGGGCCTGTTCGAAGCGCTCATCGGCGTCAATCTGTTGCGCGAGGGGCTCGACCTGCCGGAAGTTTCGCTCGTGGCGATTCTGGATGCTGACAAGGAAGGTTTCTTGCGCAGCGAAACGTCGCTCATTCAAACCATCGGCCGCGCCGCGCGGAACGTGAACGCCAAAGTCATTCTCTACGCCGATCGCATGACAAATTCCATGCAGCGCGCGATCGATGAGACTTCCCGCCGCCGCGCGATTCAGGAGGCGTACAATCTCGAACATGGTATCACGCCGGAGACCGTGAGGAAGAACATCCGCTCCAGTATCGAAGCCGAAGCCGCCGCGCATCGGCAAGCCAACGCCGCGGCCGGCATGAGCGATGAAGGCGAATACATCACGAAGGAATATATCGCTGAACTCGAAGCCGAAATGCTCGCTGCCGCCGAGGCGCTCGAATTCGAACGAGCGGGCCTCTTACGCGACCGTATCACCCGCATGCGCGAGTCCATCGGCGAGAAACGAGCCGATCATGAAAAGATCGGCAAGGGAACCACCGGCGGCAAACGGGGCCGCAAAGGCAGAAGCCAGGTGCCGCGCCCCAAACGTCGATGAGTCCCAAGAAGCAAACACGGGAAGGCTCTGGTAAGAACCTTCCCGGTGTGGTTTTGTGACCAGTGGTGGGGGCAGACTATTCGGTCTTGCCTTCTTCCGTCGACTTGGTTTCGCCTTCGGTCGCCGGAGGCGTGCCTTCGGCTGCCTTGCCTTCAACGGCAGGCGCGTCGGTCTTCGGCGCGTCGGCCTTCTTTGCGGCGGGCTTGGTTTCGCAGCCTACGAAAGCGGTGCACATGACCAACATCACAGCCAGAGCGAAAAACTTCTTCATCTTGATACCCTTCCAGTGAAATGAACGATCCAGATTAACGCTAGACGCACCAGCGTACAGAACTCACGATCCAGAAACTCTGCAAGATATTCCCGCGCCGCGACAATTTTTTGTCCGTGCGCTGGAATAACTCACCCGAGGCATGTGCCGTAGCGGTACATTTCGGGTCGGTTTTGCGGACGGTTGCTTGCACCGTCGGTTGGTGGGGCGGTCTAATGGAAAATGGTTGGTTTCCAATATCCCGCGAAGTTAGGCGTGCCTGGTAAACATAGCATCCCGCGAATTCTTGGCAAATTCTCGGAATAAGGAACGCAATTGTGGGTTCACAACAGATGGATGAGGCCGGAAAACGGCGGCGAGATGGTCCGTCTGCGCCCAATATGCCGAACGAAGCCCCCTCTGTGCCCCCACTCGTGGTAGGTGATGTGGCTCCCAATTGCCCCACAATCGAGGAGCTAGTCGCCGCCCATCATGCTCCGCTGTACCGCTATGCGTATCGGTTGAGCGGCAAAGTGGCGGACGCGGAGGATCTCGTTCAGCAGACGTTCATGATCGCCTGTCGCAAGTTGGATCAGGTTCGCGAACCGGAACACGTTTCGGCGTGGCTGTATGCCGTTTTGCGGAGTTGCTTCCTCAAAAGTTGCCGCAAGCCACAACCGACGCCCGCCGGACCGTTGGAACTGAACTTGGATCATTTCCCAGAAGTTCCGGAGCCGCCGGCGGAGCTAGATGGCGACCGGTTGCAATTGGCCTTGGACCAATTGCCGCCGGAGTACAAGATAGTCGTCCTGATGTTTTACTTTGAACACTGTTCGTATAAGGAAATCGCGGAGCGACTCGACATGCCGATCGGCACTGTGATGAGTCGGCTCGCGCGCGGCAAGCAGCGACTGCGGTCGCTCTTGGGCGAGACTGAAAGTGGTGGCGTGCGTCTGGTTGGTCGCGCTTCGCAAGCTCCGTTGACCTCTCAGCCGCTGAAACGTACTGCATCCGAGCCAGGAAGGTGATGTAATGGAATCCGACCGTCTCCAGGAATGGATTGAAGCAAGCCGCCCTTCTCAGGGTGGTGATGACGACTGCGGTCTTGCGGCCGCGGAGGCGCTCGCATTGCATCAAGCGGCGGAAGATCCAGCCATCGCCGCCCGCCTTGCGCGTGTGCACGGATGGGACGCGGCCATTTGCGGCGAGATGGAAGAGATTCCTATTCCCGATGGTTTGGCGGACCGCATTAACGCCGCCGTGCAACGCGAGTTGACGCCCCAACCTGCGGTTACGAAAGCCGCGCCGCTCCCTTCCCCCTCGCGCCGGCGTTGGTTGACGATTGCGATGGGGAGCGCCGCGGCGCTCTTGATTGCCGTCAGCGGCTGGTATTGGGGCCAGCGTCCGACCGAACTAACCGCCGAGCGTTTGCAACAATTGGCCGCCGAAATGCGCGACGTCGCGGACGCGCAGGAAGTTGCGTGGCAAGACGATGTTAGCGCCGCCCCCTTGGCCACCCATCCAGTCGATACGTCCCTCGTTGCCCAGCCTTGGCGCTGGCGTCGCCAGGCAACTTCGCTCGATCGGCAAGCCGTCGTGTACGATCTGTCTCACACACGCCGCAACATGCGCCTCGTCGTGATGCAGGCGAACGTCGCCAGCGACCTCACGTCGCGCGCGCCCACCACGCCGCAATCCACCACCGGCGGCGTCTGCGTCGGCCTGTGGCAGCGCGACGGCCTGGTCTACGCGCTGGTCGTCGAAGGGAACGAACCCTGGTACCGCTCCGTGCTGAAGAACTCACTTCCAACGGCCTAGCTGCGGTGTTCTGTAGATATCGGCGAGATCTGCGAGCGCACAGTTCCCGCCGGCCGAATCGCCTCGCACGACTTCGTGCGACGGCGACACTTTGGAATGCCCCTGTTTTGGCTCGCTGGTTTCTGTTGGCGGCCGGTTCAAGCACGCCACTGGAGCGTCTTTATTTCACCGTGCCAGGGATGCTCGGGGTCGGTGGTGCGGGTGGTGAGCGTGACGCCACCGGCGGTCAGTCGGGCGGTCGTCCAGCCAGTTGTCGACAGTTTAGGATCCGCGACGAAGGAAGTGGCGGGCGTATTGATGATGTGAATGCCTTGGTGCTCCGCAAAGGTACGGTCGTGGATGTGTCCGTGGATGTACGCTTTCACGTGCTGTCGCGCGGCGAGGATCTCCCAGAGTTCCCGCGAGTCGCGCAAACCGCCTGGGAAGTGCAACGGATCGCCACCCAGGCGTGGATTGTGATGCGCGACGACGATTGCAGGTTTTGCCGCGTGCGCGTCGAGGGCTTTTGCCAGCCAGGCCCGTTGCTCCTCGCCTAACGTGCCGGGCGTGACCATCGTCTCCTGGAGCGAATCGAGCAGAAAGAAATTTGCGAACCGCGTCTGGACCAGCGAAATGTGGCGGGATTCGACAGGCGGATCCTGCGGGCGCTGCTCGGTCAGCACGTCGTAGAATACTTCACGGTTATCGTGATTACCGAGCGTCAGGTGGATGTCTAGCTGAGCCTCGTGCAGGGGAGCCAGAAGTTTGGCGAAATGGCGATAGTCGCCTGGCTGGCCGTCTTTGAGCGCCAGATCTCCATTGACCAACACACACGTCGGTTTGACTTTCAGCTTCACCAGTTCTTCTACGGCGCGTCGAAGATGGCTGGGGACGGGAGAATCGGGGGGCTGTTTTTCGCCGATATGCGTGTCGTTCAACAAGTAGACCAAATCACCCTCGACTTCGCGCCCGTAGGCGACCGACGAACAGGCCGCCAATCCAGCGCCTGCGGTCAACAAAAATTGACGTCGATTCTGGGCGGGCAAATGGATGGGCATGTCGAATGTCCTCGCTGTTCGTTTCTAGGCGTCATCCGCCAGGCGGCGCCTTATCATAGGGAATACTGTCACTTGTCCCATGCTTCAATTTCCGTCAGCCCGGTGCGAGATCGGCCGGCATGGGTAAACACCACGCGCACCTTGCGCGACTTGAGCGGTTCGAAGGTGGCGGTGTTCATCGCGCCCCCTTGGGGCTTTTCCGGCGACTTCTTAACGCCGGCAACTTCCTTCCAAGCGTCGCCGTCGAGATATTCGACGGTGTAACTGTCCGGCGCCTGCACACCGCCGCGGTCGTCATAGATGTGCAGTTCGATCCGGCCTACAGTTTGAGGCTCGCCGAAGTCGATTTCCAGCCAGTCCGTGAGGTTGGTCGATTCGTAGGTCGTCCACCGATTATTGGGAACTGGGCGATAGTTGATGACGCCGTCGTTGACGGACTCGACCCGATCAAAGCGGGAGGTGTACGACGCGCTGACTTGGGGAAATCCCTGATGCTTGGCGTTGGTGGCCAAACTTGGTGCGCGCGCCGGCGGATCGAGACTACCGTCGCCTTGCGCGCCCCAGGCTGCGAATTCACTGATGCCGATTGCTGAACCGGCCGCAGGCGTCATGGTGACGCGCAGTTGTTGCGCCGCGATCGGCTGGAATCGCAGGTGATTCGCACGCCGCCCGACGGGAGTTGCCGGATGTGCTTGGACGTCGGGCACCGGTTCCCAAACCTCGCCGACGAGATACTCGAGCTTTAGCGATGCCGGCGGCCCGAGTTGCTCGCCGTCATCGAGAAAGTACAGCACCACTTCCTGGATGTCGCGCGGTGTTCCAAAATCCACTGCGAGCCAGTCGCTCGCGTGAGTGGAACCTTCGGTGGTCCAGCGGTTGGGCGGTGAAATGTGATACCAGTAATTGCCGTCTTGCGCCGCCATCGGCGATGTCCGCTCGCTGCTGAACGACGCCGTCATTCGCGGGAAGAAGGCTCCATCGTTGTTCACGGCGAAATTGAAAACTGGCGGCTCAACCGGTTCGGCCTCGCGCTCTAATTTTGGCAGCTTTGCGGTCAGTCGCTGGAGCTTGTCGCTCGTCGCTATCGTCTTACCGTCCACGATTAAACGCAGGCCGGCGCCTTGACCATAGCGCTGGCCGGTTCGATCCCAAACGATAGACACAGAGCGGCCTTTGTAGGGTGTGTCCACCAGCGCGAAGTAGTCCCACGCCGGCGGCGCGAGCGGGTTGACTTCGAGCGTATCGTCGGCCCGCGGCCGCAGCCCCATCAGGCCGGTGATCACCAGGTCGCAATAGCCTGAATGAAAATAGTGCTCGCTATGGTTGTAGTTGTCGTAGCCTTTCCACGAACCGGTATCCGGGTTGGCGGCTTCGGCGATGTAAGGCCTTCCAGCCTTACGCTGGGTGAGTGAATATGTCCTGAGCAACTGGTAGTAATCGTCCTTCGTCACGACTTGCTGCTCGTAGTTGTTGAGCAAGTTGGCCATGCCGACCAGCGTTTGCGTGGTGGCATAAGGCCAGGATTGGCCGCTCCACCAGCAGCAATGGTCCGTCACCAAGAACTGCGGGTCGTGGCGCTCGGTAACGGTCGGGCCAAAATCGGCGGCGAAATAATCACGGTCCAACAAGAACTTCCACGCCGCTTCGAAGCCTTGACCTTGATCCGGCAAGTTGAATTGCCAGGGAACGTAGCCAATCAACTCACGGCCATGCTCGCTACCTGCGTACTGGCCGGTCTGGTAGGTGAGCGTAAGCGCCTTGCTGACGTGGCCATCTTTTTCCTCATCGTTCTTGAGCATCGGAAAAAAGAACTGCCGCCGAGGATCCCAGAGTTTTTCTTGAACGAGCCGCTTGAGCTTGTCGGCCCTCGCCTGAAACGTGGCGGCGGTCTGTTCGTCGCCAGCGAGGCGCGCGATCTTGGCGATGGCCATTGCATCGGCATACATATAGGCGTTAAACGACGGTCGGTAGCCGGGGGCGCCGCGGAGGATATCCTTCGACTGCCGACTGTTGATGTTGAACTCCATCCCGTCGTCGTGCCCGGTTTGCCAGAACAGGCCGACGTCGGGCACATAGTTGCGCGCTTCCCACGCGGCGAAGTTTTGCTGCAAATCGTCCAGCAAGTCTTTCGCGAACGCTTCGTCCCCTTGCGCCATTTGCACGGCCCAGACGGCGTCCGCCAGCCAGGTGCTGTAATTGCGCGGCTGAGCGCCCGGCGTGCGGAACCAGTAGCGCGCGTAGTCCTGCGCGTATCGTGGATTGCGCAGCCAGCGAACCTCATAAAGCTGGTGCCCCGCCGGACAACTGATCGCGCCATAAGCGCCAGACCAGAACGGCCGATCAATGAACTCGGTGTAGGAGTAGCCGCTCTTGGGGGAGCCGTAGGTCAGATGTTTCGTGACGACTTCCCAGCGGTAGTAATAGGTCGAGTTGATGTCGGCATCAGGCGTGTCCAGAAACGGGATGTTCGCCTGATACCAATCCCAATCACGGTTATCCCAAAAGGTCTGGTTATCGAGCAGTTTCTGTTTGTCGACGATCTGCGCTGCGGCGGTCCCGGCAAACAACGCGAGCAATAATAGCGTGAGTACGTAGCGCAGCATTTGTTTCAGGTTGGTTGGGCATGAACCTGGTCGTTCATGCGTTTTCACTTGGAAGATTGAGTTTGCAAACGTCAGCGTCATGGCCGGTGGAGATGTTTCGACTACAGTCACTTTCGGCCAGTTTGTGGGCTGCGGGTTATGGCACGCAGCACGGCCCCGCTCCACGTTCCATTTCAGTGTAAAGGCCGTCTGTTCGTTAAGCAATGCCGACACCTCACTGCGACACCTCACTGTGCAAATGCGGCAGAACATTGACGCACTCGCGTTGGTGCGACTCCGAGAAAAGTCGTAAATAGCAGGACCACCCATTTGTAACTTGCAAACCGCGCCGCGCGTCAACTAAAATTCGCTCAGTTCGAGTTCTTGATTTTTCCACGCCAAGTCAGCAACCCACCATGGCCATGAATCCGCGATCACGCCTCGGCTTCGCCCTCATTGTTTGCGTGCTAAGTGTGCTCGCTGTCTCGCGCGTTCACGCCGATGAAGCAAGCCAACAGGACGTCGCCGGCAGGTGGCAAGGCGAGAAACCGAACATTTTGTGGATCATGATCGAGGATTGGTCGACGGACCTGTCGTGCTACGGCGCGCCGCTGGTGCAAACGCCCCATATCGACAAGCTCGCGTCCGAGGGGATTCGCTTCGAACACGCCTACACGACCGCGCCGGTCTGCTCTACTTCGCGCTCTGCGATGATGACCGGCTTTCACCAGAACTACATCGGCGCGCAACAACATCGCACGAGCAATAAAAAGCCGCTCCCGTACGGCATCCAGCCGATTCCGCACCTGCTCCAAGACGCTGGCTATTACACCGCCACTATGATCAGTGCGAAGACCGACTGCAACTTCACCACCGAGCGACCACTCTTTCAAGGGAACCATTGGAAGAACCGCGCTCAAGGGCAACCGTTTTACGTCCAGGCCACCTTGGCGGGGACGCATCGCAGTTTCATGCGCGATCCAGAGCGGCCGATCGACGCGGACAAAGTCAAACTGCCGCCTTACTATCCGGATGTGCCGCTGGCGCGGCGCGATTGGGCCAATGGCTTGGAAACCGTGCAAGTCGTCGATCGGCAGGTTGGCAAACTCCTCCAACAGTTGGAGGACGACGGACTCGCCGAGAACACGATTGTGTTCTTCATCGGCGATCATGGCCGCTGCCATATTCGGGGCAAACAGTTTCTCTACGAAGCCGGCGTGCATATTCCGCTCATCGTGCGGTGGCCCAAGCATATTCGGGCGGGAACGGTTTCCAATGAACTGGTTTCGTCGCTCGATATCTGCCAGACGATTGTCAAGCTTGCAGGCGAGAAACCGGCGCACGAACTGCAAGGGCTGTATCTCTTTGGCGATGCACTGCCGCGGCGGGAGTACATTCATTTCAATCGCGACAAAATGGACGACACGCACGACGCCATGCGCGCCGTCCGCGACGAGCGCTACAAGCTGATCCACAACTTGATGCCGGAGCGGGCTTATTGCCAATACAACGAATATAAAGAAGCACAATACCCAATGCTGGCGTTGATGAACGTGCTTAACATGCAAGGGAAGCTCACCGCCGATCAAGCCCGCTTCATGGCCGCGACGAAGCCGGAATTTGAACTGTATGACCTCGACGAGGATCCCCACGAACTCCACAATTTGGCCGACGACCCCGCGCACGCCAAAACCAAGGCCCGGTTGCTGGCCGAAATTCAGCGTTGGCAGAAGGAAATGAACGACGAAGGGGTGACGGACGAATTTCGTCACGGCGGTTGGCCGGCGACCTATCCCACGAAAACGCTCGCCCAGTGGCAGGCGGAACTCGCCGAGTGGGAACAGGCGTTGCTCGTGGACGGCAAAGCCGGCCGGGGCGGAAAAAAGAAGCGCTAGGCGCCGCGCCGCCTGCTCTTGCGCCTTGTCGCAATCGTACGGCTGATGGCCTATGATAGGAAACCAAAGTGCCCGGCTCTGGGGACTTTTCTGCAACTCACGTCTCGCGATCCCACCTTTCCTCCTGCATCAAGGAACCCTTCATGACATCTCGCTTTCGTTTAATTCCCTTGGCTGTCGCCCTGCTGGTGACTTGCCTCGTCACCACGTCCCAGGCGGATGTGAAGCTGGCCTCGATCTTTGGCGATTCGATGGTGCTGCAACGCGAACTGCCGGTCCCCGTCTGGGGCTGGGCCGAGCCTGGGGAAGAAGTCACTGTGACGCTCGGCGAGCAAACTAAGCAAGCCACCGCGGATAAGGACGGACGCTGGCAAGTCAAGCTCGATCCGCTAAAGGCGAATGCGGACGGCGTGACGCTCAAAGTCAGCGGCAAGAACACCATCGAACTCAAAGATGTGCTGATCGGCGAAGTCTGGATCTGCTCGGGGCAATCCAACATGGAGTGGGCCCTCGGCGGATCGCTCAACGGTCAACAAGAAGTCGCCGCTGCCGATCATCCGCAAATTCGGCTGTTCAACGTCCCTGGGCATCTCACGTCCCCCGTGGCGAAAGATACGTGCCCCGGTCAGTGGCAGGTTTGCTCGCCGCAAACGGCCGGCGGATTCTCAGCCGTGGGTTACTTCTTTGGTCGTCGTCTGCAGGACGAACTAAAAGTGCCGGTCGGCCTTATCGGTTCCAACTGGGGCGGGACGCGGATCGAACCGTGGTGCTCGCCGGCCGGTTTTCAAAGCGTGCCCCAGTTGAAGGAAATCGCGGACCAGGTCGCTGCCTATAACGAGCAAACCAAGGTCGAAGGGGGCTCGCCGTCGGCTATCTACAACGCCATGATCCATCCGCTCGCCCCGTTCGCGATGCGCGGCGCCATTTGGTACCAAGGCGAATCCAACGGGGGCGAAGGAGAGTCGTACTATCACAAGACGCAAGCGCTGGTCAATGGTTGGCGCAAATTGTTTAACCCCGAGTTGGCTTTCTACTGGGTGCAACTCGCCAACTGGCAACAACCCAACGACAATCCCGCAGGCGGCGACGGCTGGGCGAAGCTCCGCGAGGCCCAGCGCAAAGCCCTCGACATCAAGCACACCGGCATGGCGGTGATCATTGACATCGGCGACGCTGGCGACATCCACCCGCGCAACAAGCAGGACGTCGGCTGGCGGCTCGCCCAATGGGCTTTGAATCAAACGTATGGCAAGAAAGACCTGGTTCCCAGCGGTCCGCTGTATAAGAGCCATAAAGTCGAAGGGAACTCGATCCGCATTTCGTTCGACAACGTTGGAGGCGGTTTGATCGTCGGCAAGAAGGAAGGGCTTGAACCCACGACGGAAGTCAAAGACGGCAAACTCGCCCGCTTTGCCATCGCCGGGGCTGATAAGCAATGGCACTGGGCCGAAGCGACGATCGACGGCAACGACGTCGTCGTGAAATCCGCGGAAGTCCAGGAACCGGTCGCCGTGCGTTACGCCTATTCCATGAATCCAACCGGCGCCAATCTTTACAACAAGGAAGGGATTCCAGCCTCGCCGTTTCGGACGGATGATTGGTAAACGCGAGGCTGCGTAGCTCTGATGTAACTGGACAGGCGCAATCTTGCGCCTGTCCGTCGTTGAACTCGCCTGAGTTCCGTTCTGCTTGCCGTCACCTGCTCGGTCGGCGTAATCACTCGCGATGATAAGGCAATTTCTACGCTCGACGCGCCGCCTATGTCTCTCCCAATCACCAACATCTCCGCCTACAAATTCGCCCCGCTGAGCGATCTTAAACCGCTGCGCGAACGCCTGCTCGCGCACTGCAAAGCGTGGAAATTGAAAGGGACGATCCTGCTCAGTATGGAGGGGATCAATCTGTTTGTCGCTGGCGGCGAGGTGGAAATCGAACATTTGTTGGCCGAACTCCGGCGAGTTCCGGGGCTCGAAGACTTGACGCCGAAGTTGAGCCACAGCGCGCGGCAGCCGTTTACGCGGATGCTCGTCCGCATCAAAAAGGAAATCATCGCATTTGGCATCGAGGGGATCGACCCAGCGCGACAGCCGTCGCCCAAGATCACCGCTGCCGAGTTGAAGCAGTGGCTCGACGAAGGGCGGCCCGTCACGCTGCTCGATACTCGCAACGACTACGAAGTAAAACTCGGGACGTTTGAGAACGCCGTCGCGCTCGGCATCGACCACTTTCGTGAATTCCCAGACGCGGTTGTGAAGCTGCCGCCATCCGCCAGGCAGACGCCGCTGGTCATGTTCTGCACCGGCGGCATCCGCTGCGAAAAGGCAGGGCCGTTCATGGCACGCGCCGGGTTCGAGAATGTCTATCAACTCGAAGGGGGCATCCTCAAGTATTTCGAAGAGTGCGGCGGCGAGCACTACCGTGGCGAGTGCTTCGTCTTCGACCAGCGCGTGGGCCTCGATCCAAATTTAAGCGAGACCGACAGCGATCAATGCTTCGCTTGTCAAACACCGCTCAGTAGTGAGGATCAGCACGACGCGCGCTTTGTCGCCGGCGTGTCCTGTCCGTATTGTTATGCGACCGATGAAGAGCACATGAAGCGCGCAATCTCCGCGCGCGAAAACGCACTGCGCAAAGTCACTTCGCCACTTCCCGGCAGCGAGCCTTACGACAACCAGCGGCCGATCAACGTCCCCGCCGCTTACGATAGGAAGTCTCTCCTCGAATTGCTCTGCGGCATCTTTGGCCATGTTCCTTCTGAGCAGTGGAAAGCGATTTGTGCCGCGGGCCGGATGTTAGACGCCAACGAGCAACCGATCGCCGCGGATCATCACGTCCGCGCAGGCGAACGTTACTTGCATTTGCTCCCTGCAACGCGCGAGCCGGATGTGAATGTGGACATTCGCATTGTGTACGAGGACGAGGCGATCATCGTGCTGAACAAGCCGGCGCCATTGCCGCTGCACCCCAGCGGTCGATTCAACCGCAACACGCTGCAATACTTCCTGCACGCGGTCTATCGTCCGCAGCGCCCCCGCCCAGCCCATCGCTTGGACGCCAACACCAGCGGCCTCGTCATCTTCGCCCGCACGCGGCACTTCGCTGGGCTCTTGCAACCCCAGTTCGAGCGCGGCGAAGTGGAAAAGTTCTACCTGGCTCGCGTGCAAGGACATCCGCCGCTCGACGAGTTCGTTGGCGATAAGCCGATCAGCGCTGCAGCCGGCGAATTAGGGGCGCGCAGCGGCGATGCGGACGGACTCGCGGCGCGGACGGAGTTTCGTGTTCTCGCGCGTGACGCCGATGGGACATCGCTCCTCGAAGTCCGTCCGCTCACCGGACGCACCAATCAGATCCGCGTCCACCTCTGGGAACTCGGCTGGCCGATCTGTGGTGAACAGTCGTATTTGCCGGGGCAACTGCTCGGCGAGACACAAACGCATGGGCTTGATGATCCACCGCTCTGTTTGTTCGCGCAACGTCTGGCATTCACGCATCCCCTGACAGGCCAGCGACTCCGCTTCACGGCGGATCCGCCAGCGTGGGCGCACGCGAGTGAAACGACGACTTCGGAGTGAAACCATGACCACTGCGCTGATCAGCTTGCTATTGCTCCTTTCCTCGCCGCCAGCACCGGCATGGCAAGCGACGGCGACGCTCGACGCTCCGGAAGCGCATCAAGCCGCGGCGGCGGATGAGAAGTTTGTGTATGCGATTACCAATGACAAAGTCGCCAGGTACAATCGCGCGTCTGGCGAGCGCGTCGGCGAAAGCACCGGCAAGGCGCAACATCTCAACAGCGGTTTTCTCCACGGCGGACAGTTGTATCTCGCCCACTCGAATTACCCACGCACGCCGGAGCAGAGCCAGTTGATGGTGCTCGACCTGGAGACGATGAAGCTCATGCCGGCGCATGATTTCGGCAACTTTGGCGGCAGTCTTACCTGGGCAGTGTTTCACGATCAGCACTGGTGGTGCAACTTCGCCCGTTATGGCGTGAACAATGCCGAGACGTTTCTCGTCCAGTTCGATGGCGATTGGAAGGAGGTCGCGCGCTGGACGTATCCACAAGTGTTGATCGCCCAATTGGGACGCAACAGCCTCTCCGGTGGCATTTGGCGCGACGGCGAGTTTCTCGTCACGGGGCACGACGACCCCGTTATCTTTCGCGTAAAATTGCCGGAGCGCGGCAACGTGCTGGAACTCGTCGGCCAGCAGCAGGCGCCGT
>CAUJKE010000407.1 GCA_963205385.1 Planctomycetota bacterium | reverse complement strand
GCGGCAAGTGGTGCCCACGGTACGGGAGATTTGGACCTTCGACGGTTAAATCGAGGACCGGCCCCCACGCCGCCGACCGTCGTCACGCTTGCCGTGACGCCTGATCAAGCCAAGATTATGCAAACGGCCATGGGCCGGGGCGAAATCACGCTCTCGCCGTACTCCGCCGCCGATTCGTTCGCAGCGCTCGATAACAAGCCGCTGACGCTCGAAGATATTCTCGGCATCGAGCCACCGCCGCAACCGCCGGTTCCGCCGCTGCCGTTCATCACCGAGATCTACAACCGGGGGCGCGGCAGCTACAACGCTTTCAACCCCGCTGCGATCTATCCGTTCCCCTCGCCGAAGCCGTTCAAGGCAGGGACGCTACCGGCCCCCAATGCGCCAGCGGTTCCCGCCCCACCGATGGGAAATCCGTAAGAGTAACCAACATGCCTTGTGCGACCAAGCTACTGACGAAACTCACCGCGCCCCGCAGGCGGCGCGGGGTGTCGACCATGCTCTCGCTAGGGGTATTGGTGGTGACGCTCACGCTCGGGGCGGCGGTGCTCGACATCGGCCGCCTGGCCGTCGCCCGCGGACGTTTGCAATCCAGCGCCGACGCCCTGGCCCGCGCCGGCGCGATGGAACTGCAAGACATGCGCGTGCTGGTTCCCGGCGCAGCGCACGAGCCGGGGCTCGACCCGGCGCAAATCGTCGCCTGGCAAGCTTCGCAGGCGACGCAAGTCATGCAACAAATGCTGACCGAGCAGACCGAGCGGGGGGCGTTGATGGCCGAAACCGCCGCGCCTACCGCGACGACGCAATTGGGTACGTACGATCCGCAGACGGGCGAGTTTAACGAGTGGAAAGGCCACGGCGCCCCGGCCGCTGTGCAGGTGCGTTTGAGCTATACGGCCGCGGCCGGCAACCCGCTGAAACTGTTCCTCGCCCCGCTGGTGGGCCAAGGGGATGTGGAAGCGACCACCACCGCGTACCTGGCGCGGAACGTCGTCGGCTTTCAAGCCACCCCGACCGCGAACGTGCCGCTTGTGCCGCTGTTGATCGACTCGGACGACGCCGACCGCGGCTGGTACGCCCAGGCCATGACCAAAACCCGCGGCGACCAAAACGACCGCTACGCCGTGGCCGCGACCGGCGAGATTTATGGCGAGCAAGATGATGTCCCCGAACTGACGTTCACGATCCACCGCGACGCATCGACAGATGCCAATGCGTGGCTGCTGTCGTTGGGCGAGGATAAAGAGAACTCCTGGCGGCGCTTAGCGACCGACGGTTTGCGCGACGACGAACTAACACAACTGGCCCGCCCCTTGCGTGGGGAGGCCGCTGCCGATTCCCGCTCGTTGCAAGAGACGCTCACGGCGCTGCAAGGGGTGAAGCGGATTTGGCCTTTAGGAAAAAAGAATCAGTCAGGTTCCCTCGAATTGACTGGATTTGCAGCCGGCCAGGTGGTTGAATGTAGCGAGAACGAGCAAGGCGAACTCACGCTCATCATCCAGCCATGCTTGCTGCAGACGGAAACGGCGATCCTGGGGAGCGGGGCGGCGGAGAATCCGTGGATTGGCAAGCTCGTCATGGCTTATTAGCGAGTAGCTATTTTGACAGCGGCGCTGTCTAATCGAATTCATTGACCTCATCCTACGCTCGCGAAGTCACGCGACCATGAGAACGGACCCAGTTATTATGCGAGTCTTGGTTGTTCATAACCCCGGCACCCCGATCCGGGATATTCGCAATGCGATTGTCGGGGCCGGGGGGGACTGCGAAGCGGAGGATTGCGTCGCGCCGCGTGATTTGGCCGCGCGGCTGGGGCAGGTTCCCGCGAACCTCGTCGTGGTGCATGCGCCTGATGACACGCTGGACCTGGCCGCCGTGCGCGAAGCGGTGAATTTGGTCGGCGCTCCGCGGGTGGTGATTGGCAGCGGCGAAGCGGCGCAAGAAGCCGCGCGGCAGATTGAAGCGGAGTTAATTGCCGAATCCAACGCGCGCAGTGGGTTGGAATCGCTCTTGCAGCGGCTGATGGGCCAAGGCTCCGCGCCGCGCCCGCGCGGGACGGTGATTTCGGTTTACGCACCGCTCCCCGGCAGCGGCGGCACCACGGTGGCGGCGAACCGGGCCGGCGCGTTCGCGTCCGCCTATCCCAACGAAGCGGCGCTGGTGGAAGTCGCCCGCGAACATGGCGACCTGGCGCTGCTGCTGAACATCACGCCGTCGCACACCACGCGCGATGCGTGCATGCGTTGGCAACAGCTCGACCGCACAAGTCTAGGCAACAGCTTTGAAGCGCACGCAAGCGGCGCGAAGGTGCTTGTTAACGGGGTCGATCAATTCGCCAACGAGCATCTCTCGCGCGACGCGGTCCGCCGCCTGGCGGTGCTCTCGCGGTTTCTCAACGGCTACACCGTCTTCGCGCTGGAAAGCCGCCTGGGCGCGGAGGAGTTGGAGATTATGCGTTTGTCGGATCGGGTGGTGATTGTGGTGCGGCCGGATGTCGTCGCCGTTCGCCGCGCCCGCTGGGCGCTGGATGTGTGCGACCAGAAAGGGATCTCGCGCGATCGCATTCAGGTCGTGGTCAACCGCTGGGGCCAGCCTGGCCAACTGACCATCCAGCAAATTGAAGGGACGCTAGGGATGAAAGTGTTGGAGCAGATTCCGGACGACCCGAGTCGCATGAACCAGGCCACCAACCAAGGCGTGTTGCTACAACAATACGCCCGCCGGGCGACGATTAGCAAGCGGTTCGATTCCCTGGCCACCAAACTTAACGGCAAACGCAGTTAGCGCCGCCGGCTCTTCTCGAAGGTTCACGTCACCCCCTTATCTTCAAGTGAGACTTTTCGATGCAGCAAGAGATTCAATGGACGAGCGATCGCTCGGATCGGGCTTTGCCGGCGCATGTGGACGTGCTGGAGCAGCAGTTTCAAAAAATCAAGACGGACATCCATCAACAACTGGTGGAATCGCTCGACCTCTCGCGCATCGGCCGCATCGACCGCCAACAGTTGTGGCGCTACGTGCGCTCGCTGGCCGGTGAATCGCTCGGCACGCGCAAAGACCTGCTCAGCCGCATCGACCGCGAACGGCTCCTCGAGGAGTTGATGTCGGAGATTTTCGGGCTGGGACCGATTGAGCGGCTCATGCAAGACCCAACCGTGACCGACATTCTGGTCAACGATCCGTACACCATTTACGTGGAGCGTTATGGCCGCTTGCAGTTGACGGACGTAATCTTCGCGGACGAACCGCACCTGATGCGGATCATCCAGCGGATTGTGGCCCGGCTGGGGCGGCGGATTGACGAAGTCAGTCCGATGGTCGACGCCCGCCTGCCGGACGGTTCGCGCGTCAACGCGATCGTGCCGCCGCTAGCGCTCGACGGGCCCACGATGTCGATTCGGCGGTTCGGCATCGATCCGCTGACAATCGACGACTTGCTCGGCAACCACTCGATCCTGCCGGAGATGGTGGAATTTTTGCGGGCGATTGTGCATTCGCGGATTAGCTGCCTGATCTCCGGCGGCACCGGCGCTGGAAAGACGACGCTGCTCAACTGCGTGAGCGCGTTCATCCCCGATGAGGAGCGGATCGTCACGATTGAAGATTCCGCGGAACTCCTGTTGCGGCATCGGCACCGCGTGCGCTTGGAAACCCGCCCCGCCAATACCGAGGGGACCGGCGAAGTCGCGCAGCGCGATTTGGTGCGCAACAGTTTGCGCATGCGGCCGGATCGAATTATCGTCGGCGAAGTCCGCGGCGCGGAAGTCTGGGACATGCTGCAAGCGATGAACACCGGCCACGACGGCTCGCTGACCACGATTCACGCCAACAGCGCTCAAGACGCTCTCGCACGCATGGAGATGATGGTGGCGATGACCGGTTTCGAGGTGCCGGTGAATGTGATCCGCCAGTACATCGCTTCCGGCATTAGCCTGATTGTGCACGTCGCGCGTTTGGCCGGCGGTGTGCGGCGGGTGATGCAGGTATCGGAGATCGTCCCGGCCGAAGGGGGCTACCATATCGAAGACGTTTTTGGCTTCGAACAGACCGGGGTGGACAACAACGGCGTCGCCGAGGGTGAGTTCTACGCCACCGGGTATCGGCCCCGCTGTTTGCAACGCATGAAGGCGGCTGGCGTCCCGGTGCCAGAACAACTGTTACAACCGCGCCGCTTCTCGGTTCCCACGGTTGGTCCAGGCGGGGGCGCGATGGTGAGCGCCAACATTTCGTACTTGACGCGTTAGCCCCGCGCAACCATGATCGATTGGGGGGTGTTGGCCAGCCGAGGGATCGGTTTCAATTTCGTCGGAAAGTTTGTTATGGATCCTCGTCTAGTCACATTTTTGTCGTTCGTCGCCATCGCGCT
This sequence comes from Planctomycetota bacterium, assembly GCA_963205385.1. Classification (GTDB taxonomy): domain Bacteria; phylum Planctomycetota; class Planctomycetia; order Pirellulales; family Pirellulaceae; genus JAEZGD01. Next base: position 24,925 of record CAUJKE010000407.1, on the reverse strand, counting down.
CTTCGTGGCGGCGGTCGCCATGTTCATTCGCGACGTCGTCGTCCGCCGGCGGCAGTTGATGCATCATCGGCTGCGCGATCCCAACGTCCAGGACGACCTGCCGCGACTCCCGGTCGGCACGGAAGCGCCGCCGGCTACCACTTCGCTGGGCCGGCTTAACCAGTGGTACGATTCGCTGGAACAAGAAAACGGCACGGACCAGCCGCCGGACGCGGTCTTTTTGTGGGAAATTGTGACGGGCCTGACCGTCGGCGGGCTGATTTACTTGTGGCAGGAAAATATTATTGCCGCGGTGATCGGGTTTCTCATCGGGATGTCGGCGGTCACGGCGTACTTTGTGTGGGCTCGTGCTCGCCGGCGGCGCCTGATTCGTGAACAACTCCCCGAGGTGATGGAGCTGATGGCCCGTTCGGTTCGTGCCGGCCAAACGCTCGATCAAGCGATTGGGCTGGTGGGTGAAACGGTCGAACAGCCGCTCCGCGATGAATTCATCCGGTGTTCCAAACATTTGGATATGGGCCTCTCGATGGAAGCCGCCATTCGCGGCCTTACCCGTCGCGCGCCCGTTCCCGAAACGCGCATCCTCGCGGCGACGCTCATGGTGCAACGCCGGGCCGGCGGCAGCTTGCCGGTGACGCTCGAACGGTTGGCGCATGTGGTGCGCGATCGTCTGAGTTATCAGCGTCAGTTTCGCGCGGCGACCGCGGCCAGCAAGATCAGCTCGCTGATGATTCTGCTCGCAGGGCCGTTGGTGCTCGCTTATATGTGGTTTTGGCAGCGCGAATACATCAATAGCTTCATCAGCACCCCGCAGGGTTACTTCTTGCTGACGATCGCCATTGTGCTGCAACTGATTGGCGCGCTGTGGGTCGCCAGTTTGCTGCGTTCCGATTACTAGTGAATGGACTTGCCATGGCTCTCGTACTATCCATTGCCGGCTTTCTCATCATCGGCGGTTTGGTGTTTGTGTTGTTGATGGCGTTCGCGCGCTTGCAGCAAGACCCCATCCGCGATCGTTTGGCGGCTTCCGCACAAGGGGCGGTGGCGACGAGCGGGCCCGGCCTCTTTACGGATGAGTTGGCCACGAGTTTGGCCGCGCAGTTGCCGCAGGGAACCAACGACAACGGCGAGCTCGATCGCGAGCTTCGCCAGGCGGGTTACTATCGCCCCACGTCGCGGTTCGATTACCTCGCGCTCCGCAATTCCTTGGTGATCGCCGCCATTTTGATCACCGCGATGCTCGCCGCCGGCGTCGGTCCGCAGCATCAAGAATTGGCGCTGCAAATCGTGATCGGCGGCCTGCTGATTGCTGGCCTCTGTTGGGCCTTGCCGCGACTAGTCCTGCGCAGCCAGGCGGCGGCGCGCGTGAAACGCATTCAACGGGCGCTCCCCTTCGCGCTCGATATGACCACCATGTGCCTCACAGGCGGCTTGTCCCTGCAGGATTCGTTGGGGCACGTCAGTCGCGAGATTTTCTTCTCGCATCCCGATCTGGCGGTGGAGCTGATGATCGTGCGGCAACAGTCGGAAATGACTTCGCTCGATCACGGCTTCCGGCAATTCGCCGAGCGCATCGGTACGCCGGAATTGACCTCATTGGCCGCGCTCATCACGCAATCGCAGCGATTGGGCACGAACGTCGTCACGACGCTTCGCGAATACACCGACAACTTGCGGCTCCGCTGGCGTCAAATTGCCGATGAGCAATCCAACAAGATTGGCCTCAAATTGCTGGTCCCCATCGTTTGCTGTTTGGTTCCAGCAGCCATGATCTTCCTCTGGGGACCGGCCATTGTCGACCTCTGGCGATTCTTCCAATCGTTCGAAGTTCCGACGCTGACGATGTAACCCGCCGCTTGGAAATCGCGAAGGTGGCGTGAAATCGCTTTCAACGCTGCCACTTCGAATGTTCTTCCGCGGAAATGATTGGCGGCAACGTTTGCGGCTGGCTCGTCCGCACGAAGCCGCTCAGCCCCGTGCGGCTCGCGCTGGTCGGAGCATTGATTGACGCGTTGTTTGATGCATTGGCTGACGCAGGGTGATAGTTGTCAGCGCTCACAATGGGAGGGAGCGGGTTGCTGGGACGGGCTTCGGTCGGCCGCGCGGCAATCGTCGTCGCCGCCGGGCGTGGTTGTTCAGGCTTGGCGGCGGAAGTCGGCTTGCGACTCGTCACCAGAGCGCCGGTCGTGATCGAACGCCCCAGCGACGCCAGTTGCGAACGACCACTGCCTGACGACTGCGCCCTGGTTTCCGACCCAGGCTGTTTGGCGAGCGGCGCCGCCGCGACGGGTTCTCGCACCTGCGGCTGCGGACGAACTTCGGGCGAATGTGAATGCGAAGTCTGCGGCCGCGTCAAACTTGGATCGAACGCCAACTTGCGCGGCGCCTGTTCCTCGCGGGCTGGCGCTTTAACGGTGGGCTCGAAGGTTCCAGTCAACTCCTGAACCGGCTGGAAGCTTGACCGATCTTCGTCTGTGGTAGGGCGAAATGTGCTGCGGTCGTTCGTCGCCCGCGGCTCCAACTTCGCCACTGCCGCCGGCGCTGGAGATGGGACAGGCTGAAGCGCGACAGGCGCGGCTGGCCGCTCGGCTTCTAAAGCGCGGGGCGATGGGGTCCAGGCGTCCTGTGTGGCGAACGGCTGCTGGGGCTTGGGTTCGACGACTGTTGGCTGCGGTGGCCGTTGCGCTTGCACAACTTGCGTCGTCTTGACCTCTTGCGGCCTGGTGTGCACCAAGGGAACGCGCGGCAGATTCGTCGCCGGTGACTCGACAGGCAACGCACGCTGGGGCGGACGCGCGGTGACCGCATACGGATTTGTCGTTGCCACCGCAGGCGGCGCTGCTGGCTGCTTGCGGGTTGTCGCCGGCGACTGCGAAGTAACAATCTCTTGCGGCGCAGCCGGCGGCGTGACCGGCTCCGCTGCCGGCACAAATTTGGACTGCATCGGCGGGATGATGAACGGCGCGGTCGCGCGAGGCGGAGCTTGCGTGACATGCTGCTGAGCGTCAAGCGCTGGTCGCAGCGTCGCAGTCGATTTCGGCTCGGGACGATTGGATGGCGCGGCCACGATCGGTTTTCGTTCTGGCGCTGCAGCCACGACGGACGGCGGGGCTTGCGTCATGCGCGGTGCTGGGGAGGGCTCGACGCGCTGCTCGGCCACGGCCGGCTGGCGTTCCACAAGCTGACGTTCCGCGACCTGCGGCGCAGCGGCGAGCGGCCGCTCGACTTTTGGAGCAATAGGCTCCGTGCGCGCCAGCGGCGCTGGCGGTTCCTCGAGCGGCGACATCTGCGGTGGAAGGTCTTCCCGTGGCGCGCTCGGCTGCTCCGGCAGGCGCCTTTGAATCGCCACACGCTCCGGGGGCAGCGTTTCCACGGCGCGCGGCGCCGGCGCTAGCTTCTGTTCAGGCATCTGCTGGGCAATTTGCGGGGGCTGCTGTGCTGACCGTTGCGCGGGACGTTGCTCAACCACTTGTTCCGGACGTTGCGCGACCGCAGGCGGTGCGGCGGTTTGCTGTGGACGTTGCGCGATAGCCGGCGGCGCCGCGGGTTGCTGCGCTTGCTGTGGCGCAGGCGGTTGTTGCCCCCGCGGCGGCAAGTTGTAGCCTTCGGGCAGACTGGGAGGCGCGCCCTGTTGATTATTGGCGATCCGTTCGCGCTGCTGCTCCTGCTGCTTCAACCGCTGATCGACTTGAATAACCGCGAGCGCCGCTTCGCGCAAGGTGCGATCGCGCGAGAGCGCTTCCAAATATCCTTGCCGGGCGTTGGCGAGATCTCCCTGCTGTGAAAAGACATACGCCAGGTTGGCATGCGATTCGGCCTCGGAGTTGACGCGGCTGAACACTTCAAACGCTTCGGCAAATCGACCTTGCCCGCCGAGGACGAGCCCCAGGTTGTTGCAGGTTTTTTCGTGATTGGGCTTTTGCTTTTGCGCGACGCGGAGCACCTTCTCGGCGTCGTCGTAGCGACTTTGCAGGTAATAACAGTAGCCTAAATCGTTGAGGATTTCGATTGAGGGCGCATCCATGCCGACCGCAAACTCGAGATACTGGTTCGCCTCGTCGAAATTCTTTTCCTTGGCGTAGATGACGCCGAGGCGATGATAGGCGACCGGGTGATCAGGATATTGCTCGATCAACTTCAAGTACACGCGCTTGGCGCCCTCGGACTGGCCGCGGCGCTCGCCCAAGCGGGCCAATGCGAGTTCTTGCTCGATCGCCGCTTCTTTGGCGGCGTTTTGTTTGTCGCCATTGCCGCTGAAGACGTTGAGCGAGGAGAACGTGCTGGGCCTGGCTTTGGGATCTTCCGGCGCGTGTTCGGTCGCCAGGAGGCGGTCGAGATCGTCATGATTCTCGCGAATCGCCTGTCGCGGCGCGGCGTGCCCTTGCGGCGCGGCCTTTTGATTCGCCCAGGGCTTCCAGGGAGCACAGCCTGACGTTAGTGCGAGACAGCACACGGTGGCCAGCAGCGTCTTCCATGACAATCGCAACGACATGACTTGTACCTTGAGAAGAGCAGCCCGAAAGCCCCGCAGGCTGCAAGAGTCTGCGGGGCCGGTGGGCCAATATCAACCGTTTGTCGCTCTGGTTTAGAAGAAGCCGCCGCCGCCGAAGCCGCCGCCGAAGCCACCACCACCAAAGCCACCACCACCAAAGCCGCCGCCGCCGCCGTAGCCACCATAGAGGCTCATGCCGCGCTGATAGGCTTGAGTGGCTTCCGTGGCCTTATAGCCAGGCCGCAGCACAGGCGCCACGACCACGCGATCGTCGGCGTCTTCGACGCCCATTACCGCCAGCGAGCGCACGAGCACCTCGCGGCGTTTCATATCGAGTTCAGGATTCAAGTGGACGGGATACTTGTATTCCGTCCCTTCCTTAACGGAAGTGCGGCTGCGCTCCACCATCACGAGCATGTCTTGGCCATCCAGAATTCGCGCCGCGATCTGCTTGATATGGTCCTGCCCAGCATCGTTGAGTCGCGTGGCGTCCATGACGAACTCATGCTGGTAGACAATAAAATCCAAGGCTTCCGCGTTGCTTTCCTGGTTGGAAAAGATCGGATCTGAAAGTGTGCCCAGCGTCGCGGGGGACGCAGGTTTTTGATAGAGCATTTTGGCGCGGCGAAAGTAGCCGCAACCGCTTGTGCAAGTCACGGCGACGATGAGCAGCATTGCCATCGCCGGCGTGGGGAGGGTTCGTTTCATGGGTCACGTCCTTGTGCATTACGGGCCGGATATGCGGGGAACCGACTCGTACTGTTACGCTAGCGGGAAAATCCGTGATCGCCGTGTACGTAGAAGTCTTCGCACTGCTGGTAGCGGCGATGGAGCTTGGCATCGTGAAGCGCGGCCATCCGGGCACGAATCACGTCGTCCTGATAAAGCGGGGCCACCGTACTGCGATGCTGGCAATTGGGATTGCCTTCATAGCGGCCAAAGAGGTAGAAGGTCCAATCGGCGGGTTCCGTCACTTCCATGCCGGGCAGAATGAGCGGCACTTCTTCCGCCTCGAGCGGGCTGACCAGTTCGGGGCTGACCAGGATGATCAATTCTGTCTCCGAACGATCGCTCGTCTTGCGGCTGAAGACCGCGTCCAAAATCGGGATGTCTCCGGCCAGCGGCACACGCGTTTTGCTGCCTGACTGCTGATCTTCCAATAGGCCCGCGAGCGCCAGCCATTGCCCTTCGCGCAAGTCCACCGTGGTGCTGACGGTCTTGGTGTTCAAACCTGGTATGCCGCCGACGCTGTTCGACGTATTGATTGAGCTGATGGTCGGCGTCACCTGTAGGCGAATGCGGTCCTTATCGATGATAGTCGGGATGAAGAACAATTGCGTGCCGAAGCTTTGGAAGAAGGTCGTAGCCGCAGCCGCGCCTTCGACGCCGACCACCGTGGGCACCGCGAACTGACCCCCTGCCACAAAGCTGGCAGGACGTCCGTTGAGGGTGATCAAGTTGGGTTCGGCCAAAATCTTGGAATAGGCGTTGCTCTTGGTCGCTTGCAGCGCGAGCAACAGGTCGTCGGTGCTGAGCACGGCATTGATGGCGCCGTTGACGCTCAAGTTCGAATTGACCAAAAACTCGCCGCCAAACGCGGCGAAGTTCGCTCCCATGTTTCGCATGGCGGAGCGCGATAGCTCGGCCACCCGGACCTTGAGCATGATCTGCTGCTCGCCGGGCACATCCAACAGGCTGATCAAGTTCGAGGCCGGCAAGTCCGTGGCACCCAGCGTGGGCCTCGCCACCGTGCCGACATTGATGAAGCTCTGCGGCCCCAGGGAGTAGCCTTGCTGGTTGGTTTGCGACGCGCCCAAGATCGACATGATCTGCGCGGCTTCTTCCGCGTCGCGCGCCTGGCCGCGGACGATCAGCTTGTCGGCGACAGGAATCAACTGAATCATGCTGTTGGGAAACAGCTCGTTGATTTTGTCTTGCAGCTTGCCGTACTCGACTTCCGCCAGGTCGTCGGTGGTGGTGTCTTGACTAACGCGCACAAGATAACGCAGCACGCGGTTCTCCGTCGCAGGCTGATCGCCGAACCAGAGCGTGAGCGTGGTTTCGCCTGTGTCGCCGCCGATGAGTTCAAACTCCGTGGGACTGAACTGCACGACTTCCACGCGGTTGGGATGCGTCACCGAAAACCGCGAGACCGGTTCCTTGGTGCGAATGAGTTTGGATTTGCGCGGATCGATCTCCAGAATCAACTCGGGTTCGATGATATCGGCGATCAAGTCCTTGACCTTCGCCCGCGTCTCAGGCGACGGCTTGAGCAAGGCTTCGTCATCTGCGCTGAAATCCGACGCGCGTGCTTGGGCAACGCGGAGCGACGGCCGCACCGGCGTGCGGTTGCTGGGGCCATCGGTCACTTGGACCAGATCCTGCGCGCCGGTCTTTAACGGCGGCGCGGTGAGCGTGGGCTGAAAAGCGGCCGGATGCACACCGATGATCCCATGATTGGGATGCTGGTGTTGCACCGCTTGCGCCGTGGCATTCGCGGCCGGAAATGTCGTGGCGCCCGACGAATGCGCTTGCGGAGGTCCGATCGGCAGGCCATTGGCGGAGATCGGCGTCGGGGGTGTTGGCTGTGCGGAGGGTGCTTGCACTCCCAATCCGCCTGGCGAATACTGCGCCATGGCGGTCGAGGCGGCTAGCCCCAAAGCCAAGGACAGCGCCAAACGGGCACGTGACCAACGCGACTGGCAACCAGATGTTCGTGTTTTGCCGCGCGATACCATGGGATGTCGCTCTTCTGGGTTCGTTGGGTGGGCATCGAGTCGATTGAAAGCCGCTTGCTTTGCGGGGGGGCGGCTCGTGCGACGACTGCACTGGGTAAGCGCAGCCACGACGGGCATTCTCCCGGCGTACTGGATGTTTCGGTTATTCCACCTTTAAAGGTTCAATCGGATTCCAGGCTTTTGCGGGAGGTAGCTATTCTTCCACGCCCGCCGGTTGTTCCCAATGGTCGTAATTGCCGGTTATTGCGGAACATACGCATGACAATGAAATTTCCACGCAGGTGAGGGAGCCTGGCTGAGGACCGGAGCGCCAAGTGACCCAAGATTTCGCCTGACGCTCATTATCGTCATAATCGGGACAGCTTTCAGTTAAATGGATCGGCTATGACGAAATCTTTGAAAATAAGCGTTGGCCGGAAGAAACCACCCTGCCCCATTTAAGCGGCACACTTCCAGCAACCGATAGGAAGACTTAGTCCCGGTAGCACTTGCATACCCAGGGACATACTCTAGGGGGACAATGCAATGCTTACGGAAATCACCTTGGCTGTCGGGCTGCTAGCGATTGCCGCAGACCCGGCCAGCACGACCTATACGCCACGGACGTTGCCCTCTGCCTATCAACAGGCACAATTCGGCAGCGAGCTAGAACTTGCCGCTCCTGGAGGTTTTGCGGACGAAGGGTTCGAGAGCCCCTCGCCCGGCTGCGCGAGCTGCAATAATCGTCACCACACGTGTGGCCCCCAGGACTTCCGCTGCCATTTCCTGTTCTCGCCTTGCGACATGTCGCAGCACATGCCGTTTTGGAACAAGGAGCGGGGCTATTATTATTTCCGCCCTTATCATGTCGTGCATGTCTTGCAACAGCAGGAAAAGACGGCCAGTTGGGGCGGGAACGTTCATAACCCCTACGACAATCGGTTCCTCGACAAGATCCACGAAGAGTGGTCCGCCGATTTTCAACTGCGCCAGAAAGCCGAAAAGGTCGAAAACCTGCCGCAGGTGCCCGGCTTGAAGCCGACGCCGCCAGTCGAACCCCAGACGCCGGAAAAGGAATCGATCGAACCCCAGCCGCTCGTGCCTGATCCGGCACCGTCGGTCAATCCGCAAGACGCGCCGCCAGAGTCCGCTCCGCCGAAAGTCGTGCCGCCGAAAGTGGCACCCCCGGAAATCGTTCCGCCCGAAGTTGCGCCGCTGGAAGACGCACCGCCCAAAGACAGCGGCGCGGCGCGGGCTCGCTCGCTGAAGAAGTTCGTGACCTTTCGCTAACAAGCGTCCGGTCACACTCCGCCAGATTCCGCCCGCAGGGAGCATGTTGCTCCCTGTTGCTATTGGCGTTTGCGGAGCGTGCTAACCCAGGTCGAGGATACTCGCCAACGCATGCTGCGCGACGTACCACTGCGCACAGGCCCGCAAGCCGTTTTCAAACGAGACCTGCGGTTGCCAGCCGAGAAGGCGCCGCGCCTTGGAAATATCGGCCCAGGTTTGGGGCACATCCGCCGTATGCGCCGGCTCGCGCTGAATGATGGGAGTCTTTCCCAACAGCTCGCTCAACATGTCGAGCATAGTCTGCACGCTATACGGTTGGTCGCTGCCGAGGTTGAAGATTTCATAGCCTACCGGCGCGAGCGCCGCGATGGTGCCGGCGGCAATATCATCCACGTAGGTGAAATCGCGCTGCTGCGTTCCATCGCCATAGAGTGTGAGGGGCGTCCCTTCGGCAATACATCGCAAGAAGCGAAAGACGCTCATATCCGGCCGACCGGCCGGCCCGTAGACGGTAAAGTACCGCAGCGCGGAAACATCGATGCCGTGCAAATGGTGGTAGGCGTAACTGATGGTCTCCGTCGCTTGCTTGGAAGCGGCGTACGGCGAGATAGGGCGACCCACAGGCTGGTCTTCACGATAGGGGACCGCCGTGCTATCCCCGTAGACGCTCGACGACGAAGCGACGACGAATTTGGGAATGCGCCACGCGCGGCACAACTCCAACATGTTGATGGTGCCGATGACGTTGGTGTGGTAGTACGTCCACGGATCTTCCACCGACGCCCGCACCCCAGCCCGCGCGGCTAAGTTGAACACGGCATCCAAGGCAGGCGCTCGACTGGCGGCGGGGGTCAGGCCGTGCGCCGTGAGCGCGGCGGCCACGGCGTCGCGCTCGCTGATATCGCACTCCGCGAACTGAAACCCCGCCTGCGGCCGTAATTGATTCAGCCGCCAATCTTTCAGCCGCGGATCGTAGGCTGCATTGAGATTATCAACGCCAAACACCTCATGCCCCGCGGCCAGCAATTGCCCGCAAACGTTCGATCCAATGAATCCCGCACAGCCAGTCACCAGATAGCGGCTCACCACAAATTTCCTTCAACGCGTAAGAACAGTCCCGCCCCCGTTGTACCAAACCTCGCGCCCCAGGCGGAGGCGGGATGACGCAGCAACCTCCCCGCGCCCGATCCGGCGCGTGCAGATGGCGAATCCGTTGGTGAGCTAAGCTGGTGCCATTCCGAGATCGCTCGGGCCGCCCTGCGCAGAATTTCGCACTTCAACTCGCGACGGTGGCAGGCGCCCGCGCGGTGCGCTGCCATGTCCCGCGTTGCCAGCCGAATGCCCAGCGCACAAAGCCCACTGCCAGCGCCAGGTTCATGGATGCGAACATCGACGTCAGTCGAATCAGGCGGATTGCGATGCTGTTTCCTGGCAGGATGAGTCCGATCAAGGCGGTGAGATAGAAAGCGCACTGTATGGCAAGCAGGTATTGAAAGGGCGTTTGTCCGACGAGTGCGATGTTAGTCGCCAGGGCTAGTAACAGAAACAGCGGACAAGACCACCGCAGGACTTTGTGGGACAAGAATGCAAAGCAGGTCCAGCCGTAGCGAGGCAGGAGCAGTTTGCGCAGCCGAATCAGGCTTTGATAGCCGCCTGCCCCAATTCTTGAGCGGCGTCGAAACTCGTCACCGACACTCGCCGGTGTTTCTTCGGTGGCGATGGCTTCCGCGTCATACAGAATCTTGGCGCCATGTTGGAGCGTCATCGACAGGGGAATCATGAAATCATCCAGGATCGTGTCGGACGGAATGGGCACAAACTTCGTCCGCCGGAGCGCGTAGATCGCGCCATTCGCCCCCAGCAGCGCGCCAAGGCGTCCTTCGCAACGTTTGATGAGGGTCTCGTAACGCCAGTACAGGCCATCGGCATTGCGACCTGTCACAGCATCCTGGAGTATGAGTTTGCCGCAGACGGCGCCCACATCAGGATCCTGAAACCAGCGTGTGAGATTTCTCAGCGCGGAGCGGTCGAAATAGGTATTGGCATCGGTCATTACCACGATCTCGCCACGCACCTCCGGCAGCACATTGTTTAGCACCGTCGCTTTGCCGCGGCGTTGCGGGAAGTCAATTAACTGCACGCGCTCGGGAAAACGATTGGCAAAACTTTGGACTATCTCCGCCGTGCCATCCACGCTGCCGTCGGAAGCCACCACAATCTCAAATCGCTCGGCGGGATAATCCAGTGCGAGCGCGTTCTGCAAGCGTTCGCCGATAACCTCCTCCTCGTTCAGCGCGGAAATCAGGATGCTAACAAACGGCGCCTGCTCATTAGCGATGAGTGGTGCTTCGAGGGAGCGGCCGAACAGCCGCGCACAGAGACAAATCAACACGGGATAAACAAGATAAGCATAAATGACCATCGCCAAGGACGACCAGAGCACAACGGATAGTACGTTCAGCATGAGTGGCTCGATTCCACTAAGGAGAAGTCCGGCTGGACGAGGAGAATTCACGCAAACGTACAACTTTGGCGGGTATTCCGACCGCGGTTGCTCCCGCGGGGATGTCGTCGACGACCACCGCATTGGCGCCGATGCGTGATCCGCTGCCGATGCTGACCGCGCCGATAATCTTGGCGCCTGCACCGATAAACACATGGTCGCCTAGAATGGGTGACGCGCGCCCTGCGGCGCCTAATGTCGTTTGATGTTCCAGATACACATGGCAACCGCCGCGCACCTGGCCATTGATCACGACGCCGGTCGAATGAATCAACACGAAGCCGGGACCAAACTCGGCGCCGCGTCCGATAATGCAGTTGCAGCACACGCCGTTGAGCTTGTTGAAGAGCATCTCCAACGGGACCAGTCGCCAGCGACGAGCCCACTGCATCAGGCGATACCAAATCATGGCCGCCGTGCCATCGGTGAGTAACGTCTTGATGGTGGCCCTCCAACTCGTGCTCGCGTAGCACCACTGGGACTTGGCGCGCACATCGGCGGCGATTAAGGCAGGCAGTGACGGCATTTCAGCGGGTCGAAGCAATTCGGACGAGGACAATCGTGGGTTCGTGGTCAAGTGGTCAGCGGAAAGGAAGATGAAAAACCAGGAAGTGATGCGACTGTCGCGGTTCGCAGCCTAAAGGCGGACCACCCATGGTGACGACCGCTTAGTGGAATGTCGCCTGGGAAGCGTAAAGCGTCGCGATGAGGGGGCGATGTGCGGATCCCACGTCGCACGCCGGCCAACAGGCAACGGGTTGCCACGCGGTGGAAACCAAGACATGATCGATGCGGACGCCATGCCAACGTGAATAAAACGTCGCGCCCCAGCCAATGCCAGCGACGGAAAATGCGTCGGAGTATCGCCCCCAATGGGCTGCAAAGGCCGAACTACCGGCGGCCTGATTGAAATCACCAGCGATAATGGTTGGCCCGCGCAGCGAGGCACACCACGAAGCGACCGCGGAAGCCTCTCGTGCGCGCCGCTGCATGTTCTGCTCCAAGGTTTGGAGTGCGTTGGGCTCTCGGTACCGGATCGCTGCCAGCCCGCGGCGAGGAGAATACGTGTGCAAAGCAACGAGGTTCACACTGCCCAGCGCAGTACTGAGCTGACAACGCGCGGCAAAGTGACGCGCGCCAGGGGGAGCGTTTTCGATAAGGAGCGGCTCCAGGTCGGTCAAGGGATGGCGCGCCGCCACGATAAACTCAGCTTGAGCACGCACTTGCCAGTCGGGGCCAAATTGCCTGGCCCACAAATCAACATTGCGACACTCTTGCAGGAAGACGACGTCAACCTGGTGTTCCTCGACTAAGGCAAGCACATCGGCAGGCTTCGCAACACCATCGGTGTTAAGGGTCAGAACGCGCAACTGGACAGTCGCCGGTTCAGGGGCAAAGAGCATGGACCATGGCAGGTTCAGTCCACACACCGGCGCCAATATCACGTACAAGGTTATACCCGAACTCCACCACATTCGCCTTTGCCAGCACAGCGCCGCGAGCACGAGTGGAATCAGCGGAATCAGCAACATCCACCGCGGACCAAACTCGATGAGCGTTCCCAGCCAATGACGATCGGCGCCATAAACCAGGCTGCCCCAAACCATGAGCACAAACACAAAGTACAACCAACCGAATATTTCGATAAGCCGCGCCAGTTGGGAGCCAAATCCGGCGCGCCGCCGCACGGTTGCCTGAGGTGATGTTGCAACAGCGGAATCCACGATCAATGCCAACTCGTTCTTTCGCTTATCGCTTGGGGCGTTGTATCACACCCGGCCGTGCGCCGCGTGCATCGCCAGGTCCAACTCATGATCCAGGCTTGGAAAGCTGAAATCAGGCTTTGCGGCTCCCTGCTCCGCTTGTTTCACCAACTGCGCCATCTCAAACGCCGTAACATAGTAATAGTGAAATCCCTCGTGAGCGGCCGCATAGCGACTTAGCGCTTGATGAAACTCTCGCATCGGCCCATCGAGAAACATGCTCGCATTGGCCTCTTGTGCTCCATGCGTATGCAGTTTGATAAACGTCCAGTCATCCCGACCGACCACGCGGACCCTCGCCTGCAACCAATGCACGAGTCGCGCAAGAGTCGCCGGGCGCTTGGCGGTGAGGTCGCCGTTTTCAATTCCTGGAAGCAGCCCCCACTTTCGCTTGCTCCAGTCGAGCGCCAGTGGCCCCTGGATCATCAGCAGACTATCCGCCGGTGGCTTGGCGCCGACACGCGCCGCCACACCTTGATCGTGCGACTTGGGTTGGTCTGGGTCATCCTGGGCGTAATAGATGCTATTGAGCGTGGTGGTCTGGCAATCCGTAGGCGCCGACGGCATGGTGAGATCCGCATAGCACCCAGTTTCCATCAACACCGAGAGTTCATTGTTGACGCCACACCAACGACCATCGGCGCGGCTATTATCAAGCGCCCAATTCCCATGTATGAAGGCGTAGCTCAAGCGTCCCTGTGAATCGCGGCGCAACATGCCATGCTCATGGTGCAACGTTTCGGCGAACGTCAACAGCTTCTCCCGTAATCCGTCCGCCGTATCGTGGTCATGGTGCAAGTGTACTTCAACATCCCCCCAACCTTGCCGACAGAGTTGCGCAATGGGCTCAAGGTGTTCTGGCAGATATTCATCTTGCGGATAGAAGAACGTATGCTGCGGCGCGCGGCCGCGCGAGTCAGCAATACCGGCCGCCATGTGCGGATACCCCTGCACCCAGCGAGCGACCCGTTCCATTTGCACCGCCGGCGCGGGGCGCAGCCACATCGGTTCATAGTGATCAGCGATACAAATGAACACATGCTGCGGCAGCCGCAATGGCGCGCGAGCGGCCGTCGATAGGCGCAGCAACTGCACAGGCGTAAGTCCACGGATCTTCATCGTGTAACGAAATCAGGGTGAGGTTGTGCGTGCCACGAACAGACGCGCGCGCTCTCTCCAGCTCCGGTGGTGCTGTGAACCGCAGAGCGACCGCTATGCTTTGACGACCTTTTCACGTCCGAAAACGACCGACTTCGTGGTAAACTCGCGCTGCTTCGTTTCGGCAATGATCGCATTGGGTGTTTAATGTACAACTCACCATCGTTTAGCTTTGCTAACTTTGGCGGCATCGACATCAAAGCCAATCATCCGCACACCCACCGCCGCAAAAGCACGCGCCAGCGAGAGACCAACGCGACCCAGGCCGATGATACCAGCGGGAATGGGCGTTTGTACATCAAGTAACGACCCGCAGTTTTATTGCCACTTGTGAGTGACTAACTCCCATCGCCACTCAGACCGACCAATTCAGTGTAATGTTGCCGGATGTCGTCCAAGCGATGCTGCCACGTTTCTTGGCGCATTGTTTCACTTCGCCGGTTCGATGGACCGGGATGGGCAAGAGCGTCTTGAATCTTCGCGACGAACTCGTCAGTTGTATTACCTATCTGGCATTCCCTCAAGTGTTTAACTTCCGGAATTGCCGTAGAAACCACCGGGAGTCCAGCCGCGAGATACTCACGAGCTTTTAAAGGATTGGCATTGAGTGTGACTTCGCTCACCGGAAAGGGAATAATTGCCACATCAAATCCTTTGCAATAGGCAGGTAAAGACACATAAGGTTGACGACCCAGCAAATGGATGTTCGGCTCAGCGAGTAATGGGGTGACGTCCATGGCTACTTTGCCCAATAACACCAGTGATCCCTGTGGAAAGCTACGCGCTACCCTTACGAGCAATGGGATATCAACCCAGTCCTCAGAAATGAGACCGAAATAACCAATGATTGGGCCGGGCAATCGCCGGAGAGATTCCGGAATTTCGGTAGTCGGACAGAGGGCCTGGCGAAAGTGATCGTAGTCGACTCCATGCCGCACAAGCACAGTTGCCGCATGAGCGGACTTCTTTGTTTCATAAAGCTTCTGTGCGGACACGATCAAAAGGTCCGCTCGGTGAATAAGGTCCTGCTCGATCGCTGCAAGCGAATGTGTCTGAACACCTGAGAAGGCTGTATATTCGTCGACGCAGTAGTAAATGATGCGTTCCTCGCCAAGACGGCCAGCGACAATTCCTGACGCCGGATTAAATACCCAATTGATCGGTCGTGAAAACCTGAGTTTGCGCATCGCGCGGCAGACTTGACTTGTTAGCAGTGATACGTTGAGTTGACGCACGAGTGTGGAACCCCAAGCAGGGATCGCCACGGGGTTTAGGACGAAGATATTCTTTTCCACCTCTTTAACTGGCTGCATCGCTGCGGATAGTTTATGGTAGATTCGCTTCAGATCCTTGCCGGTTACTTGTGGTGTCCGATAGCCAATCGAGTTGACCCACAACACACGATTATCCCGCGCGAGCAGCCGCATCAAGTGTGTTTTGGAAAGCGGATCGCCTGTCCAGTCATGACTGAAACAGATCATATCGCGGTTGACCAGTGACACCGTTGAAGGCAGCGCTTCATCCCTGGAGTCATGATGTGATGTCTGAGCAAGCATCCGTTTGCCTCATCTAATTGATCGATTTAGTGGCTAACTCGCCAGCGATTGCCTGGATTTCCGCCAAGAAGTGTTCCGTCTCCTCAACGGCAGCGTCTGGCTCGCGCGGCGCTTTGCCAAAGGCGGTTGGCCGTGTGAGCGTCGATGCAATACCGTCCGCCAATTCCTCCACGGACTCCGGTGAGACAATTCGATTCGTCCCCAAATGCGCGATCTCGGGAATGCCGCCGACGCGCGTCGCGACCCACGGGGTGTGGCAACCGGAGGCTTCGAGCAAGACGTTTGGCACGCCTTCCGAGCGACTAGCGAGCACCAGCACATCCGCCGCCCGATACCAATTAGGTAGTTGCGTTTGCGGGATGCTGCCATGCCATCGCACGCGCGCCGCGATCCCCAGCGTTTCGCTAAGCTTCTTCAACTCTTGTTTGAGCGGACCCTCGCCGACGATATGCAATTGGAAGTCTATACCGCGCGATTGCAAACGCGCGCACGCTTTGAGCAGTATGTCGATCCCTTTCACCGGTACTAAATTGCCGACGAACAGCAATTGCGCCGCAGTGCCCTCGATGCCTACTGCCGACCGAGCTTCCGATTTAGAACCAGGATGGAATAAATGTCGCTCCACGCCGCAGTAAACCACGCGGACTCGATCCGGATTCGCACCCAGCGCGATCATCTTGTTCGTCAAATCCTGACTGACGGCGATAATGCCATCGGCGGATCGCAAGGCTTCGATAGTCCCTGCCCGACGCCCTGGATTCTCATCAAGCAGCAACACGTCGGAACCAAGCGCCTTCAGCACCACCGGCAGACCCGCCTCGCGGGCGAGTTTAATCGCCGCCCAGCCGTCGGGATAAATCCAGGGAGCATAAACGATCGTGGGCTTAAACTCTCGGCACACCTGCCGAAACGTGTTTCGCACGGACCAATAGTAGAACCGACCATACATGTTGCGGAGCATTCCCGGCACATGCAACACGCGCGGATGGTCCACCATCAGTCCATCCAGTTTCACCTGCCGATTTGTCGGCAACCTGGCGTTGCCTGCGCGACGCGCACGGATTTCGTCGGACCAGGCGATGGGGGAGATAATGCGAACTGGGCAGCGCTCGCTAAACGACCTGAAGTGCCGCCGATTGTAGGTTGCGCGCTGTGGATGCCAGGGCGTTGGATAGTGTGTCGTCAATGCCAGCACGCGCAGATCCGCTGAATCAATCCCTTCGCGATGTCGATCAATACCGTTTGCCAACTCGGTCAACATAGATGCCTACCGCAAGATGATTGGATGAGCGACTGGGAACTAGCTGCCGCGTATTGCACTTCGTAGTCGTCGGCCATCCGTTGCAGCGAGAACTTAGCATGCACTTCTGCCTGACCCGCCGTGGCCACGTTCTGCCTCAATTGTGCATCCAACAATAACATCCGCAGCGAGTTCACCAGCGCTTGGCAATCGCCACTGGGGAACAAGATTCCCGTCCTTCCCGACTCAACGACTTTGGGAATGCCGCCTACTGACGAAGCCACCACCGGCAAGCCAGACGCCCACGCTTCTAGCAGCGCCAGTGGGAGCGCTTCATGGCGACTCGTCAAGGCGAACAAGTCCATTACCGCCAAAAACTGTTCCGGTTGTGCCTGATAGCCTGCGAAAATCGTTCGATCCGCCAAGTCTAGTGAATTGGCCAGAGCTTCTAGCCGCGCTTGCTCGGGACCATCCCCAACCAATAGCAAGCGTAGCTCAGGAAACGCTGGCGCAAGTTCCGCAAACGCTTTCAGTAACAAATCTTGCCGTTTGACCTCCGCGAGACGTCCCACCGTGCCGATCACGAATGCATTTGCTGGAATCGCCAGTCGCTGTCGCAGTTCGTCCCGCTGCGAGCGATCACCATAGACGTCCGTATCGATGCCATTAGCAACCACCGCCACTTTGTTGGTTGGCACTGTTTCCCAGCGACGCACGGCCGCCGCCACGTCGTCCGAAACGCAGCACATTCGCGCGGCCAGCCGCCCCCCTTGCCACCAGAGATAACGAGCGCGCAGCTTCGCTCGCCATGTCTTCGCCTGCCGCACGTGATCGGAATGCTCGGTATGCACCACCGCCTGCAAACCGAGTCGTTTCGCTGCCTGTCCCAAATACCACAACGCGCCGATCTGATGGGTATGGAGCACGTCCGGCTGCATCTTTTGCAAAACTCGTTTGGCATCGTCGATCGCCTTTGGCGACCTCCCCCGCGGCTTGTTGAGACAAACGACGTCGGCTCCCAACCGCTCGGCAAATGGCGCCAACTTACCAGGCCGCTGGATGCAAATAATGGTCACCCGGTCACCACGACGCATCCCATGCCTGGCAAGATCGATCACCAATCTCTCCAGTCCACCCAAGTCTAACGTCAATACTCCATGTACGACGTGACGCGGACTTGCGATTAGTTCAGAATCCGAGGTTGAAGATAAGACTTGCAGAGACATTATTACCGCGATTATGCAAATCAGACGAATGAACTAGCGATGCCGCTTTCCAGCGAAACCTGCGATTGCCAGCCGAGCACCTGCTTTGCGCGAGCGTTGGAGTATCGCAGCGGCTTCCACATCGCGTCCACTTTATAGGGCGTGAGTACGGCGGGCAGTTGACCTTGCGACCAGTGATGATAGCGCTGGACCAGTGAACTGAGTCGCCTGACCAGGAACACCGGTAGTGTCAGTGTCCGCAGTCTCTTTCCATGCCGCTGGTGGGCGCGAACGATCTGCCGGCCGGTCGGCAATACATCATCAACGAGATTGAAGGTTTGGCCATCCACGCCCAGCGTGACGCCCGCGAGTACGATTCCATCCGCGCAGTTTTCTACATGCACATAGGGCAGAGATTGTCGGCCGCCGATCACCAGCGTCATGCCGGCTACCGTCAACCCCACGCGGGCGCTCATACAGCCGCGACCCGGTCCATAGATCACACCGGGACGAACAATCACCAGCGGCAGGTCCAGTTGCTTGCACTGTGCGCGCGCCGCCAATTCCTGTTGCACCTTGCTATAGGTATAGGGATCGCGCAATTGCGGCTGGCTCTCCAAGGGCAACGACTCATCGACAATCGCCAGGCGTCGCAGTCTTTGTGAGTCACACACCGCGATCGAACTGATGACGACAATGCGTTCCACACCCGCCGCGGAAGCTGCCGCAATCAATCGTTTTGTCCCCACGACGTTGGTGAGTATGAGCGGCGAAACGCTGCCACTCATTTGCGCCGCGATATGAAACACAACGCTGCTCCGCTCGACGATTCTCCGACAGTCAGCCTCGCGGACAAAGTCGCCGATGACGATTTCTAGCCGGTCGCGCAACTCAGGCGGAATCTCTGCAAGCAAGGCGTTCGCGGTCGATGATGATCGCACTAGCCCGCGAACGGTTGCGCCTGCATCCAATAATCGCCTCACGACCCTCCGCGCCAGGAACCCACCCGCGCCGGTGACCACACATAATTTATCGAACTTCATGAATTCAAGCCTGGCCAACAAGATCGGGTATCGATGCAGGTACATCTATTTCCGTAAACTTGTATTGACGGAATATCTCATCCATCCATGCCGTAACGCGCCGGATCTCTTCATAGGGAATCGGCGGCTCCTGTTCGGCGCGAATCGCGGCATAAAACCGTGTAAACAACTCTCGCATGCCTGCAAAATAGTGCTGGCGACAACGCAAAAAGTCCCAGGTATTGCGGCGAAGGTTGCCGGCCGCTTCGCGGAGTTGCTGCCACGGGACGTCCAGCTTTCCGAGTGCGCCCGGCAACTTCGCACTGCGACACCAGCGAATCGTTCTGGCTTCTAAATCAACTTCCACGGAAGCTTTCGTGCCATAGAGTGTGGCGAGCCGTTGCACAGGTCGAGCGCGGGACGAGAAACGTATATTGGCCGTGACCGACTCGCCTTGCAGCATCACGCGCAATTCCGTGGGCGGATGACCGACTGTCGGACGGTCGGTGGTCGCATGGATACGCGGGAGTTCATCGCTCAGGAACGGCGTAATCTTGTAAATCGCATGCGAGATATTGTTGTGAAACAATCCACCGGGCAGCCGATGCAGCCAGTGGTGAGGATCGTTAAACATGATCTTGCCAAAGGGACCATTCAAGTTGTAGCCCATCACCGAATCGACATGCACAATTTCGCCGAGTTGGCCGGTCGTGACCAGTGTCTGGAGCCGCAACCACACCGGGTCGAACAAATGGTCGTGCCCGACGCAAACCAATTTACCGTTGCGTCGCGCCGCCGAGAGAACTTCATCCGCCTCGGCTACATCCACGGTGAAGGGCTTTTCAACGTAGACATTCACACCTTGATTCAACAACTGACAGGCGAGCGATGCGTGGGTATGTGGCGGCGTCGTCACATGCACCGCGTCGGGCCGCGTTTCCGTTAGCATCCGCTCCAGGTCGGTGAAAGCGCCGGGCACGTCAAACCTCCGCGCCGCCTGATCCGCCAGTTCCTGTAGTTGATCGCAAACGGCGACCACCTGCACCCCAGGAACGTACCGTAATTCCTGCAGATGGGCATCAGCGATTTGCCCGCAACCAAGAATGGCGACTTTCGAAGTAGTTGCTTTTGAATTGACTGACTGGGACATTTGCCTTCGTTACTTTCGGATGCGGGCAGCCAACAGCGTTAAGACCGCGAGACGTTTCACACGACCAAAACGATGCGGATTCAAGGAAGACCGGTAGGGAAATGGCCACCACATGAACGATTGCAATAGACGCGGGAAGGCTTTTGTGGGGGAGCCTTCGTTCGCGGCCCAACGGAACAATACGTGCGACTTCCATTCTCTCGCCGCCACGCGTCCCAGCAATATTGCGTGTCGTTCGACAACCCTAAGCATGCTCGTGCAGTCCCGTCCAATTCCACTCCTCGAAATGGAGCCTGGCTCAAGCACGCACGTGGCTAACGGCTCAGAACAAAAATAGGTCGCCTGGCCCTGCAAGATCCGCACCCAAAAATCACGATCCTCGGCTGGCTCCAGCCCAGAGAGGAAGCGATGCTGTCCAATTGCATCTCGGCGAATGAGCATGGTGCCGGTCCACATCCGCGACGCTAGCATGAATGCCTCCGCGCCTGCCGGACGAATGACACGATCCCATGGGATATCGCGACATTTGTGAAGCCCGCCTTCGCACGGCGAACCATGGGGTTCTTGTTCAAAATATCGCCCTGCCACAATTGCGACTTCCGGATGCTGCTCAAACACCGCTAATTGCTTGGCGAGTTTCTGCGGCTCCCAATAATCATCGGCATCCAGAAACGCGATGAAATCGCCCGTTGCCCGTTCGATGCCGGCGTTGCGGGCGCTGGCGGTTTTGCCGTTGGCCTGCCGAATAAGAATCACACGCTCGCCATAGGCCCGCTCGATGATCTCACACTGATTGTCGGGGCTGCCGTCATCGATCACGATGATCTCATGCGCCGACGATGTTTGCGCTAGCACGCTATCGACCGCACGGCAGATCGTACCGGCCGCTTTGTAGGCGGGGATGATTACGCTAACGACTGGATCTCCAACTTCCATAATGTCAGAGTCCCTCGGAAAGAACGTGCAAGGTTTCCCGGCGCATGTGATCAATTGAAAACTGTTGTCTAACGGTAGCGCGGCCGATCGCGCCGCATTGCTCAGCGAACTGACGATTCACCAGAAACTGATTGATAGCGTTAGCAAGTTGGGCAGGTTGGCGCGGTGGCACTAGCAGCCCGTTTTCACCGTTGGAAATTAAATCTGGTACACCACCTACCGCAGTTGCTACACTCGGCGCTCCAGTCGCCATCGCCTCCAATAGTGCAAACGGCATTGCCTCGTTCACGGACGACAAGACGAACCCACCGCAAGTAGCATACAAAGGCTGCATGTCGGCGACATGCCCAAGAAACAAGACATTATCGGTTAGGCCAAGTCGCTCCACTTGTTGACGAAGTGTCGCTTCAAGCGGTCCCTGCCCTGCAATCGCAAGGCGAAACGTCGGATGACGTTTGCAAACACAACTGACCGCATCAATGAGATATCCAAATCCCTTTTGCTCCGCCAATCGACCTGCCGCGAGCCACGTCGAAACGGCGCCATCAGAAGTGCATGGATGGACTAAACGATCGCGTGATTTGAAGTGCCCGGTGTCGTCAGATACGGCAACTCCATTTCGAATGGTGACGATCTTGGAATCAAACTTGCGACCCAGCTGCCGCCAATCTTCTGCGATTTGATCAGATACAGCAATCGCCTTATCAACCATCCCAAGCATCGAGCGTGCAAACGAGCGCTTCACGGGCCGGTCGAAACCTGGTGGTGGCAGATGCAAGGTGCCTACGACCCTTCGCACGCCGGCGAGGCGCGCGGCAGATACGGTAGCTTCTGCGTCGCAGATCGACACATAGCAGACATCGATCTGCTGCGCTGAGATCACGGGTGCTAAACGCTGAGCATCCCGCTTGAACCCAACGATCCAACGCACTGACTTCGGCGCACAGGTTCGCCACAGTTGCCGCGCCACCGCTGCCTTCTTAGTTTCACTACCCGACTGCAGGTGCGACGACTCGGCGTCCACTCTTTCGGCAACGCCAATGAACGACGCATCCATTGTCGCGTAAGGCCCCTGCGGGTTTCCAAATACGCTAACATCAAAACTCTTGCACAGGGCAGGCCAAAGTAATTCAACATAGCGCGAAAGCCCGCTTGGCCCGGCGCTTAGATCAATCACGCCCAACCGAGGCCGTGCCAGGCTTGTTTTAGTCTGGACCATGAATCAACTCCGAACCCTCAAGGCCACTTTGACCTTGTTCCATCTAGTAAAGCCGAAACTAATATCCACTTATCCTAGGGTTCGCCCTTTCCCCTCGAGGTTGCCTTCCACACTCCTGCCGCCCGTGCTTCCTCAAGGTGCCAAGGCGCCAGATGTTGTAAGCAGCTTCGTGCTGCTTATGCGCTATACGTACCGCCTGGAGTACGACAAATACGACTCCGGTCGGAGAAAGCGGAGAGTACTCAAGGCAATTGCTTCTGCGGATCTATACCCGATGAGCGCATCAAGGCATCGACGAGGCAGACTCGCGTGCGGCCGAAAGCCAAGATTTCGCAAGTCTCTGATCACTCCCACGATTTCCGCTCGAAGTTGCTTATCACCGTTTTGGACTCGAAGCCGTCTCGCCGCACCTTGCGCCGATTCGAGTAGGTCCGCTCCGTACTTGTTCAAGAGAGATGGTTCCCTGACAAGTCGTTCTTTGATCCGCAACAATACCTGCGTCCGCGTATGCAGCATTCGTCCGACGTTCGTACTCATCGATCCAGCATAGTGTCTATAATAGGCGCCACAAAAAGGGATGGCAATTACTTCAGCACCACGAAGCGCGAGTCGGCACCATAGATCCCAATCCTCGCAGGAGCGAAGGGATTCCTCAAAGCCACCCTCGTCTAACACCGCTTGTCGCAAGCAAAGAAAACTGTGTGGCACCGCAAAATTGTCGCGCAAAAGTGCTCCAAGAGCGTCAACTGTGTGATCTGGCGGAAAATGGCGCTTGCCCAAGCCCTGCTCGACGGAACCTGCGAACATTTGGAAGCCCATAACACACAGTCGATTGTCGTGGCCGTCCATTGCCGTCATAAGCTGCCGCAGGGCATCCAAATGCAGTACATCATCAGAGTCTAGGAATAGCAAATATCGTCCGGTCGCATGGCGAATGCCCGTATTTCGTGCTGCAGGAAGGCCGCCGTTCGCTCGTTTGATATAGCGGATGCGGTCACCGTAGGACAGTGCGACCTCCTCGGTGTCGTCGTCTGAACCATCATTTACAACAATTACCTCAACGGCTTGGAAAGTCTGTTCAAGCGCGCTCTCCACGGCCGTCGCCAAGAACTGGGCCTGTCTATAGCAGGGAATGATGATCGATACTATTGGAGCTGTCATGCTATCTGTATGCTTTTATGCGCTTCTCGAGAAAAACTTGACAGAGAATCTATATTTGGAAATGGGCTAAGAATGAAGTTGAGATTAGGGTCGCGTTGGTGCTCACGCGGAATTCACCAACGCCGGCAGTGGCGAGTCGATCGTTATAACTTAGAGCCGGATGGCCACCTTGATGAACACATAGGTGAGAGCGATCATGCCAACTTCCGCCACGGCCAGGCGCTGGATGACATAGCTATTGAATGATGGCAATTTGAGCTGCGCGAGCGGCGCGGCGAGCCGAAGATAACTAGCGGCCACCCCAGCGACGAGGTAGGTCGGCAGCGCGTAGCAACGTGAGAGCGAGAACATCGAGACGCAGTAGGCCACCAGCAGTGCACAAATAAATGGCATGAGTTGTCGCAACGTTGGATCAGTAATTTGCTTCTGCTGGCGACTCAATCGCCACAGCGTGAAGGCGGAAATGGCGAACACTCCGAGAAAGAACACCCCCCCGAAGAAGCCCAGTTCGGTTGTGGCATGGACATACGAATTGTGGGCAACCTGCATCGGGACTTCGCCGTAGCCGTTGTAGCCAATCCCAAAAATCGGCGACTGCTTGAAAAGTTGAAGGCTTTCCGACCAAAGTTCGGCGCGGGCGTCGCCCGTGCCACCTGCCATCGCGCCGGCCAGATCCGTTTGGCGACTGCCGATGGCCAACAGCACAGGCACCGTAACCGCACCGGCCAGCAAAGCGTTCTTCCAGCCGAAGCGGAGGTAGAAGATGGTGCCGCCGCCGGCGAGGAGCGCGAGGAAGCCGCCGCGGGATTGGGTAAGCGTTAAGGCGTAGAGCAAAAAGCCGATGGGGGCGATGATGGCAAAGCGCGCGGAGCCGAGTTTGGGAGCGAAGAGGCCGGCACTACAGAGCATGACACCGGCGACGATGATCATGGAGAGATCGTTGGGATCGTTGAAGATGCCGGTCGCTCGCATCCGCGGGATTGCCAGACGCTCGCCAGTGTTTTCGTCGATGTCGTTCTCCATGAGGACAGTGAGGGCTTCGATATGGATCTTGCCGTGATACTGCAACACCGCGAGCGTGTTGATGGCGAGGGTGAACACCACGACCGCCGTGAGAAACCAGAGCAGGCGCTGCTTGCTATTGACGACGGCCATCAGTAGCAGGAAATACAGCACCACCTTCAAGAAGTCAAACGCCCCCATGCGGGCGTTCCAGAGGTCGAAGCGGGCAAGATGCGACGTCATGATGGTCAAGAGCACGCCCAGCACGCAGATTGTGACGGGGTTTTTGACCAGTTCTTTCATGGACAGTTGATTCAAGATGGCGGGGGCGCAAACAATGAGATTGATGCAAATCACCCAGTAGTAGATTTGCAGGCCAGCGATCGACGGGACCAACTCTTCAGGACGGAGGAAGAGGACGCCGTTGAGCAGGAGAAAAAGGTAAAAACCCACGCGATTAAACGGACTTTGTGCGGAAAGAAATGTTAGCCGAAAGAGACGAAAGGACTCG
>CAUJKE010000406.1 GCA_963205385.1 Planctomycetota bacterium | reverse complement strand
TGGGGCCGTTATTGGCGAGTCCGCTCGCAAACACCGCAGAGGTGGATGTAGCCCCCCTCGCCTTTGGATTGAAGTACTTATGAGCCATTCCAACTTTTATCGCCGCCGCCGCACACTGGGGACTACGGTCGTCGAAGTCGCCGTCGTGCTCCCGGTATTTTTGGTGTTCTTGTTCGGGCTGATTGCCTATGGCCATGCCTGCATGGTCTCGAACATGATGAAAGGGGCGACGCGCGCCGCGGCCCGTTTCGGCGCGCCTTCGAACGTCACCACGGCCCAAGCGGAAGCCAAGGCTCGTCAAATCCTCAGCGGCGGGATGAACCCCGCGCTGATTACGATCCAGATCAAGGATGCTTCCGCGTATGACAACGGCGACCCGTTTCCGACCGACCCCGCCGCGATGACCGCGATGCCGGATATTGAACTGAATACCGCCGCGGAACGCCAGCTGTTCATGGTACGGGCGAGCGTCAACTACAACGACGTAGCAATCCTACCGACTTCGTGGTTCAACAATTTGCAATTATCGGGGCAAGCCTTTATGAGGCACGAATAGTTCTCGCGCAGTGCGCGAGTTCTGGCACGTTAGGTTCTTGGGAGATTCGCAACATGTTTCGCAACAGAAAACTTCGCCCCGCCCAGAGGCGCGGCTCGGCGGTGGTCGAGTTCGCGATGGTCGCGCCGGTCTTTTTGATCATCACGCTCGGCGTTTCCGAGACCGCCCGGATGTTTGAAATGCAGAACCAGCTCGTTACCGCCGCCCGTGAAGGCGCCCGGATGGCCGTGATGGATCGCACTGGACTGGGAGGCGGCACGACCAATCAAAAAGTGGCCGCGGACGTCAAGAACTTCCTCGCCGCTTCCGGCATGGACCCCGACCAGATCCAGGTCGCGATCGTGTCGCATGAAGATCCCTCGCAGACGTTCAATCTCGATAACCCCGCGAACAACCTCAAATACTTTCAAGTTCGCGTCACCGTTCCGTTTGGCGCTTGCTCGCCGCTAGCGCCGCCGGGCGCCGACGAATTGAGCCTGACCGGCAAGGTCGTGTTTCGCAATACCAAGATCCCCGCGACGCAATGAGCCTGGTGTTTCGCCGCGTGCGAGGGCGCTTGGTTCGTCGCCGTGCGAACATGTCCCTGCGCTCACTGCTCCTGCGATTCGTGCAAGGTGCATGGCCGAGAAAGCAATGTGTTCCGTCAACCAGAACCACCGCAGTCGAATTTTTGGAGATAATACATGAGCCGCTCCCAACGCCAACCAGCCACGCGACGGCGGCCGCGTGACCTGACCGCTCGCCGCCCTGGCATCATCACCGTGCTGTCCGCATTCGTGATGGTCATTTGCTTCGCGTTCGTTTCGTTCGCGGTCGACACGGGCTTGATCGTGCTTACGAAAACGCAGTTGCAAAACGGCGTCGACGCCGCGTCGCTCGCCGCGGCGCAAGAGATCGCCCGCGCCGTGTACGAGGCGGGCCAAACCGGCCAGGCCGGCAGCACCGCCGACGCGATCGCCGCCGCGCGGCTTGTCGCCATTGAAGTCGCCCAGGCTAACGGCGTGTACGTCGATGCCGACGCGGATGTCAAGTTCGGAAATCGGAAGTACGATCCCAACACCAACTCCTGGCCCATCAACTGGGGTTCGTCCCCCTTTAACACGATCAAAGTCACCGCCCGTCGCGAGAAGGAAGACCTGAACGCTCCCGATGGCCGCCTGAAGCTCAACTTCGGCTGGGCGGTGAATAAGGAATCCGTCGCCCTGCGGTGCAGCGGCACCGCGTACATCGAAGCCCGCGACATGGTCCTCGTGATGGACTACTCCGGCTCGATGAACGACGACAGCACTTTCGCCTCGATCAACAAATTGGGTCGCTCCAGTGTCGAAACCAACATGCTGAACATCTTCAACGCGCTGGGCTCGGTGAATGTCGGCACGCTGCCTGATACCCCGGACTGGCCGCGTTTCCAAGGCGTCGCCCCTAGCAGCGGGTCGATGCCCCAGATTTACGTCACCTGGAAACGCACGCAGGTGTATGTGGAATCGTCTCTGAATCTTAACAACGTTGTGCTGCAATTCACCAACGGCAACAAGCAGACCTTCTCTGGACTGTCGGCGAGGACAGGAACGTTTAAGGGTTCTGGATCCAATAATAATCAGGTCATCTCGAAATGCTGGGTCAAATCGGGCAATAACGATTCCGGAGAAGGGACGAACTATGGAGAACGGTTTGAAGACACCAATGACAATGTCCGCGCATTATACGGCTTGAATAATGTCTCCTACCCGTACCCGTCCGGGAGCTGGAATAGCTTCCTCGACTACTGCCGCAACGACAGCCAGGTCAACTCGGCCGGCTATCGCGCCAAGTACGGCAAGCTGAATTTCGTCAACTACTTGCTCACACAACAGCCCGAGAACTACAAGACGCCAGACCTCTGGAAGACCCCTCACTATCCGTTCCATGCCATTAAGGAAGGGGCCACGCTCTTCACGCAGATTCTCGAGGGCTTGAACTACGACGACGAGCTCGGCCTGGTTTCCTACGACAACTACTCCCGCGTGGAAAAGGTGCTCAATACGCCCGACGCCAGCGTCGATATCAGCGCCAACCCCATCACCCGGGAATACGACCTGATCGACACCATCCAGCGGCACAAGCAAGCGTCGCACTACTACAGCTACACGGCGATCGGCTCCGGCCTCAAGGATGCCCGCGAACTCCTCGCCCAGCATGCTCGCGAAGGGGCCAAGCAGACGATCATTCTGATGACTGACGGGCTTGCCAATCGCAGGCCCGGCGGCTGGTCGCTCCCTAACAGCTTCCAGTGGTCGAACTTCACCGATTACGACGCGGATGGCTCAGCCGACTACAGTACTAGCGACGCCAACGTGCAGTACGCCTTTTATGAAGCGACGCAGGCGATCAAGCAAGGCTGCACGATTCATACCATCAGTGTGGGCGCCGGCGGCGACCGCGAGCTGATGCAGGCCATTGCCTTTGCTGGCAGCGGCGAGTTCGTGGATGTTCCCGGCGGAACCACCGTCGCGCAAATGGAAGACCAGATGCGCGCCGCCTTCGCGCTGATCGCCTCGAAGCTACCGCCACCGAAGTTGGTCTACGACGTGGACAGCGAGTAACTCGCACCCCCGCAAACGCCCTCCCCAGAGCGCAGCACGGCCATGAGCATCGCTACATGGCCGTCCGCGTTTCTTGCCCCGCCCTGGAATCGATGGATGGGGTCCGGAAATGGATGCTTCTTCTGTTGCCTCTGGGCAATAAAATCTACCCCTGCAACCACCCTTCCCGCGTCTCTCCTTGCTGATTCGCCTGCCAATATCGCCCGCTGGCGACATCGAGGCAGGTGAGCCAGCCTGAGGGCTTGTAGGCTTGGGTGTCGATGCAAATGGCATGGCCGATGTCGAGCGGGCGGCCGGATGCTTGGGGCGTGTGGCCGCAGACCATGATCTTGCCGGATTCGTGCGGCGGCGGATGATCGAACTTTTCCCAGTACAGCATGTAATCTGGTTGCTCGGCCAACGGCAGATCGGAATAAGCGTTGGCATGGACGAAGAAATGCTCATCCGTTTCAAACCACGGGAGCAACTTGTCTTGCAGAAAACTCCAGTGCGCATCGGGAACGTCCGTTAAGCTGCCGGCGTCCCCTTCGCCAAAAGGTGAATAAGAGCGGAGCGCCGCGTCGCCGCCATGTCCGAACCAGCGGTCGAACTTATCGCGATCGAGGCGGGCGTCGAGCATCATGATTTCATGATTGCCGCGGAGCGGTTGCACGTGGCCATCGTCGTCGTGCGTGATGAGCCAATCGACCACGGCGCACGAGTCCGGCCCGCGATCGACGTAGTCGCCCAAGGTGATCAAGATGTCATCCGGGCCAAAGGGGACGAACGCCGCGAGTGTCTTGAGCGCACCGAAACAGCCATGAATATCTCCGATCGCCAAATATCGCACGCGCCACCCCCGCCTGAACTTACTGAAAACGGCAACTCCTCGCTGCGTAGCGAATATGCAACGCGACGGCGCAGGATGCAAGCGGGGCGCCGGGCGTGAGCAGGCATGAGCTAAGCGTTGCGGCCAAAGCCCAGCAGGCAGATGTCGTCGCTTTGGAGTCGGCCCTGGGAAAAAGCGCGCACATCGGCCACGAGCGCCTGCCCCACGTGCGTCACATCGGCCGGCGCGCTGGCGATAAACTCGCGCACGGCTTCGAGTCCGTAGATTTGGTCGGCAGGATTCATGGCTTCGTTCACGCCGTCCGTGAAACACAGCACCATGTCGCCTACGGCCAAGGTGTATTCGCACTGATCGTATTGCGCGGCGCGATGCACTCCCAGGGGCAAGCCAGCGCAATCGCTTCCCAGCGGCATGACTTGCAGATCCGGCTGGCGCAAAAGCGGGGGCGCGTGCCCTGCATTGACAATGGTTACCTTGTGGGTCGCGGGATCGAGCACGCAAAGCACCATCGTGACAAACGCATTGTCGCCGCGATGACCGCACATCTGTTCGTTCAGTCGCCGCAGCGCTTCGGCCGGGGAAGGGGAGGTCGTGAGCGTGTAACGGACGTCGCTTCCAAGGCGAGCCATGAGCAAGGCGGCGGTAACTCCCTTACCGGCCACGTCGGCTACGATCATCGCCAGGCGGCCATCGGGGAGCTCGATATAATCGTAGTAATCGCCGGCCACTTCCTCGGCGGGACGGTAATAATCGTAGAAGCTGTAGCCTGCAATGTCGGGACGCCCGTCCGGCAGGAAGTGCATTTGCACTTCCTTGGCCATCGCCAGGTCGCGTTTCTGGCGATCGTGCTGGAGGAGCGAATGATGCATCCGGGCGTACTCGACGGCCTGGCCGGCCAAAATGGCGACGCTCACCAGCACGTCGAGATCGGCCTGGGTAAACACATGACGGCCATCGCTCGTTTCCACATGGATCACGCCGAGCGGGTTGTGCGTCGGCCCCATCAGCGGCGCGCACATGATGGACCGCACCTGTTGCTCGAAGATGGAGTGGTTCATCTCTTCCAGCCGGTCGTCGTTCGGCGCATCGCCGCTGAGAAACGCGGCGCGCTCCGCCATCACCCGCGCCGCCACGGTGCCGCTGATCGGACTGATCGTATCCGCCTCGCCGGACTTGTGCTTAATCGCCTTGGGGACGAGATCCGTATTAGGCGCGTCGGACTGCAGGATATAGCCGCGATCCGTCTGCGGAAAAATTCGGAACAGGCTGTCGAGAATGCGCGGCAACACGGCATCGGTATCGAGCGAGCTCCCCAAGTTATGGGAGATTTCGAGCATCGCCTTGAGTTTGGTCTGGGCGTTCAGCTCCCAGCGCAATTCGGCCCCGCTGCGCGCATCGATCGAAGTCACAATGCGATCGCGATCACGCGCAAGCGGCATGTCGTCCTGGCGGTGGGGCGCGACAGGCATTTGCACCGTCGCGGCCGTTGCGGCAGGCGAGGTTTTGGCAACGCCGACCGCCGAAGTCGCAGGTGCAATGCGCAAGGCGACGGTGGAATCGTGAGCTTGCGACTCGTCGGCAAAGCAGAGCACAATATCGTGGATGCGAATGCGATCTTGATGCATGAGTTGCGTGCGGCGATCGATCCGCTTGCCATTGACCGCGGTGCCGTTCACGCTTTGCAAGTCTTCGACATAATAACCATCGGGCATCTTCATGATGCGCGCATGATGCCGCGACACGGTGCGATGCGGCAGCACAATGCCACATGTCACGTCGCGGCCGAGCAGCACTTCGCGCTCGTTAAGTTGGTAGGTGTGGCCGGCGTTCATGCCGGATACGATTTGCAGCTGCGCCATGGGCGGGACTCCCAGGGCAATGAGGCGACGAGTTCCTTCGCCGCCGGTGGTTGGTCCTACGTTTACGCATGCGCAGGGGATAAATCGATCATGAGCAAGACGAGGAAAGCGGGTAGGTAGTTCACGGCGTTATCCGCCGTAATTCCTGAATCTTAACTCAATTCGCGGTCGCTCGTCCATATTCTGCATGTAAAAGATTCACGCGTGGTTACGTGAGTAAGTCGACAATTTCCGCCACAACCGTGGGTGCCAGACGAAAAAGTAACGAATTGGCACAAAAAAACCGCCTGCGCTGTGAAATCGCGCAGACGGTTGACCATAATTGAGCACCGGTGAGCTTACCGCTACCGCTTGGGGAATAGCGGCCCACCGTATACGGCCCCGGCGCCGAGTTCTTCTTCGATGCGGAGCAACTGATTGTACTTGGCAATGCGGTCGGTCCGCGAGGCGGAGCCGGTCTTGATTTGCCCCATGGAAAGGGCAACCGCGAGGTCGGCAATGGTCGTGTCTTCCGTTTCGCCGCTGCGGTGCGATGAAATGCTGGTGTAATTGCCTCGCCGTGCCATTTGAATCGCTTCGACCGTCTCCGTGAGCGAACCAATCTGGTTCACTTTGATGAGAATGCTGTTGCCGATTCCTTCCTTGATGCCGCGGGCCAGGCGCTCGGTGTTGGTGACGAACAAATCGTCGCCCACGAGTTGCAGTTTGTCGCCGAGTTTTTGGGTCAACAGCTTCCAGCCTTCCCAGTCGTCCTCGCTGCAACCATCTTCAATCGAGACGATGGGGTAATTCTTCGCCCAGTCGGCCCAGAATTCCACGATGCCGGCGGAGTCGAACTGCTTGTTGTCGACGGTGTACTTCTTGGTCTTCTCGTCGTAGAACTCGGTCGCGGCGCAGTCCAGGGCGAGAAACATTTGCTCGCCGGGCTTGTAACCCGCTTTTTCGATCGCTTCCATAATGCAGTCGAGAGCTTCACGATTGCTCTTGAAGTCCGGCGCGAAGCCACCCTCGTCGCCGACCGACGTATTGAGCTTCTTGCTTTTGAGCACTTTCTTCAGGGCGTGGAACGTTTCGTCGCCGGCGCGGAGGGCGTCCGAGAACGTATCGAAGCCGAGCGGAAAGACCATGAACTCTTGCACATCGACGGCGTTATCGCCATGTTGGCCACCGTTGATGATGTTCATCATCGGCGCCGGCAAGAGATTGGCGTTGCAACCGCCGAGATAGCGATAGAGAGGCTGCTGCGTGCAATGCGCGCCGGCCTTGGCCAGCGCGAGCGAGACGCCGAGGATGGCGTTGGCGCCGAGGTTGCTCTTGTTGGGTGTGCCGTCGAGTTCGATCATCAGGCGATCGGCGCCGATCTGGTCGAGGGCGTCAAAGCCCACGAGCGCGTCGGCGATCGTCGTATTGATGTTGTGAACCGCCTTGGTCACGCCGCGTCCGCAATAAACCTTATCATCGCCATCGCGGAGTTCCCAGGCTTCGTGAGCGCCGGTGCTGGCGCCGCTGGGGATGGAAGCGCGGCCGAAAGAACCGTCGGCCAATTGGATATCCACCTCGACCGTCGGATTTCCGCGGCTATCGAGGATTTGGCGACCGTGAATATTGGCGATCATGCTCATGGGAACACCTTCGTGCGGGTGGATGGTTTTCGGATGGGTGAATCGGGTCATTTTGCCCGAGTGAGGGGAAATTGGCCAGGGGATAGACGCCTGCCGCTCGCTTGCCGATAGTAACGCTTACGCCGCGGCCACAGTCGCCATCTCGCTCCGCGGGTGTGAGGCCCGCTCGGGGCGCAACCGAAGCGTGGGCGACTTCGGCTACCTTTCTCTGGCAGCATTGGGAGTTACCAAAATCGCATGTTTACCGGACTTGTCGAAGAGTGTGGCGTGGTGGAGCGGATCGAACGCCGTGGGCCTGGGGTGCGGCTGTATGTGCGGGCGGCGGTTGTCAGCGCCGACGCGCAGCTCGGCGACAGCATCGCCAACAACGGCTGCTGTTTGACAGTGGTCGCTCGCGACGGCGACGTTCTGGCCTTCGACGCTGGGAGCGAAACGCTGAGTCGCACGAACCTCGGCCAGCTCACCGAAGGCGGCGGCGTGAACCTGGAGCGCAGCCTGCGCGTCGGCGATCGGCTAGGCGGGCACTATGTCACGGGGCATATCGACGCCACGGGCGCGCTCGACGAGCGGGTCGACGAAGGAGAGTGGTCGAAATTCTGGTTTCGCGTGCCGCGCTCGCTCACTAAACAAATGGTGAGCAAAGGCTCCATCGCCGTCGATGGCGTCAGTTTAACGCTCGTCGATGTCGAACCCGAGCGATTCAGCGTCGCCTTGATTCCGCACACGCTGAGCGTCACGACGCTCGGCAAGCTCGCGCCGGGCGATGCGGTGAATCTGGAGACGGACCTGCTGGCGAAATATGTGGAGAAGCAATTGGAAGGGCGCGAGGATGGCGCGCCGCCGAGTTGAACATTTGATAAGCTTCGCGCTCCGCGCGGGGAACATTCAACTCGCGGAACGCGTGGCCTACTCGGGGATCAACTCCAAACAAACCAACCGATTCGCCCCGCGAATGTACAACAGCCCGTGCGCAACGATGGGCGCGGACCACGCGGGATACTTCAATAACGGCGGCTGTTCGCCATTGAAAAGCGGGACGCCTTGAGGATCGCGCATCAACACCTGGGCGACGACTTCGAGCTTTTCCGGATTGACTTTAATCAGCATCAACTGGCCATACTCGCCTTGGCAAATGAAGTGGCCGTCAACGTGCAGCAGGGAGCAGCGCGTGAGTCCCGGTTCGCTCCACATGACTTTGCCGGTCTTCCACTCGATACAACGCAATTCGGCGTTTTCTGTATGGCGGCCGCTGGAACCGTAGAGATAACCGTCAACGTAAATCGGCGTGTTCCAGTGCGTTTGCATCGCCTTTGCACGCTGCTTGGCATCGTCGGCCCAGACGACGCGATAGTCGCCTGGTATGACTTGCAAGAGCGAACTGCCGGGGCCGTACGTTTCCGAAATGAACACTTCGTTACCAGCCACCACCGGCGTGGAGGCGTTGACGCTTTCGAGTGATTTAGCTCGCCAGGGATAGAAGAAGTCCTGCTTGCCGGCGCGCGGTTCAAAGCCGATCAGCCCGCCGCGACAAAACGCGAAGCCCCAGCGGCGGTTGTGGATCGTCGCCAGTTTAATGCCGGCGTAGCTGGCCAGATCGTCCCCCAATTTGTAGACGACTTCTCCGGTGAATTTGTTGAAGGCGACAATTGCCGTGCCGTTGGGACTGACGCGATCGACCGACAAGCCTTGCTCATCCGCCGGGCTGCCGCCGATCATGCAGATCAGCAAATCCCCTTCAATGACCGGCGTGCTGCCGATGCCAAAGAAGTTTGGCGCCACGCTGAACTTCTCGTTTGTCTGCACTTTCCAAACTTCCTCGCCATCGACCGCTTTCACACACACCAGCGTGCCTTCGACGCCCAGCAAGTAGACGCGGTCGCCATCGACAACCGGCGAGCAGCGCGGGCCGCCGTCGTAACCGTAGGCGTCCACATACTCGGTGGGATACTTGTTTTGCCACAGTTGCTTCCCGGTTTCGGCGTGGTAGCAGGTGAGTTGTGTATCGTCCCGCACGCGGTCCGCTTGAAAGAATCGCCCCCGACTGACCGAGCCGATGCCATACCCTTCGCCGAGTTTCGTTTGCCAGACGATTCGCAATCCGTCCTTGGGCCACTTGATGAGAATGCCTTTCTCCGGCGACTTGCTATCGCCGGTGGGGCCGAGGAATGTCGGCCAATCAACGCCGTGGGTGCGTTTTGCCAAATTCGGGATTTCGCTCGACTCGGTCGGCGTGGCGGCGCGATCCTTCGCCCCGGCGACCGGTTGGGGCGCCCTGGCCGGCGCGAGCACCGCATCGTCCTTGGCCGCCACCGCTTGATTGGCAGTCGGTTCGCAACCGCAGCAAGTTGCGATTGCCGTCATCGCGAGCACACAACAAACGTCTCCCCACATCCGCATCACAATTCTCCCAGGTGAACGAACTTCTGCACCGGTCGGCGTTTCCCTATAATAACGCCGCACGCACCCTCGCAGGAAATCCGCCGCCATGATCGTCGTCAACAGCCGCATTTCGATCCCCAAGAGCGAAACGAAGCTCTCGTTCGCGCGGAGCGGCGGACCCGGCGGGCAAAATGTGAATAAAGTCAACTCCAAAGCGATCTTACGCTGGCCGGTCGCCACCTCGCCCAGCCTGCCGGAAGAGGTCCGCCAGCGCTTTCTGACCAAATTCGCGAACCGCATCACCAACGACGGCGACCTCATCCTCACCAGCGAAAAAACCCGCGATCAGCCTTCCAACATCGAAGACTGCTACGAAAAACTCCGCGAGATGGTCCTCTCCGTCGCCACCGTGCCGCGCAAACGCAAACCCACTAAACCCACCAAGGGGAGTCAAAAACGCCGCCTGGAAGCCAAGAAGGGGCGAGCCCAAACGAAGCAGTTGCGAGGGAAAGTGCGGCGAGAGGAGTGATTCTCGCAGCCCCTCTGAGTGGGTGGTGATCCCGGCGTTTTTCCGCAACCCTCCAATAACTCACCGCACCAGGCGAATACGTCTTGGATGGAGTGTCCACCCGCTCATGATGTTGACCTGTGCGCGGAGTTGGCGGTTCCGAAGCGACGAAATAGCAAGCAATTGTGAACAGGCATCCCGCTCCGCGTGATGTCTATCGTGGAGACAGAGCCATGTTTGGCAAACCGGAATGGTTTAAGAAGAAGAGTTGGGGCTGGGGGCTGACGCCGGTCACCTGGCAGGGTTGGGCATATACCGCAGCGTGGTGCGCGATGTTCGCGATCCCGTTCGCAACCCTGATGGGCACGCGCCGCTTCCCCGAAGCGATCGTGTGGTTAATCGTCAGCGTGGGGGCGCTCGTGTGGGACGTGCGCAGCATGATCAACGCGATGAACCCGCCGGCCGCGCGCAGCGAGGTGCTCTACATCGGCGACGATGACGAAGGCGTGCAAACGCGGCAGTTAGATCTGCGGTTGCGAAAGTAACGTCTTCGCGAAACGATTCGTGGCTTCGTCGTCGTTGTCCCACAAGGCGGCGAGTGCCTGCCGCATCCGACGCTCGGCGGTGCGTAAATAATAACGGCCGGTCTCGAGCGCGAACTTCTGCTGCTGCTCCGTCGCGTGATGATCGCGCAAGATCGCGTCGAGCCGGTTCAAGACGCAGGCGCTGACGTAAATCTCCGTGCCAACATCCGCGGCGCGGCCGAGCTGATGCTGCCGATCGACGATTTCGAGTTGATACGTGCGCAATAGCCGTTCGACA
>CAUJKE010000405.1 GCA_963205385.1 Planctomycetota bacterium | reverse complement strand
GCTTGGCCGCGAACCGCGCGCCAAGAGCGGTGTTATCTCGTCCATTTCTTTTCTGCACACATCTGGAGCGAAGCTAGCGGCTCGCCTACGATACGGGTACTGCTTGGGCGTCGCACCAGCCTGGCATTCCGTTCTCCGACTCGCAATCTGAACTTGCTCTCGCACCCATGACCGACTTCCTCCAACTCGCCGGCAAATCGATCCTCGTCTTCGGCGTGGCGAACAAGAAAAGCGTCGCCTGGCATATCGCCAAGACACTGACCGAAGTCGGCGCGCAGGTGGTGTATGTCGTCCGTAGCGAGGCTCGCCGGGAGAGTGTGCGGAAGCTGGTAGGCGACGCGTCGGTGTATGTTTGCGATGTCGAACACGAAACGCAAATCGCCGCGCTGCGAGAGGAACTCGCCGCCACCGGGATGAAATTCGCCGGACTGGTGCACAGCATCGCCTTTGCGGATTTCAGCGAGGGAATGCAGCCATTTCATCAGACCGGTAAAAAGCAGTTCCTCCAGGCGGTCGATATCTCGTGCTACTCCCTGATCGCGCTCAGCAACGCGCTGCAAGAGCTGCTCGAACCGGATGCCTCGGTGGTCGCGATCTCGATTTCGACCACGCGCATGGCCAGCGAGAACTACGGCTACATGGCGCCGATCAAGGCGGCGCTGGATTCTTCGCTCGCGTTTCTGACCAAGAGTTTCAGCAGTTTCTCGCGGGTGCGGTTCAACGCCGTCGCGCCGAGCCTGTTGAAGACCTCCGCTTCCGCTGGCATCCCCGGCTATGTCGATTCTTATCTTTACGCGGAGAAAATCATCCCCCGCAAAGAGGCCGTGCAGACGCAAGAAGCGGCGAACGTCGCGTGCTTCCTGCTCAGTCCGCGCGCCAGCGGCATCACCGCGCAGTCGATCGTCGTCGACGCCGGGATGTCGATCAATTATTTCGACGCGGAGCTGATTCGGTTGGCGCAGCGCCCCGATTAACGGCGAACGGCAGACCGGCGTCAAACCGCCGGCTTTAGCCTGCGGCGCTCACCGGTTATGCTGGTGGCATGAGCGACGAACCGTACGATCCGCGATTTCTCGAGGGCCTGGCGCTTTTCAACGAGTGCGAATTCTTCGAGGCCCATGACGTGTGGGAAGAATTGTGGGCCGACTACCAAGGCCCTTCGCGCAAGTTTTTTCAAGGCTTGATTCAAGTCGCGGTCTGCCTGCACCATTTTGGCAATGGCAACATTCGCGGGGCGAAGAAGTTGTTTTACGGCTCGCGCGGGTATTTAGAGGAGTATCGCCCCAAGCATTTGGGGGTGGATCTCGAAAAGCTGTTCGCCGACCTGGAGCGCTGCTGCGCCGAGATTATCGCCAGCGAGGAAGAGTATCCGCAAATTGAAATCGTGCCGGACCTGATCCCGGAAATTCATCTCGATCCGCATGCGTAGCCTGCGCTCCGCTGGCGCCGAGATTCCACTGAAGAGTTAGCCGTCCATGAACGCCGATCACCCCCTTCCAGCCAGTGACTCCGCACCTTCGTCGCCTTCGTGGCCAGCGGTGCACCTGTCCGGCTATAGCCGCTGGATGGGGCTTGCGAAGGTGTTCGTGATCTCGCTGGTGCTCTCGTGGATCGCGCTGACCGTGGTGCTGCAGTGGGGGCTGGGCAACCAGTTGCGCCGCCGTGCGCGTGCTCGTTTGGCGGTGGCGCTCGCGGTGCCGCTCACTGGCTGGCTCACTTACCGCCGTTACGCCGGGCAGGTTCATACGCTCCGCTGCACCGAGCGCGAGGTGGAGTTCATCAGCGTGCGCGGCGTCACGACGCTCGACGCTGGGCGTGTGCAGGGGATCGTCGGCGCCGGCGGCATCAGCTTCGAAGGGGCGGCCGTCATCTGGAAGCGAATCCTGCTCGTCGTCGATGGCGAACTGCACACGGTGGGCTTCGACAAAGACACGAACGCCGCTTGCTACGCACTGCTCCGGCAAACCTGCGGCCATGCTTGGGGCTTGCCGTTTGGCGGCGAGCTTGAACCACCTTTCGCCGGGGCGGAGCTGCATCCGGACGAGTACGTGGAAGCGCTCGGGCACGTGCGGCGCCATGTCCTTAGCCTGACACGCAAGTACTTTTCCATCGGCTCGCTGATGGTGCTCGGGAGCGGCGTCGCGCTGAGCGCCGTGGTGCAGCGCTTGCTGCATGGAGAACACGTGCCGCACTTCACGTTTCGCGCCATGATCTGGCTGATCGTGCTGCTGCTGATGGGACTCGTCCTGGCGTTCCGCGCGGTGCAACAGTTTCTCGTCGTCAACCGGATCCGCCACATCGAAGACCGCCTCCGCGGACAGGTGGGATAGGCTTGCGGGCTAGCCATGATGGCAGGACAGGCCGGAAGCCTGCTCTACATAGTGTGGGTGGTTTTCGCTCGCGGCGCTCCCCTTGCCGGAAAAACCGTCAAAAAGTATGGTATGATTTCCTGAATCGACCGAAAACGAACTTCCAGGCACCTGTAAGTGTTCCATCCCGCATGACGAACTCTCAGATGATCCCCACGAACATTGCCATCCTCGGCATCATCGGCGACGTAGTGATTATCGAATCGCTGCGGGCGTAGGGAGTTCAGCCGGATTTAACCGTAGACGAACCCTGATGCCCGCCGTGGGTTTCAGGGTTTTTTTGTAGACGAGCGGATCGCCACGATCCGCTCCACACAGGACCAGCGTTGGTGAAAAACATGCGCAGCATCCAAATCTATGACACGACCTTGCGCGACGGGTCGCAAGGCGAAGGGGTGAGCCTCTCGTTGCAAGACAAGCTGGCCATTACCGAGCGATTGGATGAACTGGGGGTCGATTATGTCGAAGGGGGCTATCCCCTCTCGAACGAGAAAGACGCGGAATACTTTCGCCGTGTTCGAGACCTCGATCTCAAACATGCCAAGGTGTGCGCTTTCGGCATGACCCGCCGCAAAGGGGTCGCCGCCGCCGAGGACATCGGCATGCAGGCGCTGCTCGATTCCGGCGCTCCGGTCTGCACGATCGTGGGGAAGACGTCGGATTTTCACGTCACCGAAGTGCTCAATGTGTCGCTGGAAGAAAATCTCGCGATGATCCGCGACAGCGTCTCCTTCCTGTCGCAGAGCGGCCGCGAAGTGATCTACGACGCGGAGCATTTTTTCGACGGCTTCAAGGCGAATCCAGAGTATGCCGCGAAGACGATTTCCGCCGCGGCCCAAGGGGGCGCGAACCTGGTCGTGCTCTGCGATACCAACGGCGGGACGATGCCGGAGGAGATTGCGAAACTCGTCGTCGAAGCGCGGAGTATTCTCAGCAAGTTCGGTGTGGAAGTCGGCATCCATTGCCATAACGACTGCGAACTGGCCGTCGCCAATTCGTTGGCGGCCGTTGATGCCGGCGCGGTGCAAGTGCAGGGAACCATCAACGGGTTCGGCGAGCGGTGCGGCAATGTGGATTTGATCAGCGTGATGGCTAATCTGGCGTTCAAGAAGCAAGGCTATCAGGTCGTAGGGGGGACGAACCTCGACCGCCTCACCGAACTTTCGCGGTTCGTGTACGAAACGGCGAACATCAATCTGCGTTCCGCCCAGCCGTTCGTCGGCCAAAGCGCGTTCGCACACAAGGGGGGCATGCACGTACACGCCATCGCCAAGGCCACGTCGAGTTATGAACACATGGATCCTGCGCTGATCGGCAATGAGCGGCGGATTCTGGTGAGCGAACTCTCCGGCCGCTCGAACATCACCGCGCTGACCGCCAAGCATCAGGTGCAGGGGGACCGCCAACTGCAAGAGAAGATTCTCGACCAGGTCGTCAAGCTTGAAAACCGCGGCTACCAGTTTGAAGCGGCTGATGCGTCGTTCGACCTCTTGGTGCGGCGTTGCGCGGGGACGTTTCAGCCCCATTTCGAACTGATCAAGTACCACGTCGAAGTCGCCCACGAACAGAACGGCCTACCGGTTACGGAAGCCACGGTGAAGATCAAAGTCGGCGACGCCGTGCGGCACGAAGTGGCCGAGGGGGATGGTCCCGTGAACGCCCTCGACGCCGCGCTGCGCAAGGCCCTCAACGGCTTTTATCCTTCGCTCCGAGAGATGCGGCTGTCGGACTTCAAGGTCCGCGTCGTCAATTCCGAGGCCGGCACCGCCGCCCGCATCCGCTTGATCATTGAGAGCGCCGATCATGAAGATGTGTGGGGGACGGTCGGCGCGAGCGAGAACATCATCGAAGCGAGTTGGATCGCACTGGTTGACAGCCTCGAGTACAAGCTCGCCAAGGACCAGATCGAGGCGATCGTCGGTACGGACGCGACCTTGGCGACGCCTTCTTAATTCCCTAGCCCCTGATCCCAAGGACGCCGGATCCACCCATGTTTTCGTCTGAAGATATCCCCAACCGGTTCGATTACGCCGCCGCGCAGCCGCGCATTCTCAAACAATGGGATGCGGGCCGCTATTCGCATAGCGAGCCGGATCCCACCCGCCGGCCGTTCACCATCGTCATTCCCCCTCCCAACGTCACCGGGGCGCTGCACCTGGGCCACGCGCTGAACAATACCCTGCAAGACGTGCTCATTCGCATGAAGCGCATGCAAGGCTACAACGCGCTCTGGATGCCGGGAACTGATCATGCCGGCATCGCGACGCAGGCGGTGGTCGAGCGCCGCTTGCGCCAGGAAGAGAACAAAACGCGGCACGACTTGGGGCGCGAGAAGCTGGTCGAGCGAATTTGGGCGTGGAAGGATCAATACGAAACGCGCATTCTGGGGCAGCTCAAGT
This sequence comes from Planctomycetota bacterium, assembly GCA_963205385.1. GTDB lineage: Bacteria > Planctomycetota > Planctomycetia > Pirellulales > Pirellulaceae > JAEZGD01. The sequence goes on along the minus strand of CAUJKE010000405.1, from coordinate 7,674 downwards.
CGATGGGGGCGAGCTGCGACTGGGAGCGGACGCGATTCACGCTCGATCCGGTCTGTGCGCGCGCTGTGCGCACGACGTTTTTCGATCTGTTTTCCAAGGAGCTCATTTATCGCGGCAAGCGGCTCGTGAATTGGGATACTTTCCTGCAAACGGCTGTCAGCGATGACGAAGTGGTCCATGAGACCATCCAGGGGAACTTTTGGAACTTCCGTTATCCGGTCATCTCGCCGGAGCCTGGCGAGCCGGCGTTTGTCACGATTGCGACGACGCGGCCCGAGACGATGCTGGGCGATACGGCGGTCGCGGTTCATCCCGATCCGGCCGGCGCACTCGACAAACTCGAAGCCGATCTTCAGGCTCGGCTTGCAAAAGCGCCTAGCAAGGAGAAACCGGAACTGCAGCAACAGCTTGAACAGTTGCAAGCCCGGCGGCACTCGCATCTGCCGCTCCTTATCACGCTCGCCAAGATGGCCAAGGCGGGGCGGAATGTGATGCTCCCGCTGATGGAACGCGAAATCCCGCTCATTGCCGACGACTGGGCGAAGCCGGAGCTCGGCACGGGTTGCGTGAAGATCACGCCGGCGCACGATCCCAACGATTACAACGTCGGCCTGCGGCAAAACCTGCCAATGATCAACATCCTCAACCCCGATGGGACGCTCAATAGCAACGCCGGGCCGTATCAAGGGCTCACCATTCGCGACGCCCGCGCTAAGGTCGTGGCGGATTTGGATAGCCTGGGGTTATTGGGGCAGATTGAAGATCGCGAGATTGAACTGGCGCATTCCGATCGCAGCAAGACGCCAATCGAGCCGTACCTGGCCGATCAATGGTTCGTGAAAATGGACGAGCTCGCGCAGTCCGCAATGGATGCCGTGAGCGACGGCCGCGTCGAAATTATCCCCAGCCGATACGCCAAAGGGTATCTCGATTGGCTCAGCGAAAAACGCGATTGGCCGGTGAGTCGGCAACTGTGGTGGGGACATCGCATCCCCATCTGGTCGAAGCTCTGCCATACGCAGTCAGAACTCGACGCGCTCACCGCTACGGTTGCCAATGATCCGGATGTGAAGTCCGGACTGGCCTGCTATCAAGTCGAGCCTGACTTGGAGCGTGCGACAGCCGAAGCGCATGGCGGAACCGTGCACGGCGCGACGAAGGTGAACCTCCCGTTTGGAACCATCCACGTCTGCATCGACGCGGACGAAGACCGCCTGGCGGCGAAGTTCGAGGCGCTCGGCTTCACGCGGGAAGAGGACGTACTCGATACGTGGTTTTCCAGCGCGCTCTGGCCACATTCGACGCTGGGCTGGCCGGAACAGACGCCGGAGCTCGCGTATTACTATCCGACCGACGTTCTCATTACCAGCCGCGACATTATCACGCTGTGGGTCGCGCGGATGGTGCTGACTGGCCTCAACAACATGGGAGATGTCCCGTTCCGCAAGGTCTTCATCCATCCCAAAATCCTGGACGGCTACGGCGAGACAATGTCCAAGAGCAAAGGGAACGGCGTCGACCCGCTCGACGTGATCGACAAGTTCGGCGCGGATGCTCTGCGCTATGGCCTGGCGTTTTTGTGTACCGAAACTCAGGACGTGCGCCTTCCCGTGCAGTTTGAATGCCCGCATTGCCACGCGCTGATGGATCAGACGAAGAAGAACCGCGAATTGCCGCGCGTCGCGTGCGCGAAATGCGGGAAAGAGTTTTCGACGCAGTGGGCGAGCAAGCCAGAAGACGTCGCGCTGCCGCGCGGTGCGGCAGTGAGCGAGCGATTTGAAGTTTCGCGCAACTTTGCCAACAAACTCTGGAACGCGGCCCGCTTCACGCTGCTGAACCTCAACGGCTACACGCCGGGCGAAGTTCCCGCCGCGGAGATGTTCACGGAAGATCGGTGGGTGCTTAGTCGCTTATCCACTGTGACCCAGGAAACAACTGAGGCGATCGAAGCGTTCCGCTACGCGGATGCCGCGCGGGCGATCTACGACTTTGCCTGGGATGAGTTTTGCAGCTTCTATCTGGAAATCGTCAAGGCTCGCTTGTCGGATGAGAAGCAACGCCCGGCCGTGCAGCGGATGCTGGCGCATGTGCTCGATTCGCTGCTGCGACTGTTGCATCCGATGATGCCGTTCATCACCGAAGAGGTCTGGCAACTGCTGGCCAAGATTGCGCCGACGCGCGGCTTGCCGGAGGCCAAACCTGCGACGGAAAGCGTGATGATCGCCCCTTGGCCGGTCGCGGATAAATCACAGCAGAATCCGGAAATCGAATCCCAGTTCGCCAAGTATCAAGCGACACTCAAGGCGCTCAACGAAATTCGCAACCGCCAGAACATCGCCACGCGGATTGCCGTTTCGTTTTGCGTGCGGTGTTCGGAAGAAGACGCCGCACTGCTCGCGCCAATGTCGCCCTACTTTCAGCAAATGACCAACGCTCAAGCAACCGCGTGGGGGCCGGATGCAGCCGCGCCGAGCGTGAGCGCCGCCGCGAACCTGCCGGGGCTGGATGTGTACGTCGATTTGCGCGGGCTGATCGATGTCGAGAAAGAGATCGAGCGCAACGAGAAGGAAGCGCACAAACTACAAGGCTTGATTGTCGCCAAAGAGAAGAAACTATCCAACGCCTCGTTCGTCGACCGCGCCCCCGCCGACGTTGTGGAGAAGGAGCGGGAAAGCGTGAAGCAACTCCAGGATCAACTCCAGGCGGTGCAAGCCGCGCTCGGCGATCTGCGCGCGATGCAGGCGTAGAGTAGCCGGCACATTTCTCCGCGCCGCTGGCCACTTCTCCCAGTGCGATGCCCCGCGGCGAGGCTCGCGGACGGCCGTCGGAGAATGGCCTGACGCCTTGCTAGCACTTCAAGTTGAACTATCTTCAGCCGCCGGTCGCTCCTACAATCCAGCCTGAATATTCCGCGCGCGCGACGCGCTCGCTATGGAGGGGTGCTTACGAGCAAGGTGGCTGGCATGGCACGGATTGATGATTCGCATGGAGGCGGGCAGGCCGTCAGGGGGCGAAGTTTCTGGTTTCGCAAGCGTTGGCTGGTGCTGTTGTTGCTGGCCGGCCTGGTGTGGCTAGCGCCGCAAATTGTCGCCAGCACTCCGCTATTGCAAACGGTCGTGGACCGCGCGGCGCCAGAACTCGAGGGGCGGTTGCGCGTCGAGAGCGCGTCGCTAGGCTGGTTCTCGCCGGTGGTGCTGCGCGGCATCACGTGGCGGGACGCGGACGATCAACCGCTCGCGGAAGTTCGCTCGGTGCGCATCGAACGCAACGTCTATCAACTGCTAACCAACGCTAGCGACCTGGGCGAGATTCGCGTCGCCGAGCCACGGTTGACGATCCTGGCGCGCGACGACGGCACCAACCTGGAAGACGCCCTCGCGCCGCTGCTAGCGCAGCCGAGTAGTTCCCCCACGCCCCAGTTCACCCTCATCGTGGAAGATGGCACCATCGACCTGCTCGACGCCCCGCGGCAAACGAAGTGGCAACTCGAGAAACTGACCGGTACGCTCTCCCCTACGGCCACGAGCGAGCGCCCGGCCCAAGCACACTTCACGGCGCAAGTCCACGATTCGCAAGGAACCAATCGCCCACTGGAAGCGACCTGCACGTGGCGTGACGCGGAGCAGGCAGCGCCTACCGGCGAATCCGGCGTGGATCTCGCGCTGAAGACCACGGCTACGCCACTGGGCATGCTGCGGCCGCTGCTGGCGCGCTTCGCAGGCTTGACGGAAATTGCCGGCGTCGCGACCTGCGACTTGCAACTTTCCACCAGTGCTGACGGCAAGCAACAAGAGTGCCGCGTGATGCAAATGGCCGTGACGGATCTCGCACTGGCGTCTCCCAGCCTACTAGGCGCGGAAACGCTTCACACCCAGCAGCTTTCAATCGTCGGCGAAGTCGAGCATAACCACGACACGCTGCGACTGACCGGCGTCCAGGCCACATGCGACTTCGCGCGGCTGGCCGTCGATGGGCAACTGTCGCTCGCGGCTTCACAAAACGCCGGTTTGCTCAACCGCTTGCTCGCAGCGCTGCAATCTGAGGACTACCGTCTGCATGGCGAAGTCGATTTGGCACAACTCGCGGCGCTTTTGCCGAACACGCTGAACGTGCGCGCGGGGACGCAAATCACGGCCGGCAATGTCACGCTCGATTTGGCGAGCCGGTTGGAAGGGAAAAAGCGGCGGTGGGATGGCGAGTTGAAAACGTCAAAACTCGCGGCGATTCAAGACCAGCGAGAGATCATTTGGGATGAGCCGATCACGATTAGCCTGGCGGCGCAGCAAGGAGCGGCGGGGCCGGTCATCGAGCGGTTGACGTGCGTCTCCAGCTTCTTGAACATGCAGGGGCGCGGCACGCTCGAACAAGGAGAACTTACCGCCAACGGTAGCCTGGCCAAACTGCTGACCGAGGCGAATCGCTTCTTCGCGCTCGATGATCTCCGTCTGGCAGGCGAACTATCCGGCCAACTGGCGTGGCGGCGCGAGATGAGCAACAGCTTCACCGCGCAAGGGCAAGCCCAGATCGCGGACTTTGAATTCACCCTGCCGGGCCAAACGCCATGGCGCGAGCCGCAACTGTTGCTGGGTCTCGATGCCGTCGGCGAGCTGGGCGAAGCGGAACTCGCCGGCCTGTCGCGCGGCGACCTGCAATGCATCGCCGGCGAGGATCAGGTCGTGGTCCAGTTAGCGCAACCTGTCGCGCGTCCTTCATTCGCGTCCGCATGGCCGCTGAAGGTCACGGCGCGGGGGGAACTCGCGCGGTGGCTGCCGCGCGTGCAAACGTGGCTGCCGGTGAAAGTCGAATCCGCCAGCGGCGGCGCGCGCGTCGAGGCCGACGTCGTCGCCAGTAGTAGCGCCATAAGCGTTAGCAACTTCAAGCTGGACCTGCTGAATCTGAAAGCCGTGTCCAGCGGGCTATTCATTGACGAGCCGGAAGTGCATATCAATGGCGATGCCGCGTATGCGCTCACGAGCGGCGAACTAAAATCGCAGTCGCTCACCGTCGCCACCAGCGCGCTAGCGCTGCGGGCGGATCAATTGGCCGTCATCCCCCGCGAGACAGGCGTCGCGCTCAGCGGCGAGGTCGGCTACCGCGCCGATCTCGCGCGACTCGGCGGCTGGCTCCAAGACCCGCGCCAGCCACAATTGCGCAAGGTCAGCGGGCGGACCGAGGGGCGGATGCAATTTGCACACGAAAAAAATGTGACGTTCGCCAAATGGACGGCCGAATTCGCCGATCTGACGTTGGCTTCGCGCGTCGTGCCGGCCACTGCTAGCCCCATCACCAGTCCGATCGCGCTGCCGGCTGGGGAGTCTTGGATGACGGTCTGGCAAGAGCCGAAAGTCTCCTGGCACGGCCAAGGGGAATTCGATCACACCCGCGGGCGAATCAGCGCGACGCACCTCAATGTCGCGTCCGACATGCTCAACGTCACCGCCCACGGCCAGATTGAAGGGCTGACATCCGCACCCACGGTCGATCTGCAAGGCGAAATTGCCTACGACCTCGCGCGGGTCGCCGCGATCCTGGCCAGCTACTGGGGCGACGGTTTCAAGATGACCGGCGCGGATAAGCGGCAGTTCACGTTGCGCGGGCCACTTCCCACGTGGCAAACGTTCGCGTCGCAAGACTCGCGCGCTCCGCCGGTGCACAAGCTCGTCTGGCCGAGCGAACTCGTCGGGCAAGCTGGCATCGGCTGGAACTCGGCGGAGATTTACGCTCTGCCGATTGGCCCCGGTAAACTCGAAGCCTCGCTGCAAGGCGGGCTGGTGAACTTCGCCCCGCTCGATTTGAAAGTCGCCGATGGCAGCCTTAAGGCCTGGCCACGGCTTGTGTTGAGCAATGAGCCGATGGTGCTCCAGTTCGCACAAGGGACGCAAGTCGAAAAAGTCAACATCACACCGCAAATGTGCCATACCTGGCTCAAATTCGTCGCGCCGCTGGTGGCTGACGCGACGCGAGCGGAAGGGAAGTTTTCGGCCAAGGTCGGCGGCGCCACGCTGCCCCTCTTTGCGCCGTTGCAAGGGGACGGCCGCGGCGTGCTTTCCATTCACGGCGCACGCGTCGGCCCAGGTCCGCTCGCGGAGCAATACGTGCTTTTAGCCAAACAAGTTCGCTCCATCATCGAACGCAAGCCGCTCGATCCGAGCTTTCGCCCGTCGAGCGTCGAGTGGCTCACGCTGCCTGAGCAAAATGTCGACATTCAACTCACCGGCGGGCGCGTTTATCACCGGGGCCTACAATTACAAATTGGCGATACGACGCTGGTCACTAGCGGTTCGGTCGGCGAGGATCAGTCGCTGTCGCTGATCATCGAGATTCCGATTCGCGACGAATGGATCGCCAAGGACCGCTTCCTCAGCAGTCTTCGCGGGCAATCGCTGCAGGTTCCCGTGACGGGCACGGTCGGCAAGCCGCAACTGGACAACCGCGCGCTACAGCAGTTGGCCGGCCAACTCATTAACAGCGCCGCCGGAAACTTGCTCGAGCAGCAGTTGCAGAGAGGCTTGAACAAGCTCCTGCCAAGCGCGCCGTAGACGCCGACCAGAGGGAACGCAGCCTGGACGTTTTCCGGTCTATCCGCTGCCCCAGCCACCGTTTACACTAAACCGGCTAACTTTTTTGCTCGTTCCGGAACTGCGCGGATGACTGTTTGGTCCGATAGGCTGGCCGCCCATTATGGCCTGCGCTTGCCGCTGGACTTGGTCGCGTGGATCGACCTGGGGATTTGGGAACAGCCGGGCGGGGCCGAATTCAACGAGCCGCAGCCGCCGGATCACCTGATCGAGCCTAACGGCGCGATCTGGGGTGGTTTCATGCTGCCGGATACGCTCCCGGTCATTGGCAATGCGTATGGCGATTGGCTCTGCCTGCGCGTCGCCGCGGATGGCGGCATTCGCGAGGTGGTGTACTGGTGTCATGGCGGGGGCGATTGGATTCCCTACGGACGAACGCTCGCCGAGGCGCTGCTGTACGACGCGGCCAGCCGTGTGCTGTTCGCGCGCAAGCCGGAGTTCACCGACCCCGAGCCGCCGCCGGAAGATGTCTTTCGCTGGGCAGCGTGGGCGGCGACGCAACTCCCCGCTCCGCAGCGCGCGCGGATGTTGCCGTTTTGGAAAGCGAAGTCCACCAGCGCGGCGAAGGTGCTCGATATGTTCGCGGATGCCGGCATCGCCGCCGAGGCCGTTCGCCGCGACCGCGCGCTGGCCGCGCTGGGCAGTCGCTTTCGCCGCGAGAGCAACCCCCGCGTGGCGAGCCAACTGGGCGTTGCGTGGGAGCCGGACTTCATGGCCTGGCAGTTCGACGCGGCCCTCATCCCGCAAGCCGCCTGTGCCAAGCTTGAAAGCCACTTCGGCGAACCGTTCGCGACACTTACCGCGCAAAATTGGGATGCCGCCGAGCGCGAAGTGCTCGCCATCAGCCGGCCGGATCTTGGTTGGGCGCATGAGATCGCCGGCTGGGCGGCGGAACGGCGGGGCGATACGGTCGCGGCACTGCAGCGTTACGCCGCTTGTTTACACGCCCCGGTTTTTAGCGATCAGGCGGTGAGTTTTCGGACGCAGTGGTTTCCGCCGAAATACGGCAAGTTCGCGGCGTTTCGCTTGCATCAGTTGCAGGCGCAGTGGACGAGCCACATCGCCAACGATCCTTATCTCGCGCTGTTCGCCGCCG
>CAUJKE010000404.1 GCA_963205385.1 Planctomycetota bacterium | reverse complement strand
TGTAGCTGTTTAATTTCATTGCCTTGCGTTTTCTTCGCACCGTTCGCGGCGGCGATTGCAAAAGTCATGTGGATGTTTTTCTGTCGAGCGTAACCGCAAAGTGGAGATTCACGTCATGCGCATATCTGTCTACGTTGTCGTCATTGCGGTCCTAGCCCGCATTTCTCATAACACGGCTAGCGCGAGGCCCCCAGATTTGTCATAACTTGATTTGCCAAAAACAAGTTACGACAAATCATGGAGGTTTCCTCGTGCAAACACAGTGTAGCGAATCACGGATCGAATTTCACGGACTCGGCGACCGGGTTTTGACCACCGATTTCGAAGGCGGAAATATTGTCAGCGATGGCGGCGTGCCGCTGATCGCGGAGGTCGATCGAATGTTTGGCGTGCTGCAGCGGTATGCCGAGTGTTTTACCGATCATCGTGATCAAGATGCGATCGAACATTCCGTACTCGATCTGGTGAGACAAAGGATTTACGGTCTCTGCTTGGGATACGAAGATTTGAATGATCACGATCGGCTGCGGGCCGACCCGCTGATCGCTGCTTGCGTTGGCAAGGAAGATGTGGACGGCCAACAGCGACGCCGGGAAGCCGACCGTGGTATGCCGATGGCCGGGAAGAGTACGCTGAATCGGCTGGAGCTGGCCAAGGCCGGAGCCGATGCCGATTCGCCCTATTGCAAGATCGTCGCCGATCTGGACGGCATGGCCAACTTGCTGGTCGATCTGTTTCTTGACGTGCATCCCGAGCCGCTCGAAGAAATCACGTTAGACATCGACCCGACCGATCTGGGATTATTCGGCGACCAGTTGGGACGCCATTTTCAGCAACATTACGACGGCTATTGTTATCTGCCGTTGTATGTGTTTTGCGGTGAGTTCCTGTTGGCCGCCCAGCTGCGACCGGGCGACGTCGGTGCGATGTCTGGAGCGCTGCCGCTGTTGCAAAAGATCGCGACGCGAATCCGCGAGCGTTGGCCGAACGTGCGCATCACCGTGCGAGGTGATGGGCATTTCAGCGACGACCGCTTGATGAGTTGGTGTGAAGCGACACCCGGACTGGAGTTTATTGTCGGGATGCCGAGCAACGCACGGTTGATGAAGGAAGTGCAAGAGGCGCAGCGTCAAATGGCCTCGGAGTTTGTTGCCTCGCGTAAATCGGAGGAAGACGGCGGCGAGCAACAGGATCCGCCTCGGACGTTCGTAGAGATTGAATATCGTACGCTTGACAGTTGGAGTCGGTCGCGGCGCGTGGTGGCGAAAGTGGAGCATTTGCCTGGAAAAACGGGCGGTTCGGTGAGTGCGTGTGCAGTGGCCACCGCCGAGAAGAAGGCGGTGAAAGCGGAGCAGCGTGTGGCGGAGGCGCGTTCCGCAGCGGCCGCCGCAGCGACCCATGCCGACGAGCAACAGCAGCGTGCGAAACGTCTGGCATGCTTGGCAAACACAATGACCACGGCGGCTCCTCGCGACCACGGCGAGCAGGCGAAGTTGTTGCGCGCGAATGCGAAGTCGACTCAGAAGCAGGCTCGACGGGCCGAGGTGTTGACTCGCAAAGAGCAGCGTGCTGCGGCGACTGCTGAGCGGCGTGTGGAGGTCTTGGAAGCGCAGGCCGCTGCGGCCCGGACGGAAGCGGATTGGTTGTCGGAGCAAGCGCGTTGGGAAGGGAAGTCGAACGTGCGTTTCGTGGTGCTGTCGCTCCCGGCGGAGGAACTCGGCGGACGCGCGGCGTACGAAGACGGTTACTGCCCGCGTGGCGACGCGGAAAATCGGATCAAGGAGCAGAAGTATTTATTCGCGGGAAGTTTGCCGTGCGAGCAAATGCGTGCTAACCAAATCCGGCTGTACCAATGTTCGTTCGCCTACGTGTTGTGTGCGCTGCTTCGGCGTTTCGGTTTGGCGGGAACGGAAATGTCGCAAGCTCAATGCCCCACGATCCGCGCGCGTCTGTTCAAGATTGGCGGTCTGATCCGCGTGACAACACGCCGCGTGTGGGCGCATTTTTCGAGCAGTTATCCCTATCGCGAGCTGTTCGCCCAAGTGTTGGCCAACCTCCGCCGACACGCCGCCGAGCTTGCCCATCGCCGCCGAGGCCTGCCCGACCTGCCCCTTCCCGGCGACAGTCCGCCACAACTGGCGGTTACCTGACCGTGACGGCTTGAGACGAGGAGAAACACGATGCGACCGCGAGCATTGGCGGATCGCGGTTCGCGCCGGCGGCGAGAAACCGGCCGCAACTGCGCCTGAAACGTCGCGAAACGCTGCCCCAAGGGAGCCGAAACGAACCAACGCGGCCCACGTCCCACCGGTGCGGCGGTCAGCGAACAGCCGCCCCTCAAAAAACGCCGCTCGACGCCGATGCCCCTCAACATTTTCCGATGTGATGAGAAATGCGGGCTAAAAGGCAACTACGGCCTTTGAATGGTTCAGAGGCTCAAGTGCAACAACCCAAGGAGGACCATGATGAGATTCTACAATCAACAACACGAATTCTATTGCGGCGTCGATCTGCACACAAGGAAGATGTATCTGTGCATCCTCGATCGCGAGGGGAACAAGCGGCTGCACCGCAACATGCGGGCCAAGCCGGACGACTTCCTCCGTGCCATCAAGCCCTTCCGCGACGGACTGGTGGTGGGCGTGGAATGCATGTTCAGCTGGTACTGGCTCGCCGATTTGTGCGTCGACGAAAGTCTGGACTTTATCCTCGGCCACGCGCTATACATGAAAGCTATTCACGGAGGTAAGAACAAAGACGATCGCATCGACAGCGAAAAGATCGCACGGCTGATGCGCGGCGGAACCTTCCCTCTGAGCTACGTTTATCCGCGCGAGATGCGGGCCACGCGTGATCTGCTCCGACGCCGAACGTTTCTGATGCGACGACGCAGTGAACTGCTGACGCACGTGCAACTGGTCAACCATCAGTACAACCTCGACGCGTTCGAGAAATCTTTGCGATACGCCGCCAACCGCGACGTACTCGACCGCTTCTCCGAAGAGAGCGCCCGGCACAACGTCGAGGCCGACTTGGAAATGATCGGACACTACGACACGCTCTTGCAACGACTGGAACTGAACATTCTGCGGCAAGCCAAGGTGCATGATCCGCAAGCTCGGTTCTTGCTGCGAACGATCCCCGGAGTCGGCGAGATCCTGTCCCACGTGCTGCTGTACGAAATTCACAACGTCGGCCGCTTCGCCAGCGTGGGACACTTTCTTCCCTACGCTAGGCTGGTCACGCCGCAGCACACCAGCGACGGCAAACGCACCGGCGGAGGCGGTGCCAAGATCGGCAACGCACATTTGAAGTGGGCCTTTTCCGAAGCGGTGCCGCTGATGCTGCGGGAGTGCCCCGAGGCTAAACAATTCGTCGAACGCAAGGAGAAGAAACACGGTAAGTCACGAGCGATGACGATGCTGGCTCGCAAGATTGGGCGAGCCGTTTATCAGATGCTGAAGCGAAAGGAGGCCTTCGACACAGCGAAGTTCTTTGCCAACTAACGCGGGGCTGGCGGTGGAGCCGTACGGAGAACTCAGGTCACTGATGAGTGAGCGTCCTTGGAGCGACGAAGACAACGATGACGTGTCTTGCCGACGACGTCCGCGGTCGCTGTACGCCAAAGCTCGGAACCTGCATGCATTGATTGGACCGCCGCCGGTGCCCGCACTTTTACCCTAGAACGATGCGAACCTCGAAGAGTCGATTCACGAGTTGTATCACGACGTCAACGCGCAGCGCACCGGCCCGACGGAGCGGGCCTCGCCGCGCGCCAGACGAAACACCTCAGGAAAAGAGATTCTCGATGGAACGCATCTTTGCCAGGAACCAAGGATTGACTTACGGCGTGGTTGCCCCTGACCCGAGCCCCGAGATAACTGAGACTCCCGCCTTCTCTCCGAGAACATGTGGGATGAACTCCTGCTTTGCATGGACGGTGTTCAGGGTAACGATGAGCTTCTACGGCGTGGCACACGATCGACTGCTGTTCGCTTCGAGCGACGGGAGTCGTGGCGGCTTGCGATTGGCAATCCGTGCCACCGTCTCGACGGCGTTCGCGTCGGCCGAGGCAGACCGTCAAATAGGTGTTTGGTGCATCACGCCAGGCTCGGCCTGAACGTGCTGTAACCGCAAAGTGAAACGCTCGCGCAATCGACAACCGAAGTGATCCCGACGATCCTCGCCCTCAACCCGTTGCGACAACGTTCGATCGCGGGTCCGCGTCAACTCGCGGGGTCACGAAAGAAAAAAGTCAAAGAGCAAAACAACACGGGAAAAATACCGGTGCGCTCTCTTGACTTCAGAGGCCATATAGGTGTTCGCCGACATTGGTGGCGTGCGATTCAAATTGGCAGTCAATGCACGGCAGCCCAGCCATGGTTGGTCAATTCATCAACCCAATCTGGCGACAGGTTCATATCGATCAGAATCTGGATACTCATGCGGTTGCCAAAGGTACATCACGCTCTTCCATGCGCCACGCCGCATAGGCCAAGCTTTAATCGATATCTTCCGGTTCAAGATACGGATACGCTTTGAGGATTTCATCACGCGTGCGTCCAGCGGCAAGCAGTCCAAGTATCGTGCCCACGGTCACACGCTGACCACGAAGACACGGCTTACCACCCATGACGGCCGAATCGAAAGTGATGCGGTCAAACTGTGCCATCGTGTACTCCTGATTCTGTCGGCGAAAACGAATAACAATCTAACCATCTGTACT
>CAUJKE010000403.1 GCA_963205385.1 Planctomycetota bacterium | reverse complement strand
GCACGATTGCATTTGGGTGCAGATGGAAGACGGCGCATCGACCAACTTCACCACCCGCCCCATCGCCGTCGAAGGGGTCTTTCGCGTCGAAGAAGTCCCCGGCCCCGGCGGCGCCCAAATGGCGATCTACCAGCTAAAAGGGGTAAGCGCCAAGTAGTCTTATGGGGATTGTACTTTCCCCAGACCCCATCCGTCTCGTGCGGATGGTGAATCAGTTGGTGAGCAAACGCCGCTACCGTTTTCGCGCTCTCTTAAGACCCCATCCGGCTCGCCCGGATGGTGAATCAGTCCCCCTGCTGGTCCCGCCCCACGCCTTCGGTAAATAGTTAGATTAGCGTAATCAACACCACCCAGTCAGGGCGCGTGCGCGCGGATACCCCACCAATGGTGAATCGCCATTAATAACGGCTCGCATCAGCGGACGTGAATATATTGTAAGCCACTCTGGCACAACGACTTACGAAAATCGCCAATGCGCAAGCAGCCTAATAATCATCCTCAAAGGGGTGGAATTTGGGCGCGGCGGACGAAAATTCACCCTGTGTGCGCGCGACGCCGACGCTCGGATTGATCTATTACTTAGCGAGTAAATGCTAAGCAACTATTGACAACATCCAATTGCGCGGGTATACTGCGGCTGAAGTTTGTGCGCGAGTTTTCCCGGCGAGCCTGGCCGGCGCCACTTCCGCTGGCAGCTTGTTGCGCTCGGACGGGGAACCGCCCGGCGGCCCATGGCCGGTAATTGCCACTTTTGAAATTGTAATCTCTCAAATCTCGCCGGATTTCACTGGGAATCGTGTGCGGATTCGCTACATTACTGGTTTGGGGCATGGGCCTTCTTCGACGCACGACCAGCGCGGAATCGTGCCAAGGACTTCCGGCTGCACGTCTGGTCAGTTTCATCGGTATGAACGAAAGACTCGCTCAACCGACGATGATCACCGCTATTGCGCTCGCCACTGAAGGTGGTTTGGTTGCGCTCGCGTTGTTGATTGCGTCTTGGTGGGGACACAATCCGTGGGGAACGCTTTCTTGGGCGCCTGAGGCCCTGGAGGTGAACCTGCGCGCGCTTGGCCTGGGAGCGCTGGCTGCGTTGCCGCTGTTTCTGGGATTGCTGTTGCTCGATTGCTTCCCCGTGCTGTTCTTTCGCACGTTGAAGGATTCCGTCGAGCGGGAAGTCGTGCCGCTCTTCGAGCACGCAACCATCGGTGAGTTCGCGCTCATCTCCGTCGCCGCCGGTTTTGGCGAGGAGTTGTTTTTCCGCGGGCTACTGCAAGCCGGTCTGGCTGAGGAACTGGCTGGTCCCTATCACTTGATTTTGGCCGTGGGGATTGCCAGCGTCGTGTTTGGCGTTTGCCATTGGCTCAACTTCGCTTACGCCTTCCTCGCGACGCTCATCGGCGTGTACCTCGGCGTGCTGCTGATTATGACGAATAACCTCCTGGCGCCGATCGCGGCCCACGCCGTCTACGATTTCCTGGCTTTGTGCTATCTCGTGGCGTGGAAGCGGCGCTATCGCGCGGCGCGGCGGAGTTGAATCTCGAGTTTTTCTGCCGCACCGATTTCCGTCTGGGACCGCGGCGCGTTAGCCTAACTGGAATGCACGTCACCGCGACTCAAGCTCCCCCGAGAATATGAACGAATCCCCAAACCGCCCCGTCGTTGGTCTCGGTGAAGTCCTGTGGGACTGCTTTCCCGATCAACAACATCCCGGCGGCGCGCCCGCCAACTTCGCCTTTCACGCGCGCCAACTGGGACTGCTCGGCGTCGTTTGTTCGCGCGTGGGGGACGACGATTTGGGGCGAAAGTTTCGGGCCTATCTCCAGGCTCACGGTCTGAGCGACGAATTCCTGCAGCACGATCCGGAGCATCCCACCGGCCGTGTGGATGTGAACCTCGCTCGCCCGGACGATCCGCAATATACGTTCGTGGAAAATTCCGCCTGGGATCATCTTGCGGCCACGGACGAGGCGCTGGATTTGATGCGTCGCGCGGCGGCCATCTGCTTTGGCACGTTGGCGCAGCGCAGCGCGCAGTCGCGGGCGACCATTCATCGCTGCTTAAACGCGGCGCCGCCGGACTGCACCATCCTGTACGACGTGAACCTGCGCTCGCCTTGGTACGCGCCGGAGTGGATCGAATCTTCGTTGGCGGCGGCGGACATTGTGAAGATCAACGACGAAGAACGCCAGATCCTGACGCGGATGCTCGAATTTCCGGCAACCGGCGATGACGACCCAGCGCGGGCGGACTTCGCGCACGCCTTGCGGGAGCGATTCGGAGTGGACCTGGTCTGCATCACCCGCGGCGCACAAGGCGCGTTTCTTTGTGATGCGGAGGGCTTTGTCACGGCCGCCGCCGAACCGATCCGCGTGGCCGATCCCGTCGGCGCGGGAGACGCCTTTACCGCGGCGCTGTATTACGCAGTCACCAGAGGGTGGGCGTCGGCCACGATTTGCCGCTTCGCGAACCAGTTCGCGGGACTGGTCGCCGCCCAACACGGCGCCATGCCGCAGCTTGGGGACGAATTGCAACGCTTACTCAAAACCACCACACAACAGGAATCTTCGTAAGCCGAAATCGCAGCGGATATATCGCGTTTGGCTTTGCACGCCAACAAACTCCGTGTTGCGGCGAATGCGTCATGAAGCCTGAAACCTGGCTGCATTGACGAACCGCCCCGGCGGCGGTAGAAAGATGGATTCCCTTCCCCTCAATTCCATGACCTGACCTCAGGAGTTTTCTGTGGCTCGCTCGACCGAACGCGTTCGTGAACTGCGCCGCTTGCGCAAACGGACCGAAAAGCTCACCAAGTTCCGCCGCAAAGCGGAGAAGGCGACCCCCTCGGAGAAGGCTCACCTGGCCGCCAAGCTGCGCCGCATGACGCCGGGGGCCGAAGTCGTGATCGCCAATTTGAAACTCGAAGAACGCTAGCAGGCACACAGTAGCGTGCACATGGTAGCAGGCCCGCTCCCATGCGCATCTCGCTGCGCGAGCAGAACTCCACAACTTGGGCGTGATCGCCGCGAAGGCTGACATCTGCCGGGCTGACATTGACCCAAGCGGCGGGTCCACTAGAATGTCGCGGTTTCGATTGCCCAACCGCGCCGACTTCCGCAATGACTTCGCAACCTGCCATGTCGCACACGCCTGACAATTCGTCCGCAGAAGCCGGCGATGCGGGTTCGCTCGAAGCTTCGCGGCGGATCAAGCTGCAAAAGATCATCGACCTGGGGCACGATCCCTGGGGGAGTCGCTTCGACGATCGCAGCTACGTTCGCGACATCCGCGCTCGAACCGGCGAAATTCAATATCTCACCACGGACGGCCGCACGCTCGCGCTGCCGCCGGACTTCACCGCGGAAACGTTCGACCGCAAGAAGTGGAAAGCCGACCAAGGCCCAGGGGAACTCACCGGCCCCAAGGTTCGCGCCGCGGGGCGCGTGGTCTTGCAGCGCGATACCGGCAAGCTGCGATTCGTGAACATTCGGGACTGGACCGGCAACATCCAACTGTTCATCGGCAAGAATCAGGTAGGCGAAGAAAACTGGACGCTAGCCGGCCTGGTTGATCTTGGCGACCTTATCGGCGTTGATGGCGAACTGCGTTACACCAACACCGGCGAGTTGACGATCTTCGCCGAGAAGTTGCACTTTCACGCCAAGAGCATCGAATCGCCCCCGGATAAATACCACGGCCTGGCCGATGCCGAAATCCGCCAGCGGATGCGCTACGTTGACCTGGCGTATAGTGAAGGGACGCTGGAACGCTTTCTCAACCGCACCAAAATCGTGCAATCGATCCGCAGCACGCTCGGCGGTCAAGGCTTTGTCGAAATCGAAGGCCCCACGCTCCACACCATCGCAGGCGGCGCCGCGGCTCGCCCGTTTGTCACGCATCACAACGCGCTCGACATGCAGCTCTACCTGCGGATCGCGCTGGAGTTGCACCTCAAGCGACTCATGGTCGGCGGCATGGAGCGCGTCTACGAACTGGGGCGCGTCTATCGCAATGAAGGCATTAGCCCGCGCCACAATCCTGAGTTCACCATGCTCGAGGTGTATCAGGCGTACGGCGATTACGGTTCGATGATGGATCTCACGGAGCAACTGATCTGCGATGCGATCAAGGCGGTGGACGGCAACTACCAGCGCCCCTGGGGTGAGCAGACCGTCGACTTCACACCACCGTTTCAACGCGAAACCTACGACGACCTCTTCGCGAAGCATGTCGGCGTCGATCCGCAGGACGCGGCCGCGGTGAAACAGGTCGCCGAGGAGATCGGCTTCGATACCAAGCATAAGCACGCCGCTGTCATCAAGAGCGAAGTCTTTGAGGAGAAGGTCGAAGACGCGCTGACCGGCCCGATCTTCGTGCTCGATTATCCGGCCAGCATTTGCCCGCTCACCAAGCGCAATGCCAAAAATCCAGAGGTCGCGGAACGCTTCGAACTGTTCATTCAAGGCATGGAAGTCGCCAACGCCTATACCGAACTCAACGATCCCGATCTGCAAGAACAGTTATTCAAGACGCAACTCGACGGTCAGGCGGAAGAGGACTCGATGGCCAAGATGGACCACGACTTCATCCGCGCGCTGCGCC
Source organism: Planctomycetota bacterium (assembly GCA_963205385.1). GTDB lineage: Bacteria > Planctomycetota > Planctomycetia > Pirellulales > Pirellulaceae > JAEZGD01. Next base: position 12,364 of record CAUJKE010000403.1, on the reverse strand, counting down.
ACGCGATGCCCCCTGCCGGTGGACTCGGCGTGGGGATCGATCGCCTGGTGATGCTGCTGACGAACAGCCCCTCGATCCGCGATATTATTCTGTTTCCTTTGCTACGACCTGAAGGGTAAGCTAACGCACAACGCACGTTGCCTGGACGCTGGGGGTTAGCAACAGACGCCCTGGCACGCGGCAGGTTGGCAAGACGACCGATGGACCGACACACGCAGGCGATTGCCTGTCCAACAGCCAAGGATGGCTCCCATGTACAAACTGCTTCTCTCCTGGCGTTACCTCTGCACGCGCTATATTGCGCTCGCTTCCATCGTGAGCGTCACGCTCGGCGTCGCCACGCTGATTATCGTCAACAGCGTGATGGAAGGCTTCACCGTCGAGATGCACAAGAAGTTGCATGGCATCCTTTCCGATGTTGTCGTCGAAGCGATGGGCTGGGACAACCTTGTCGATCCCGACTGGCACATGGCCGAAATCAAGCAGACGCTAGGGGACGACGTGGTCGGGATGACCGCCAATGTTCGCGTGCCGGCGATGATCAACTACCAGGTCAACGGCCGCTGGGTGCCGCAGCAGGTGATGCTCATCGGCATCGACGACAAAACCTACGCCGGCGTCAGCGATTTCAGCCAGTATTTGCTGCATCCGGCCAATCAGGATCAGCTCAGCTTCAACCTTCGCGCAACCGGCTACGACGCCCGCTTGCCAACGTCCGGCTGGGAATATCGGCGGGCAAAAGTCGAATACGAACAGGCGATCGAAGACGAAGTCCAGCGCATCAAGGCCGCGCGGCGCGTCGATCTGCGCCAGGGTGAGCAAAGCCAGGCTGGCCATGACGCAACGCCTGCCGCCGCGCCGGAAGCGATCGCGGACGAGTCCGCGTTTGGTGTCGCCGATGCACCGATCAATCCGTTTGCCGCCGGCCGCCCGCAAGGTCCGGTCGATGTTTTCGATCCCGCGACGGAGCAACACACCGGCGTCGTGCTGGGCATCTCCATCTGTTCGACGCGTTTCCGCGACAAAGACGGACAAGTGAAGGACTATTACCTCTGCCGCCCTGGCGACGATGTGAAGTTGACCTTCCCCGGCACCGGCGTTCCGCCCAAAATGATCAGCGAGACGTTTACGGTTGTCGATTTGTACGAAAGCAAGATGAGCGAGTACGATGCGAGCTTCGCGTTTGTGCCGCTCAGTGCGTTGCAAAATTTGCGGGGCATGTTCGACCCGCTCAGCGGCGTGCCGAGCGTTAGTTCGATTCAAATCAAACTTCGCGACGGCGCGAATCTCAACGCCTGTCGCGACAAACTCCGCGAGCGGTTCGGCGTCGAGAACTTTGCCTATCGCGTGCAATCCTGGCGCGATCTGCAAGGCCCGCTCCTCTCGGCGGTGCAGATGGAGACGACGATCCTCAACATCCTGCTGTTTCTCATCATCGCGGTCGCCGGGTTCGGCATCCTGGCGACGTTCTTCATGATCGTCGTCGAGAAGACGCGCGATATCGGCGTCATGAAAGCGCTCGGCGCGCCGAGCAGCGGCGTGATGAGCATCTTTTTGGGCTACGGGCTTGCGCTGGGACTCGTCGGCGGCGGCGCCGGCGTGGTGATCGGGCTTTTGTTCGTCGCCAACATCAATCGCATCGCAGCCGGACTGGAATGGCTGACCGGGCGCGAAGTGTTTGATCCAACGGTCTACTATTTCCGGGAAATTCCCGCGATTATCGATCCCATCACGGTGTGCTGGGTTGTTCTTGGTTCAGTTTTGATTGCAGTCTTGGCCAGTGTTCTGCCGGCGCTCCGCGCCGCGCGGTTGCACCCTGTGGAGGCTTTGCGTTATGAGTAATACCCGCATCCAACCGCGCGAAAATGCGAGCGCCTCGCGCCGCGCAGCGGGGAGCAGTAGCGTCTCGGCGCCGCGGGTGGACGACCCGCATTCGGAAACGGCCATCCATCCCGGCGGCGGCGCGCATAAACTCGCCAAGCGCGAGGTCGTTTTGAGCGCGCGGCAAGTTCACAAGAGCTACAAAAAAGGGAAGCATGTCATTCCCGTGCTGCGCGGCGTCGACTTCGCCGCCCGGCAGGGAGATTTCACGTCCATCGTCGGGCAAAGCGGTTCCGGCAAGAGCACGCTCTTGCATTTGTTAGGAACGCTCGACTCGCCTGACGCCGGAGAAATTCACTTCCAGGGCCAGCGGATCGACAACTTGCCCTCCCGCGAGCGCGACGCGTATCGCAATCGCTCGTTCGGCATGATCTTTCAGTTCTATCACCTGCTCCCCGAATGCAACACGCTGGAAAACGTGTTAATGCCAATGATGATCGGCGCTGGCGTGTTCAAATACTGGTTAGGGCGCAAGGAATATATCGAGCGGGCGAAGCACTTGATTGAACTGGTCGGACTTTCGCACCGCCTGACGCACAAACCGCGCGAACTCTCCGGTGGCGAAATGCAACGCACGGCCATCGCCCGCGCCTTGATGGCGCAACCGCAGTTGCTCCTCGCCGACGAACCAACCGGCAACCTGGACCAAAAAACCGGGCGAGAAATCCTGGAAATCCTGCGGACGCTCAACCACGAGGAACGCCTCACGATTGTAATGGTGACGCACGACCTGACCATCGCCAGCGAGGCCGACCAGATGGTGCGATTGTCCGAAGGACTGGTGGAGGCGGCTTAGGACGTGAGGAAATGCGAAATTCGAATCAGATTCAAAACCTGCTTCTTCCATCAATAGTTCCGCATCGCGATAAGGGTCTCAAGATCGTCCGCATCATTGGGGAGATACCGCTTGATCAACTCGCGCGTCACATTTAAGTCGGCATCCGTCATTTTCTTCAAGACCCCGAGTACGTCAGTCTCGTCCTGAGAGCCACGAGAATCCCACAACTTGGTAATGACCAGGTAGGGAGCGCTGATCATTGGACCATGAGGAGTCGTTACTGCCTGCGAAATAGCCGCCCCAATCCACGGCTGGTTCGGCGGGGAGACCAGATCAATGCGCAGACCGTCAGGTGTTACGCCACTACAGTCCCCCGTTCTCAGAGACGACACCTGCTGAAGTTGAAGTTGCGTCACCGCCGTTTGAACGTCATGAGAAAAGACCAAAACGTCAATATCGTCGGTCATGCGCGGTCTGCCATGAAAGGTCACGGCATGGCCACCGATTATCGCGTGTGGTACCGCTAGATTCCGCAATGCACCGCCAATGGTATCCATGACCACGAACCTGTGTGCGAGCAAGTTGGCCCTTTTTTCCGAATCGTCGGCTTCTACTAAGCACGCTCGTTTTTGCGCCCGACGCTTGAGGTATTCTAAGAACTTCAGGCGAGCTGTTTTACGCTGGGTACTCATTTGTGCCTTCAGGGACGCTTTGATCTATCACGCTGGCCTCAAACGTCTGCGCGCTTGGTGCGTCATGCTATTATAGCTCACCATCGGCATAAGCCTGATGGTCTCGTGGTCTTGTGGCGGGTGTGAAAAACCGGAAAACTTATGGATCGCTTGCCCCTTACTGGCAGAATCTCGCCGACGGTTGTTTGGCACTCCGGTGGCGGACGATACCTTTTGGGTCGATGAGCAACAACCAGGGCACACCGGTTACGCACCGCATCGACGGACATGACGCATGGCACAACTGGGTAGCTGGGCGAAGCCCCAAACGGCATGGTTAAACCAACCTCGGTGGCGCTGGGCGTGGCGCCTCGCAGGCGGCGCTGTTCAGCGTCTGCCGGTGGTGCTCTTGGCGGTGCTGCTGCTTCCTGCTGTGCAATCGGTTTGCGTGGCGGGTGAGGGGCAAGGGGCGTCGCAAGCAACCATACTACCTGCCCAAGTTGCAGCGCCGCGAGGTTGGAATGCAGCCTTGGATTTGTACTGCGAGCGGACCAGTCCGGCGTTTTGGGCGGAACCGCTCAATGCGTGGTCGAATCTGGCTTTCGTGTTGGCGGGAATCTTGGGATGGCGTTTGGCCGAACGACGGGGTTGCCGCGCAGGCGAGATGTGCACGCTGGCGGCGCTCGCGGTGATCGTGGGAGTCGGGAGCTTTCTCTTTCACACGTTCGCCACCTACTGGGCGATGTGGTTCGATCTTATCCCGATCTTTTTGTATCAGTTGTGGTTTCTGTGGCTCTATAGCCGGCGCGTGATCGGCCTACGCGGCGATGCTTCCCTGGCAATCGTGGCAGGCTTCTTCCTGGTGATGATGCTGGCCATGCAGATCCCAGCGAACTTTCTGCACCTCAACGGCTCCGCAACCTACGCCCCCGCGTTGGCGATGATTATCGCCTTGGGCGTTTATCACGCCTTGAGCATACGCCGTGAGCCCTGGCTGCTGCTCGCGGCCGGCGGCGTCTTCCTTATCGCGCTTAGTTTTCGCACGCTGGACAACGTCCTCTGCCCTGTCTTTCCCCGCGGCACGCACTTTCTCTGGCACACCTTCAACGGTGGACTCCTCTATCTCACGCTGCGGGCGCTCATTGTGAACTGGCCAGAGCGCCCCTGAGGTCACCAGCTTGCTCACCATCCGCATTAAGCGGATGGGGCCGTGGCCTTTTGGCTCGCGTGAGATTCGGGCGCTTATTCATATTCAACGCTTGCGCCGCAGCGGCGCGACTCGTTAAACTGACCAGTATTTCAGCCCTTCGAGCACGCCGGCGGCATGGGTTTGCTCGGCGAGATAGGCGCGCTCGCTGCGGAGCGATTTTAACTCCGGCAAGGCGTTGGCGACGATCACGCCGCGAAAGCCATGCGCGAACATCGCGGCGTCGTTGCCGCTATCGCCACAGACGATGACGTTGTCCGGCGCGACGTTTAGCGATTGAGCGAGATGCGCCGCCGCGGAGCCTTTGTTCGCACCGCGGGGGAGAATGTCGAGATCGCGCTTTGAACTATAGACCAAATCGGCGAAGAGGCCGGCCGCTGCGAGTGCGCCGCGGATCTCGTCCAGTTCCTCGGCCGTCGCGTCGTGCAAGAAAAAGCTGACCTTGAAAGCGGACTGGAACTCTTCCGGTTGCTTTTCCAACCGGGGCAGAGGCAAGAGCGTTTCCAGCACGCCGCCGCTCGACCAGGTCGGCGGCTCCGCACGCGGCCAATCGGGAATCGGCTCGCCGCCGGGATAGCGCTGCATCTGCGTGCCGACGTTGCCGATGATCGCTACAGGGTCGGGCAACTGCGAATTCGCGATGGATGCGGAGACGGAGTCGAACGAACGCCCCGAGGCGTAGGCGATCGCGACGCGGTCGCGGGCCTGGTTGAACCAGCCTGCGAAGGCGACCAGCGCCGCGTCGTCGCCAAGGAGCGTGCCGTCGACATCGCTGACAATCAGCGTGCGACTCATGCCGTGACCTCGGCGACCAGGTGCGACTTGACGGTGGGGAGGTCCGTGGCTTGTTGCTCGCGGGCGAGTTGGGCCGCTTGAAACGCGCTGAGAATCTGCTGGCAGACGCCGGTCCAGGTGAAGCGGGAGCGCGCCTTCTGCGAGCCGAACTTCGCCAGTTGGGCGGAGACTTGCTGATACTGCAGCACCAAGCAAATCGCGTGGCCAAAGGCTTCGGTGTCGTTGGGGTTGGCGTAGAGCGCTTCACGGCCCCACGTGACTTGCTCCCACAAGCCCCCTTCGGTCGTAACGACGGTCGGCGTGCCGCAGGCCATCGCCTCGATGGCGGTCATGCCAAAGGGCTCGTACCGGCTAGAGAGGGCAAAGACGTCCGCGGCGCGGTAGTAATCGGCTAACTCTTCGTCGGAGATGTAATCGTGGAAAATCACCCGATCCTCAACGCCGACTTCCGCAGCGACTGCCTTGAGCAGCTTGAGTTGGCCCACTTCGTCCTCGTTGAGACTGGTCGAACCGGCGGCCAAGAGCAGTTTGGCGTCCGGCACGCGCTTAAAGACCGGCGCCATCGCGCGGATCAACAGGTCGTAGCCCTTGTTACGCGCCAGGCGGCCAAGCGCCAACACGATGCGGCCTTCCAAACCAAGCTCCAGCTTCAGCGCTTCACGCGTGGCGATGGAGACGGGATAGAACCGCGTGTCGTCGTACCCCGGCGGGACGACATGAATCTTCGCCAGCGGCACATCGTAAGCACTGTTCTTGAGAATTTCACGCTGTTGCGGCGTGGTCGCGATCAGCATGTCGCAATCGTCATAGACTCCCTTCTCGTCGCGAATGCGCCGCGCGAAGTTGTAGCGAGCTTCCTTCTCCGCCGCGGTGCCCGGCATGTTGTCGCGCTTCCAAGAGCCGATGGAGTGAGGCGTGTGCAGATGAGCGATGTCCAACGCTTGCGCCAGACCGTCCCCCGCCAGGCCCGCGTCCCAGTAGTGGCTATTGATGAACTGGTACTTCAGCCGATGCTTGCGAATATATTGCTCGGCATTGACGATCCATTCGGGAATCGACTCGCAGAGCGTTTCCTTGGGAATGAAATCGGGGCCGCCACAGGGAATGCGAACCAGGCGCACATGCGGCGAGATTTCCTCGATCGCCGGTTGATCTTCAAAGCGGCGCGTGTAGACGTCGACTTGATAACCCATGCGGGCCAGCGACTTCGAAAGTTCGAGCACATAGACCACCTGACCGCCGGTATCGGGCTTGCCGAATTCAGGCTGGGCGGCGACGTATCCATGCGTGGAAATCATCATGATGCGTTTCGAGCTACGAGACATGCGTTACTCCTTCTGCTGTGGCAACGAACGGCTGACAGAGACATGCGCCAATTGGAGCGACCCCGCCACGCTCCAGCGCGGCGTCGGGTCCAGGGCAAAACTCCTTGCTAACCGTTCAATGAAAATGCTAAGTACGGGCAATTCGTGGATGGATTGTGGACCGGCCGGTGAATCCGGCGAAGCGATCTTGTCGGCTGAACGACCGAGAACTCAGCCGCGGGCCGCCAACAAGGCCGCGAATCCCCGCAAAAATTGTGGGGAAATACGCCGCCGGGAGTCCTGGCGTGGAGCCGCCAGGGGAGAAGAGCAAGCGCGCCTTCGCAATGCGCGAAATCCACAGTCCCACCCGCCGCGGGAAGCCGCAAGCGATTGTTTCAAAGGGCTGCGTGATTTGAAGTGGCGACGAAATAACTTGCTCTACGGCGACCAAGATCGTACCAGGACCGACAACCGGCCGCTGATGTTCGAGCCCCCATCTTTAGCGATCTGCGGTGCGATGTCAACCGCGAAACCGGCCAAATCGGCTGGGAGCGTGTTGTAAGTTGTTTTTGTAAAATGGTTTGCGCCACGCAGCCAAATGTCAGGCGCAGCGCCAATGTTTTACTTCGCAAAGACGTGCCCCGGCACCTCCATTTCGCATGCGTAGAGGCCGGTGCGCGCGGTGACGTAAAGTGTTTTGTTGTCCTTGCCGCCGAAGGTCGCGTTCGAGGGCTGCTCGGGGAAGGGAATTATTCCCAGGAGTTTGCCGCCGGGGCTGAACACCTGCAGGCCTAAGCCGGAGGTGATGTAGAGGTTCCCCTTGGCGTCAATAGTCAGTCCGTCGCCGCCGCGGTCGTCGCCTTCCTGAGCCTGTTTAAGATCGCAGAAAACCTGGGCCTTACCGAGTTCGCCGGGAGCTTTGATTTCGTACTTATACATTTTCTTCTCCAGCGACGGGACAACATACAGTGTTTTCTCGTCCGGCGAGAGGATCACGCCGTTGGGCGCTTTGGGCTCGGTGGTCAGGCGGGTGACTTTGCCGTCGGCGGCGCGATAGTACACGGCGGTTTCTTTTTGCGGCAGGGGCATCGGGGCGCGGAAGTGAGGATCCGTAAAGTACACGCCACCGGTCTTGTCGATCACGAGATCGTTGGGGGCGTTGTAGCGGTTCCCCTCATAGCCGTCAGAAAGCACCGTGATCTTCATCGTTTTAGGATCGATGGCGACCAGGCGGCCTTGCATTTCGCAACCGTAGAGAACGCCGTCTTTATTGAGCATTAAACCGTTGATGTTTTTCGAGTTCTCCAGGAACACGCTGAGCTTGCCCTCGGGGGAGGCCATGTAAATCTTCTCCGCCGGAATGTCGGTGAAGTAGAGATTTCCTTGGCCATCAGAAGCGGGGCCTTCGGTGAACTGGAAGTCGCCGTACAACTTCTGAATGGGTCCGGCGGGACCGATGCCGGGGATCGGCTTGGGCTGAGCTTCTTCAGCCGAAGCGGTGGCGGACGTGACCGCTAAGAGCAACGTGATGGCGAGGGCGGGCGAGCGCATGAGATGATTCTCCTCACAGGCGGAATGAAAGGAAGGCGTGAAAGGAAGGCTGAGGATGATTGTAGCAGTTCGCCCGCCCGGTGCCAAAAATAGCTCCAAAAGTGGCCAACCCACACCCATGCGCTGCTTACCAGGCATTTCCCGCGCGCCAGCGGTGCGATTCACCAGACAATGACAGCATCGCCACGAGAAAACACCGTTCCCTTTTGCCCGCTACCATCTTTTGCAGTGGTTATCCCTGCAACAAGGATTGACCGCCATCAACGAACACGGTCGACCCGGTGATATGCATCGCCTGGTCTGAAACGAGGAAACGCACGAGCGCCGCGACCTGTTCTGGTTCGCCTGGGCGACCGTCAGTGAGCGGAATGGTCCCATCGGGAAACTCGACCCGTTCGGTCGCTCTTGCGACGTTATGTCGTTCCGTTTTCTGATGGATAGGCGTCGCAATCGTGCCGGGGCAAATCGCGTTGACCCGGATGCGATCGTCGGCCAGTTCCAGGGCGAGCATCTTCGCCAAGGCGACTTGCGCGGCTTTCGAGGACGCATAGGCCGACGCGCCCCCGTTACTGAAGACGCGGGTTCCATTGATCGAAGACATCACGACAATACTTCCGCCACGTTTACGGAGCGCTGGCGCCGCAAACTTGATTGTCAGGAACGTCCCGGTGAGATTGATGTCGATCGTCTGGCGCCAATCCTCAGGCGAAAGTTCGTCGATGGGGGCCCAGACGCCATTAATCCCCGCGTTAGCGACGACGATGTCTAAGCGATCCCAAGTATCTAACAAGACTTGCATCTGCCGCGACATTTCGTCGGCGCTCGACACATCGGCCGTAAGCGCTAAGCAAGATCCGCCGCGATGCGTAATTTCACGCGCGACCTGCTCAACTTCCTGCCGGTCGCGTCCGAGAATGGCCACTTGCGCGCCTGCCTCGGCCAGACAGAGCGCCGTCGCGCGGCCGATGCCAGAACTGCCGCCGGTCACAAGCGCAACGCGATCTTGCAATTCGCACATAAAAACCTCGCAACACTTCGCTATGAGCGCGCCATTCGCATCATTGCTGAGCGCGAATCGCTTTGATGAGATCCGCCTTGTTCATATTGCTCCGGCCAGCAATATCTAGCTGCTTGGCGCGGTTTTGTAGTTCCCTCACGGTCCGCTCTTCTAGCGGCGTGTTGGGATTGCCGGTTCCTTGCGTCGTTTTGTTCGGCGTTTTGCCGCTCTCGCGACGTTGCTTGTTCACCGTCCGCGCCGCGATCTCCTTGGCGTCGTCCGCTGACTTGCCGCGTTTTTCGGCGCTCTCTCGAATGTGTTTGTACTGTCGCTCTTCTTTTGCAGTCCACGCGCTAGGCATGATCGTTCTCCTCTTAACTGCCTGAGATTTGCAAGCAATAACGGCGGCCAGCGCCGCAGGTAGGCGTCCACTGGGACGCTCATTTGCGGTGACTGGCCGCCGCGCTCTGCCCCTGGAAGCGTTATTCCCAATAAGGCTGGGCGCCATAGAAGTCGTGCAGGCGACGTCCCCAACTTTGGTCGGCCATGTCGGGCCATTCGTTGGGATCGAAGCCCTCCGCTTCTTTGAGCCGCTCCTGGTCCACATCCAGCACGAACGCATGGTTGGGCGCGTCGAGTCGCATGGCGTTCCAGGGAACGGCAAACAGCTTGTCGCCCATCCCCAGGAAGCCGCCATAGGACAGCACTGCGTATGCGACGCGGCCTGTGTCGAGGTCGAGCATGATGTCCTTGATGGTCCCGAGGTTCTCACCTTGTGGATTGTTGACGGAATCGCCAATGATCGTGGTCGCGGATAGGGTAGCGCGGGTGGCGGTACTCATGATTTTCTCCTTGTCAATGAATTGTGAACAAACGCCTGACGCATGACGCCGGCATTGACTACGCTTTCTTGGTCAACGGCTGACCGCAGCATTCCAACCGAGGCGATCCTTGATCACATTTGCAATCCTGGCTCACCTTGAGTTCCATGCCGCACGTTTGGCAACACAGAGTGTCGCCGGCCTTTGGCAGATTTTTGACTTGACTGGCCATGGCCTGGTGCTCTCCAGCGGCCGCTTGAGATCTGCTTCCTTCACGGCCGCCTGCGCAACAGGAAGCTACGAATCATTCGGTCGCACTGCTGGCGAGTCCTTGCAAGCAACCTTCATGAAACTACATTGCAACTCTGATGCCACTGCATCGTTTGCAAGAAAAAACGGTATTTTCGTGCTGCGCCATGGTCGCCGCGTAGTCGCCATGCCGCCAGACTGATCGCCGCGCGGCCAGTATTCGGCCCTGCTCCCAGTCACCCCTCCAGAGCAACGGAACAAGCAACACCACGACCCGATCCGCCTCGTGCGGATGGTGAGCGAGCCGGTCAGCTAATAGCAAGCCGCCCCATCATCACGACCCCATCGGGCTCGCCCCGACGGTGAAGAAGTCCCTTAAGCTACCGGCGCCACGCGCCGACCTAATAACCAGCGATCTCAAAAGTCCCTCACGGCGCGCAATCTGCTACACTAATACTGGTTGGTGATCGATCCCAGGGAGGAAGTTGGCATGACGCAACCGTTACGTGTGACTGTGTGGAATGAGTTCGTGCATGAGCGTGCCAAGCCTTTTGTGCAAAAGCTCTATCCAGACGGAATTCATGCCGTCCTGGCCGACGCGCTGCGCGAGCAGTTAGGCGCAGATGTTGAAGTGCGCACCGCGACGCTCGACGAACCAGAGCATGGCTTGACCGAAGAAGTGCTGGGGCAAACCGATGTGCTTACGTGGTGGGGTCATACTGCGCACGACCGCGTGAACGATGCGATTGTCGATCGTGTCCAGCGGCGCGTGCTGGAAGGGATGGGGCTGATCGCGCTGCATTCGGCGCACGCGTCGAAAATCTTCACCAAGCTAATGGGGACCGGTTGCATGCTGCGGTGGCGCGAGGCTGGCGAACGCGAGCGGCTGTGGGTCGTGGCGCCTTCGCATCCGATCGCCAGCGGGTTGACGCACGAGTACTTCGAACTCGCGCGTACCGAAATGTATGGCGAGTTCTTCGATATTCCTCAGCCGGAAGAGTTGATCTTTATTAGCTGGTTTGAAGGGGGAGAAGTGTTTCGCAGCGGCTGCACGTTTCGCCGGGGGCGAGGGCGAATTTTTTACTTTCGCCCGGGGCATGAGACATACCCCATCTACTACGATTCCAACGTGCGGCGCGTGATCGGCAACGCGGTGCGTTGGGCGGCGCCGACTGGTGCGACTTACTACGGCGAGGGGCGCAACATCCCAGAACCGCTGAGTCCCATCGCGGGCCGCGGGCCTGCAGAGCATGATTGAAAGCAGCGCCTACGCCGATGGAAGCCAGCCGCGACCCCACCGATCCCCGTTCGCAACTGCCGGAAATCGCCGTCCGTTCACGGCTAATCGGTTCCTTGCTCTGGGCGATCACGACCGGCACGCTGGCTGTGCTCTTGCTGCTCCCGCAAGTCAGCGGCGCGCTCGCGTGGTGGCCGCGGATGGGGGCGCTTGCGGCCAACGGCGTCGTCGCCATGATCGCCTTGCGAAACGTACTCGATCGCCGTCCTTGGCTGACCATCACGAGCACCGGCTTCAAACTCCGGGACAAGCCGGCCATTCGCTGGCATGAGATCGTGCACATCGAGGCGATTCGCGTTCCCCGCGCGGCTTGCGGGGCGATCGCCGTCTTTGTTACGGACGAAGCCGCGAAAAAGCTCCCGCCGGCGCGCGCGCGGGACAACGTGTTCATGTACGCCGGCATCGCCTCGCCGCTTGCGCAACGGCACCTATGGTTCAGCGACGCGAATCTCGAATATACGGCCCAAGAGATCGCCGCGGAGTTGGAAGCGCGGCGCGGCTGCGCGGCAGGCCCTCTCACCGCGCGAATATTGAAACGCCATTGACGAGAACCAGAACTAGAACCACAACCAGAGTGCGAGCCATACGGTAGCTGGCCTCATGCTTTGCCAACGTCACGTTTTCCCGTGACCGTGGTTCCTTCCAGCGTGCGGGGCGAGGTGTAGTTCCTCACGGCTTGATTCGCGGAGGTGCGGAGCATGGCGAACATGAGTGCGGCCAGGCCCAGCAAGATCTCGTCAATGAAGGGGATGAAATCGGGAATGAACAGATCGACGACGAACAGAACCGTCGTCAGGAGCAGCAGTTTGGGAA
>CAUJKE010000402.1 GCA_963205385.1 Planctomycetota bacterium | reverse complement strand
CCAATCGGTCGGCCCAAGACAATTTACCGGTGTATTTCGCACCATAGTCAATTGGAATTGTTTCACCCCCAACATCATCCCAAAAGTTAATCCAGCCACTCTTTGCTCTACTTTGGGCACCCGTGACTGGAACTGCCTGCGGCAGGGTGGCACAGTCGAGGGGTGGAGCGGTAGCACTGTCGAGGGGTGGCACTGGCTTGCCAGTGCGGATGCGCGAGTGAGCGATGCTATCGTGCGAATCGTTCACCGCGAGTGCGGCATCTCGGATTCACGGGCCGAAGCTGGAACTTTTGCAGCACGTTGTCATGGTAAGGCGCCTGCTCGCCCCATGCCAGCACGGAGAGTTTTGCGACGGCGCGCGGCCGCTTGATCGTCAGCAAAGCCTCACATCTGTTGCCCCACTTTTCCGCTCGCATCACATCAACGCGGGGCATTTCTCCGCCAGCATGAGCAACTCGTCCGGCGTGAGTTGGAGTTGCTTGACGACGTCGTGCAATTCCACTTTCTTCCGGTCCTTGTCGTACACGCCTTCGCGGGCGGTGAGGAAGAAGTTGGCGTCGTCCCCGCTGCCGCCGTGCAGGCAACCTTCGACTTCGAGTTGCGAATATTCCTGAGCGTTGGCCGTTCGTGAACGCAGCGGTTCCAACTCCGGGAAACTGTTGGCGCCGATCGCGTGGGCGACTTTCGCGGCCTCGTTCGCGGCGAGATCGACGGTCTTGGTGCTCATCCACTTTTCGCACCGCTCGCAATACCCGCGCGACGCGACTTCCGCCATGGCGTAACCGCTCAAGGCGCTCGCAATGCCCAATTCGGCAGCGAACAAAATCCAATTGATCACCGGCACAGGCTGGCCTTGCTGCTGCGCTCCCGGGCGGCCAATTACCCAGTTGTTCACCTTGAAAACGATCGCTGCCGGCCAGACTTCCAAGTGCGGAATCGCCATTGGTCCGTTTTCGATAATGACGGTCGCTTGAAAACTGCCGAGATACATGAGCGCGCCAAACGCAAGGCCGATGAGCCAGCCTAGCGTGCGACTGCGGCAATGGGCCGCGCGGAGGATGCGCAGCCCGATCCAACCCAACACCATGCCGGCGAGCGCCGGGACGAGAATCAATAACGAGAACGGAGTGTACTCGAGCCAGGCCAGCCCAAAGGCGAGCGCGAACGCCGCCACGAGAAGCACCGGGAGCGCCCAGGCGAGTCCCAGCGGCGAGAATTTACCGCTGGGACGAAAGACTTCACGTTCAGTGGCAGCTGGCATTGCACAGGCTCCCGCGTTACTTCGTCACAATTTCGATGTTGCGAAACGCGACCGGGCCGTGGTCCCCTTGAAACATCAGCGGGCCGGTGGCGGATTCTTTTCCCGTCAGGCCGCCTGGGGTGGGGCCGTTCATTTCCACGTTTTCATGAATCGTGACGCCGTTGAGGACCACCTTCACGAATTTAGCGTTGGCAACTTTCTTGTCGCCTTCGAACTTCGGGGCCTGAAAATCGATCACAAGCGTTTGCCACTGGCCGGGCGCTTTGGCGGCGTTCTTGGTCGGCTTGGCGGCGTTATACAGCCCGCCGAGATCGCCGGGGCCAATCTGCTCGTCGCTCTTGCCGAAACTATCGAGCACTTGCACTTCGTACTCCCCCATCACATAGACGCCGCTGTTAGAGCCCTTAGGAACCATCAGCTCCAGTGAGATCGTGCCATCGCCGAACTTCTCCTGGGTGTAGATGTCCGTCCCGCCGCCGCCGCGCTTATCGTTGATCAGCTCGGCCTTGTCGGCGCTCGGCGCGTCGCTAATCGCCAACTGGCTCGGGTTGTTGGGATCGAGCTTGGCAACGCCGACTTTCCACTTGCTCTGGTCGGCGCTCCCTTTGAATTTCCAGCCGCTGAGGTCTTTACCATTGAACGGCTTGATCGGTTCCGAAGAATCCGCGGCGTGGAGTGCCACAGGCGCGGCGAACAACATGACGGCCAGCCAGGCGGCGGCTAATCGGCGAGACATACAGATGCTCCTCAAAAGCAGGTGGGAATTGGAATGGGCGCATTGTAATCCAGGCACGAGCGACATGCTCCTAGGCGAGGATGATTCACGAGGAGCACGCTGCCCGACCCAACCGATGGCATCACACGACTTAGGGCTGTCTTACCCAAAACAACATGTTTTTGAACGGAGCACGGAATGCCGTAATACCCTGTTTGTACATCACATCGTGAACAACCTCGGGCGCAGCTCCACGTCTAAAGCCGCGCAGCGAGAAGAAGCGTAAACGCCCCTGGGGGAATCGCTGACGCGATGCTTGGGCAGAGGCGCTAAAATGGGCCGTTATTGGCGGGGTGAATGGTGGTGGGTTTTATGGTTCAGCAACGTCGGTATTCAGGGCCGTTCACGGTCCTTCCCCGCCGTCAGGCGGGTGATAGGCCCGTGCTTGAGCACGGGTACCGCGGTTTCACACGCAACCTGCCGGAGGGCCATCCATGGCCCTCCTCGCCGCGCGGCTGAGCCGTGCCGGAAGCAAAAAGGACCGGCAGCATCCCATGATGAACGGTCTCGACCGGCGAGCATCGCTTGATAAAGTGTCGCCTAGTCGTCGGCACGGGCCGGCAGGGCACCGGCGATGCGCGTCCACGTTTTCAGCGATTCACATCCACATAGGTGTAACTCCCGCCGGTTCCTTCGGCCAGGCGTTTCATCCAGTCGGCGGCTTCGGCCAGGGGAGGGCCGGCGCCGAATTGAATGCAGTGGATCGACGTCTTGCCGCGGGCGAGTTCCCATAAGCGACGGATCTGACCTGCGTGAAGATAGGGATCGCCGCCGTCGGTGAGGAGGAAAATGACGTCAGGCTGCGCGGCGAGCGCGGTGACGAGCGCGATCTCGTGTTCGGTGCTGCCATAGGCGCCCAGCGTGAGAAAGAACTGCTTGACCAGCTTCTTGTTCTCCTCGGTGGCCGGCGTCATCTGCTTGGGACCGAGATACGTGGGACGCTGATTGTAGGCGACGATTTGAAAGCGATGCGTTGGCCCCAGTCCCGCGACGGCCGCTTCCAGTTGCGTTTGCGCCACGCCGAGCATGCCAAGCCCGTCCTCCCCCATGCTGGCCGAACGATCGACGACGAACGTGAACGTGCGCCCTTCCGCTTTCGCCGAGCCAAAAATCGAAACCTTGGTGGTCGGCCCCTGGGGGATCAACGCGTCGAGCGCTGCCCGTTCGGACGCGACCGCCGCCGCTTCCGCTTCTTGCGCAGCCTGGCTGCCGCCAAGCGCTTTGCCCGCCCCTTTGAAGGCCGAGAGCGGTTGGCCAAACACGGCGGGAGCGAGGGCCGCGTTGTTAGGTTGCTCGGGGAGCAGTTCGTCGAGCGCGTCGGTCGCCGCTTCGCTCGGCTGGACTTGCGGCGTCGGCGGCGCGACATTCTCTTGCGGCTTGGCCAACTCGTTCTGTGGTTGATCCGCTTCCGTGAAGTAACGATCTTCCCGCGTCGCTGCATCGCTTTGCACAAGCACGATTCCGCCTTCGCGAACCGATTCCTCAAGCCCCCGGCTCACCATTGGCGCCGTGGTCACCAAGGCAATCGTGAGCATGATCGCGAGATGCAACACCAGCGACATCCCCCAAGCAGGGATTGTGGTGCGAATGCGGTCGGCGGTGGTGGATTCGACGGGAGACGACACGGAGTTGCCTGTTAGAAGAAACGGAAACAGCCTTCTCAATTCTCGACACCCAGCCGGCCGGCGGCAAGTAAATTGGTTGGGATGCTGCCGGATTGGGGATTCCGTCCACTTTGGCGGCGGTTTCGCTGGCTTTGCGGCGCGAACCTTTTACAATGAGGCAGGCTTTGTCGCGCGACCAAAACCCAGCTCCTTATCGACACTTTCCCTCTAAAGAGTGGTCGTGCACTCGGTTTTCCGGCAAAATGAACATTGTCGGCACGCGATAGCACCTACCGTAGACGGCGTAACTCCGTCTGCACCTACAGTTTTTTGATCCTACCCCCCCGGCCCACCGCCGCCCCGCGATCAGAACTTTAGGTTCGTCCGTAACGTCCTATTCCCTTAACGCTTCCTTTTAAGTTTGATCGGCAAGGAACTTCTTATGCAGTCTCAGTCAGCAGGCGATGCTCAACTCAGTAACGATGACATGCAGGCTCTCGAAAATCTCAAGGGTGCCTTCGCGACCGTGCGCAAGGAGTTGAGCAAGGTCATCGTCGGTCAGGATCAGGTCATCGAGCAGTTGCTCATCGCGATCTTTTCGCAAGGCCATTGCCTCTTGGAAGGGGTGCCTGGTTTGGCGAAGACGCTGATGGTCAGCACGCTCGCCCGCTCGCTGAAGCTCGACTTCGCGCGGATTCAGTTCACGCCGGACTTGATGCCGTCGGACATCACCGGGACGGAAGTCATTCAGGAAGACAAGCACAGCGGCGCCCGCAGCTTTAAGTTCCTCAAGGGGCCGGTGTTCAATAACATTATCTTGGCGGACGAAATCAACCGCACGCCTCCCAAGACGCAGGCGGCGCTGTTGGAAGCAATGCAGGAGAAGCAGGTCACCATCGGTGGCGTGCGCAATCCGCTGCCACAGCCGTTTTTCGTTCTGGCGACGCAGAACCCGATCGAGCAAGAAGGGACGTACATGCTGCCGGAAGCGCAGCAGGACCGCTTCATGTTCAAAGTGTTCGTGAAGTACCCCAGCTACGACGAAGAGTTCCGCATTGCGGAAACCACGACGACCACCTTCAGCCAGGAAGTGGCGGAAGTGCTTTCGGCCGAAGACATTTTGCGGTTGCAACAACTGGTCCGCCGCGTCCCCGTCGCGCCGCATGTGATTCACTACGCCTTGCGATTGACGCGCGCCACGCGCGTGCACGAAGGGGAAACGCCGGCGTTTGTGAACGACTGGGTGAGTTGGGGCGCCGGTCCGCGTGGGATGCAGTACCTGCTCCTCGGGGCGAAGGCGCGAGCGGTGCTCGAAGGACGATTCTTTGCGACGACAGACGACGTGAAATCGGTCGCGCATCCCGTGCTGCGGCATCGCGTCATCACCAACTTCAACGCGGAATCGGCGGGCATTTCGTCGGACAAGGTCATCGATCGTTTGCTCACCGACGTGCCGGATCGCCGCCAAGGGGACGATATCGCGCCGCAATTGGCGAAGGCATTCGGCTAAGCGCCCGCGCTGACACTGCGTGTTCGTCATTCACACCACTTATCGGCCGACTGGATCGGCCTTACCGCATGGCTACTGTTGCATCCCATAATTATCTCGACCCCAAAACGCTCGAGAAGATCAAACGTCTCGACGTGCGCGCGCGGTTGGTGGTCGAAGGCTTCATCACCGGGCAGCACCGCAGCCCGTATAACGGTTTCGCCGTCGAGTTCGCCGCCCATCGTGAATACACGCCGGGGGACGACATCAAGCATATCGACTGGAAGGTGTGGTCGAAGACCGACCGGCTCTATATTAAAGAGTACGAGGAAGAGACCAACCTCAAATGCACGATCATTCTTGATAGCTCCAAGTCGATGGCGTACGGCGATACCAACGGGTGGAGCAAGTACGACTACGGCGCCACGGCGGCGGCGAGTCTCGCGTATCTTCTGCAACAGCAGCAGGACGCCGTCGGCCTGGTGACGTTTGATAACAAGGTCAAGAAGAACCTGCCGGCCAGTTCGCATCCCAGCCATCTCAAGCTGATGCTGCATGAGATGCAAGAGACGAAGCCGGACGAGAAGTCAGACATCAGCACGGTCTTTCTCGAACTGGCGAAACAGATTCGTCGCCGGGGCATGATTGTGCTGGTTTCCGATTTGTTCGTCGATCCGAGCACGCTCGTCGAGTCGCTCAAGCAGTTCCGCTTGCGCAAGCACGAAGTGATTGTGCTGCACACGATGCACGAGGACGAGCTCACGTTTCCGTTTCAGGAGAACACGTTGTTCCGCGGCATGGAAGAGAACGTGCAACTGCACACCGAACCGCGAGCGCTCCGGCGTTCGTACTTGGAAGCGGTCGAGCGCTTCAAGGAGCAAGTGCGCAAGACGTGCGCCAGCTTCGGCATCGACTACGTGCTGATGAGCACCAAAGACCCGCTCGATGCGGCGCTCGCGAGCTATCTCACGTTCCGCCAGAAGACGCGGCGGCAAATTCGCGGCCGCTAACAAACACGCGACGCACCGCAGCGAATTACGTTTAGCCTGGACCTTTTCACGACGAACTCAGCAATGCTCTCTTGGCTCAATAGTTTGATTCCGGCGCTGTCCAGTTGGATGGTGCTCCCCGGCATGGCGATTCTCGGGGCGGCGCTCGTGTCGAGCCCGATCATCATTCACCTCTTGAACAAGCGGAAGTTCAAGATCGTGGATTGGGCCGCGATGGACTTTCTGCTCGACGCCGATAAGCGCAACCGCCGCCGCGTCCGGCTCGAGAACTTGATCCTGCTGCTCTTGCGCTGCCTGGCGGTCTTTTTGCTTGGGCTGTTGCTCGCGCAGCCGTTCATCTCCCGCTTGCCGCAATCAAGCATGGCGAGCCTGCTGGGGGCGACGCAGTTCGAGCACATCGTCGTGCTGGACGATTCGCTCTCGACCCAAGTGCAGACCGGCACGCAAAGCGCGTTCGATGAAGCGAAGCAGCGTCTGACCGAGATGGTCAAGTCACTCGCGGAAGATCGCAACGACAACATGCTCACGCTGATCCTCACCTCGACCCCCGAGGAACGTTTGGTCAACGGCGTGCGCGTCAAAAGCGACTCTGTCGATGAACTAGTCGCCACGATCGGCGACCTGGCCCCGTCGGACCTGGCCGCGGATTTGCCGGCACTGCTGAGGACGCTCGAACAGGAACTGGCCGATCAACCCAAGAACATCAACCGCACGCTCTATGTCGTCACTGATTTGCGCCAGCGCGAATGGGAGCACGATGAGGGCGCCCGCGCAGAGAACGACCCGGCCAAGGTGGTGGCGCGGATCGCGGAAGAGATCACCGCGGTGTACCTGCTCGACATTGGCGGCGAAGCGTATAAGAACCTGGTGGTCTCCGAGATTCGGCCTGAAGGAGTGCTGGTCGCCGGCGTGGAGTCGCGGTTCGATGTCACGGTGACGAACTACAGTTCGACCGAAGCCCGCGACGTAACCGTGCGGCTCAAGGCCGGCGATGCGCTGCCGCTGGAAATGAATCTCGAGAAGATTCCGGCCAATAGTTCGGAAACGGTCCCGTTCTCCTTCACCTTCGCTCCTAGTGAAGCGACCGCTGAGAGCGGCGCGCCGGCGCCGCTCGAGGCGATCAAAGTCACGGTCGACGTCACTTCACAACGGCCCGGCGAGGAAGATCGATTGCTCGCCGATAGCACGGCAATCTTTCCCGCCCGCATCGTCCGCGGCATCCCGACGCTCATCGTCGATGGCGATCCGGCGGCGAATCCGCAGCGGAGCGAATCATACTTCTTGAAGCATGCGCTCGATCCCAGCGGCCCGTTCCTCTCCGGCGTGACCATTGACATCGTCCACGAGCAAGAGATGGAAACGACCTCCCTCGCCAAGTATCAGGTCATCTTCCTGCTCAACGTTTATCATCTCGGCGAAAAGGTGATGCAGGACTTGGATCGCTGGGTCAAGAACGGCGGCGGGCTGGTGATCATGCCGGGGGACCATGTTGATGAAGTGACGTTCAACAAGGAGTTCTTCGTCGACGGCCACGGTCTGGCGCCGCTGCGTCTCAACAGTATCGAGGGGGATGAAACACGCGAGACCTGGTCGCAGTTTCGCATCGTCGATGCGGCCCATCCGCTGCTCGCGGTCTTTGGCGGCCAAGATGATCCGGCCCTCGAACTCACCAAGGTCTTTAGCTGGTGGTCGACCGAGGTGGCCGAAGGGGAAGCCGGCAAAGCAGTGAAGATTCCGGCGCGCTTCAACGACGCCAACGATTCCATCGCCATCGCGGAAAAGAGTTTTGGCGAAGGGCGCGTGTTGATGACTTCGATCCCCGCGGATGTCGATTGGCACATCTGGCCGATTTTTCCCAACTATGTCGTCGCCATGCACGAACTCGTGCGCCACATGGCGGGCGATGTCGTGGGGAGCGGTGCGTTTCGGGTCGGGGAGCCGCTCGTGCAACGGGTCGATCTGTCCGACTATCGCACCGATGCCGAGCTCCGTCTGCCGCGCGAGCGCAAGGCGAGTTTGCAAGCCCGCGATCCCGCGCAAGCTGGGAAGGAAACCGATGGCGACGAGAACGAACCGAAAACGGACGATGAACCGCCGGTCACCGCCGCGGGGCAAACGCAGTGGGAGTTTGTGTACGAACCGGCCGTGGTACGCGGCTTCTACGAGTTGACGCTGACCCGCACCGACGGCACGCCGGAGAAGAAACTATTCGCCGCCAATATCGATCCCGGCGAGGGGAACCTGGCGCGCGTCGATACCGTGGCGTTGCAGCAAAAATTTGGGGACGCGCCCGTCACCATTTTGAAAGCCGCGAGCATCGGCTCGCTAACCGGCAGCGGCAAACAGTGGGAATTATGGAAAATCATTCTGGTGCTCGCGGTGGTCGTCTTGGCGGGAGAGCAACTCTTCGCCTGGGCCTTCGGCTTGCGCAGGTAAATTATCGATAAATTGCTGATAAATCGCAGATAGATCATCGTCCCAGGGAGTAGGGGCTCGCATTTCGAGCCAACGGAGGAACACCATGTTGCATACCAATCGATCCACGCGTGGTTTAGCGCGTCTCTTAGCGGCTAGCTGGCTCGCGTTGGGGGCCGTCGTCGTGGCCTTGGTGCTCATTTCGCTCCCGCACGTCCAGGCCAAGGAACTCTTATTCCAAGCCGCTGCCGCGGAGGAAGACGCGGAGCTCAACAAGGGAGAAGACCTGGCCGAGGAACAGTTCCCCAACGGGGCGGCGCTGAAGACCGATCCTGAACTGGAACGTCTGCTGATTCGCGCCGAACAGTTCGCCGCCGATGGCCGTTTCGATTTGGCTTCCGTCCTCTGGCAGAAAGTGCTCGATGAGAGCGGTGATACGCTCATGACGCGCGACGGCGTGGTCTATACGTCGCTCGCGGCGGAAGTCGAACGCACGCTCGCGCGGCTCCCGCGCGAAGGGCTCGACCTGTACCGCATCTCCGCCGATGGCGCCGCGCACGCAATTTTGGGTAGCATCAGCAGCAGCGGCGTGGACGAAGAAGAGGCGCTGAACAAGATCGTGCGGCGCTATTTTCTCAGTTCGCTGGGAGACGACGCCGCCTATAAGCTCGGCTGCTTGGCGCTCGATCGGCACGACTTCGTCGGCGCGAGCCGGATGTTTCAGGCCATTTTGGATCAGCATCCCGATCCCTCGATTCCGCGGGCGGACGTCTTGCTACGAATGGCCGTCGCCGCCGCGAAGGTAGGAGACATGAACGCCGCGCAGCAGTGCCTCACGGAGATCGAAACGGTCGCCGGCCCGCGCCCCGCGCGGGAAGCGATTGCGTCCGTGCGGCGTTATCTGACAAGTCCCGATTTGGCCGCCGTCGCGGTTGAAGGTGGGAATCGTTGGACGATGGACCTTGGTAATCCTCGTCGCACCGGCCATATGCCGGCGCTGGCGCTGAAGTCGGTCTCCGCGGACTTAGCGGAGCTTTGGACGCAAGAATTTCCCGTGCTCCTGCCGCAAGCGCAAACGGATCCCCGGCTCGCCGGCAGCGTCCGTCCCGGCGTGATGATCGCGGCCGGCGGCGGCATCATCATGCGGAGCAGCATCGTTCGCAACGCGCCTCAAATGACGAGCCCCGACACGCGCGAATCGCTCGTGCAATCCTGGAAGAACAAAGGCTACTTCCCCACTTCGCGGCTCTTATTTGAAAGCGACGAACAAGGGGCGCGCGTCTTCGTCAAGTCGGCGACGGAACTGCTATGCTTTGACGCCAGTAGCCAGAGCGACCAACCGCTGTGGCGCAGCGCGTGGATGAATCTCTACCTGCCGGACGCAGGCACGCTGACGATGTCGCAAATGCGCATCAATGGCTATCAGCTCGGTAGCGATGGCCCGCAAACGATCGCGGAGATTCTGCATTTTGGCGATCGCGTGCATCAATCGATCTCCATGTCCGGCGGGCTGATCTACAATATCGAAGGGCAGCGCGTACACGGCAGCAACGCCGAAATCGACGCCGATCCCACGCTGACCAAGCCGTTTCAATGGGGAACCGTGCCGCGCCGCTCGCGGCGCAATTGGCTGGCCGCATACGAAACCCACACCGGCAAGGCGGTCTGGTATCGCAGCGCGGATGATTCGGAAGCCGCGCAAGCAGACCCCACCAAAGGCTCGACCGACATCGGCTTTGTCGCCGCTCCCACGCCGTATGGCAACCTGTTGCTCGTGCCGGTGACCGATGGCGGCACCATGTGGCTCTACGCGCTGTCACAACAGGACGGGAAGACCGTTTGGAAAACGTATCTGTGCGATGAACCGTCCGGCGGGGCGAGCCAGTGGGCGACCGTGGGCCTGGCCGTCGATGGCCGCGAAGCTTATGTCTGCTGCGGCGCTGGCGCGGTCTTCACGATCGATGCCGTCAGCGGCCTGATTCGCTGGGCGGTGCGTTATAAGCGCGATGGCGTTCCCGATCCCAAGTTTCGCAATATCTATGGTATGCAAAACGCTTCGCTGGCGCTAACCGGCTGGCAAGATGACGTCGTCATTCCCTACGGGAAGTTGCTGTTGGTGATGCCGTCGGATCGCGACGAATTGTTCGCGCTCGATCGCCGCTCAGGCGAACTCGCCTGGAACTCGCCGCGGACTTCGCCCATTGATGGCCGAGTCGCGTTATACCCCGTCGGTGTCGTAGGCCGGAGTCTCTATGTCGCGGGGCGGGATGTCGTGCGGAAGTACGATATTCCTAGCGGCCGTCTGGTGGCGGAGCGCGCGATCAACGCCGACTCGCGCCAAAGTGACGCCCTCGCATACGGTCGCGGTTGCGTCACCGAG
>CAUJKE010000401.1 GCA_963205385.1 Planctomycetota bacterium | reverse complement strand
GGGCTAGTTTCTTGTCGAACACCGCGTTCTGCTTTTCTTCCGCCGCCAACGACTCTTCTTTTCGGCGCAGAAATGTGTCGGAGTCTCAGGACCAGTCAAAGAGCTTGCCGCGGTCGACTTCCAGAATGCGCGAAGCGAGCTTGCGGAGAAACATCCGATCGTGAGTCACGAAAATGAACGTGCCATCCCAGCGTTGCAGAAAATCTTCCAGCCAGGTGATGGCGTCCAAGTCGAGATGGTTCGTCGGCTCATCGAGCAACAGGATTTCAGGCGAGCAGACGAGCGCCTTGGCCAACAGGACGCGGCGCTTCATGCCGGAGGAGAGCGTTTCAAAACGAGCGTCGCCATCAAGATCCATTTTGGACAGGATCTGCGCGACTTGTTGTTCCGCCTTCCACGGAGCATGGTCGTCGCCATCCGCGTGCAGCACCCCACCGGCGACCACTTCATAGATCGTCCCCTGAAGATCACGCGGGACATCTTGCGGAAGCGATGCGACCCGGACGCCGGCCGCGCGTATCACGTCGCCGTGGTCGGGCTCAATTTCACCTGCCACGAGTCGCAGGAAGGTCGACTTGCCGGCGCCGTTTCGCCCTAATAGACCAATCCGCTGTCGAGGCTCGATCTGACAATCGACGTTATCCAAGAGCGGGGGACCACGATAGCCGATCGTGACCTCTCGAAATGTTACCAGCGGCATATCGCAAACGGCCTTCAGTGAGGATCAACAGAGTTACAAACCCTCCATTATGCCGCGCGCGGCCATTTGTGCAGCAGGTGGGAGGCGGAATCGGCCGCCAAGTTCCATTCGCTTGCCTACAGATGAGCCGATTCGTTATACTCATCAGCACGAATTGATGTTTCACGACCCACAGGCGGAATCATGTTGAAGCGGGGCTTTCCATCACTAGCGGGCATTCTTCTGTTCGCGGCGCTGCTTGGAGCGTGGCCGCTGGCGCTGAGCGGGGCTGAACCGCAGGTCAGTTTTGAGCTGGACGTGATGCCGCTGCTCACGGCGCGCGGTTGCAACCAAGGCGCCTGCCACGGCAAAGCGCGCGGGCAAAACGGTTTTCAGTTGTCGCTGCTGGGCTTCGACGCCGATTTCGACTACGCCGCAATCGCCTTGCAAGCGCGGGGGCGAAGAGTCTTTCCCGCCGCGGCGGAGCGTAGTTTGCTGCTGCTGAAGTCGTCGGGGCGCATTGCTCACGGCGGCGGTGTGCGAATTGACCAGGGGGGCGACGATTACCAACTGCTCGCTCGTTGGATTGCCGAGGGACTCCCCCGCCATATTCCTGGCGAATCGACGTTGTCGCGGATTGTCGTCACGCCTACGAACAAATTTGCCACGCCCGGCGAAGCGCTCCAACTCTCCGTGATTGCCCATTACGCCGATGGCAGCCAGCGCGATGTTACCAGCCGCGCCCAATTTCAATCGAGCGAAGGGGCGATCGTCGCGGTCTCGCCCAGCGGCCAGATTACCGCCGGTTCGATCCCCGGCGAAGCGACGATCATGGCCCGCTACATGAGCGAGATCGCGACTTGCCACGTGGCGATACCTTTGGCTGGCGAAGTTTCGGCCGCGACCTACGAACACCTGCCGCGTCACAACTTTATCGACGAACACGTTTGGAACAAGCTGCAATCGTTGGGTATCACGCCGTCGGCGCCGTGCGATGATGCTAAGTATCTGCGCCGCGTTCACATCGACTTGATCGGCCGACTCCCCTCACAGGACGAAGTCCGCGCGTTTCTCTCCGACACCGCCAGCGACAAGCGAGCGCGGTTGGTCGACAGTTTGTTAGCGCGGCCTGAGTATGCCAATCACTGGGCGGCGAAGTGGGCGGACTTGCTGCGTCCCAATCCTTACCGGGTCGGCATCAAGTCGGTCGTCATGTACGACCAGTGGATTCGCGATAGTTTTCGCGACAACAAGCCGTACGATCAATTCGTGCGCGAGTTGGTCTCCGCTCAAGGAAGCACCTGGGAAAACGGAGCGACGGTGCTGTTTCGCGATCGACGTGAACCGGAGGAAGTCACGACGCTCGTGAGTCAGTTATTTCTCGGTATTCGCTTGGAATGCGCGAAGTGCCATCACCATCCGTTCGAGAAGTGGAGCCAGGAGGACTTTTATAGCTTCGCCGCGTATTTCGGCCGGATTGGCCACAAAGGAACCGGGCTCTCGCCGCCCATTTCAGGCAGCGAGGAGATGATCTTCACCGCCGCCAAAGGCGAAGTGCGGCATCCGCTCACGCAAGAGGTGCTCCCGCCGCGCACGCTCTTTGGCGAAGCGCCGGTGATTGCGGAGCGGGGCGACCCGCGGGCGTCGCTCGCGGCTTGGATCGCTAGCGATGACAATCCGTACTTCGCCGAGGTCATGGTCAATCGCGTCTGGGCCGACCTGATGGGGCGCGGCATCGTCGAACCAGTCGATGATTTGCGGGCCACAAACCCGCCGACCAACGCGCCGCTGCTCGCCGCATTGGCCGAGGATTTTCGCGCCCATCATTACGATATCAAACACCTGCTCCGCACCATTACGGCTTCCCACGTCTACGCTCTCAGTTCGGCGCCGAATCCCCGCAATGTCGCGGACCGGCAAAACTACTCCCGTCACTATCGCCGCCAAATGCGGGCGGAAGTGCTGCTCGACGCCGTTACCGACATCACCGGCATGCCAGAATCCTTTGAAGCGGTCCCCGGTGGTTCCAAGGCGAATGAGATTTGGACAACCCGCGTCAATTCTGTTTTTCTCGATACGTTCGGCCGGCCCAACGAGAACCAGGATCCTCCCTGCGAACGTTTGGCGGAATCGACGGTGACGCAAACGCTGCACTTGATGAACGCCCCGGCGCTCCATCAACGTTTAACCGCTGACGGCGGTCGAACCGCAAAACTTGCCGCCAGCCAACTGACGCCTGAGCAAATACTCGAAGAGATCTATCTCTCGATCTATTCCCGCTTGCCAGACGACGCAGAACGAAAGATCGGTCTGGCCGTGTATGCGGAGGCAGGGAGTAATCGACGCCAGGCGACCGAAGACCTGATGTGGGCGTTGCTCAACACGCCTGAGTTCGTATTTAAGGATTAGTAGCCATGAGCATCCAGCGAAATTGCCAGGGAATCTCGCGCCGCGATACGTTGCAACTCGGCCTATCCGGCTTACTCGCCGGCGGTCTTGTCGGCGCGCTCCGAGCCACGGCGACCGCCGCCGACCCCGGCAGTTCCCTGCGCCGCCGCGCGAAAGCCTGCATTCTGATTTGGATGGATGGCGGCCCGTCGCATTATGAAACGTTCGATCCCAAGCCGCAGGCGCCGGTCGAGATCCGAGGCGAGTTTGACGCCATCGACACCAAGGTCGCGGGCATCCAGTTTTCCCAGCACATGCAAAGATTGGCCGCGTGTGCGGATAAGTTCGCGGTGGTTCGCTCCATTCGTCACGATCAAGGGAACCACGGCGCCGGCAACCATTACATGATGACAGGCGCGCCGCCGCGCATTCCCGTAGGCTGTGGCGCATTCGTCAGTTTTCACCCCAGCCTCGGTTCCGTCGTCGCGCTCGAAGTGGGCGCGCCGCCCGGCCTGCCCGCCTATTTCTCCATGCCGAGCATGTCGCGTTCTGGCGGCCCGAACTTCCTCGGCGCCCAGTACGCACCGTTCGTCGTCTCCGACGATCCCAACAGCCAGAGCTTTCGGATTCGGGATGTGGCGATTCCCCGCGGGCTGCTGGAAGATCGTTTTAGTGACCGCAAAGCCTTGCGGGCAGCCGTCGATCGCTTGCCGCGGATTGCGGAAGAAGCCGCCGCCGATCCAGTGCGCGACATCGACAAGTTCTACGAGCAAGGCTATCAACTCGTCACTTCGGCCGATGCGCAGCGCGCGTTTGACATTCATAGCGAGTCCGACCAGGTCCGTGAACGTTATGGACGCCATGGCTTTGGCCAGCGGGCGCTGCTGGCCCGGCGGCTTGTTGAAGCCGGCGTGCCGTTTATCACGCTCAACGATGGCGGATGGGATCATCACACCGGTCTGTTCAGCGCCTTTAGCAAGCGCATGCCGGCGTGGGATAACACCGTCGCCACGCTCATTGAGGATCTCGACGAACGAGGGATGCTCGATACGACGATGGTGATCGCACTCGGCGAATTCGGCCGCACGCCGCAAGTCAACAAGGATGCGGGACGCGACCACTGGTCCAATGCGATGAGCGTCCTGTTTGCTGGCGGCGGAACGCCCGGTGGGCAGGTTGTGGGCGCGACGGACAACAAAGGCTACGCCGCCGTCGAGCGCGTCCTTTCGCCAGAGAACTTCGTCTCCACGATCTACACCAAGCTCGGCATCAATCCTGACAAGATGTATTACAACCAAGAAGGGCGGCCCACGCATTTGGTGAGCGACGCCCGTCCGATTAGCGAATTGATGGGGTGAGGCGTGCGACGATTGAATTGTCTTCCCGTGGTGCTCGCACTGTTGGTCGCGTCCAACGCCTCCGCCGCGCCCCCTAAGCTGGCCGAGTTGTTTCCCGCTGGCGGGCAGCGCGCTCAAACCATCGCCGTGCAAGCGGCCGGTGAGTTTGAAACCTGGCCGGTCGACTTCTGGTGCGATCGGCCTGGCGTCCATGTCACCGCAGACCAGGAAAAAGGAAAGCTGAGCATCACGATCGGCGAGGATGTCACGCCTGGCGTGAGCTGGATCCGCGCGGTGGGGCCGGACGGCGCGTCTTCGCCGCGCCCCTTTCTGATTGATCAACTTCCCGAACTGGAAGAGTTGGAAACCAACGATCTGCCGGCCCAGGCTCAAGCAGTCGCGCTGCCCAGCATCGTGAACGGCCGACTCGGCAAAAGTGGCGATGTCGATGGCTTCTTCGTGCAACTTCAAGCAGGCGAAACACTCGCTGCCCGTCTGACCGCCAACTGGCTGCTGGGCTCGCCGATGGATGCGGTTCTGCAAATCTGCGAGCGCGTCGAGCGGACCCCTTCCGCACAAGTCGACAAGGAGCCGCAGGTCGAAGCATTTATCGTTGCTCAGAACCATGACACGCGCGGGCTGGACCCGGAGATCGTCTACACGGCGCCGCGCGCGGGCGCGTATATCGTCCGCGCGTTTGCCTTTCCTTCGGACCCCAACGGAAACGTCAGCTTCGCTGGCGGCGCGAATTACATCTATCGGCTAACGCTCACTAAAAGTGGCCTCGTGGATCACGCTCTGCCGCTTGCCTGGCCGAGCGACGCCATCGGCGAAGTGCGGCTCTCCGGCGCCAATGTTACGAACGCACTGGTCGCGCTTGCACCCCAATCGTCCGCTGCGGAGCGGTGGAGCACTGTCTTTCTGCCGAACGTCGCCGGGGCGACAGACGTAGCGCGCGTTTCTCATCCCTGTACGCTCGCCACGGAGGCGGCGAATTCGGAGCGTGGCCAGGAAGTCGCGATTCCTCAAGTCATCTCCGGCCGTTTGGCAAGTGAGCAAGCCACGCAGCGGTTTCGCTTTCACGCCAACAAAGGGAAGAAACTCGATCTATCGCTGACCTCGCGCTCGCTGGGGTTCGCGCTCGACGGCGTGCTCACGGTTCACGACGCCGCTGGAACAATGCTGCAAGAAGTGGACGATGTGCAGAAGGAGGCCGATGCCGCGCTCACCTTCACCCCGCCTGCCGACGGCGAGTACGTCGTCGCTGTGCGCGATCTGTACGGACGAAGTGGAGCGTCCTTCGTGTATCGGCTCGACATCCTTCCGCAGCAACCAGGCTTCGCGCTCACGCTCACCGGCGATGCCTTCGCGCTGACGCCGGGAAAAACGGTCGAGATTCCCATCGCGGTTGAACGACTAAACGGTTTCAACCAGGCAATCGAAATCTCCGCTAGCGACTTACCCGCCGGCGTGATGGCGGAGACGGTAACTTCAGAACCCACCGGCGACTCCGCGAAAGGGGTTAAACTCGTTCTCCGCGCCGCGGACGATGCCGCGCCCTCGCAAGGCGTGGTGCGCGTCAGTGGCAAGAGCGCTGGCGATCAACACTTCGCCGCGTACACGCTAAATTTTCCTGGCGTTCCGCCGCGGACGGATTTGTTTCTCGTGGTTGCGAAGCCGTGACGATCCGCCGCGCAACTCACTCGGCTGCTGCGGGTGCTTCCAGCACGATCGGCTCCGCTTTCGCTTTGCTCGACGGCTTGATGCCGAGCAGTTGACAGACCGTCGGGTGCAGTTGCAGCGCATCGATCCGGTCAAGCTTACGCGCAGGGAGAGCGTCGGGATAACGCCAAAAGATCGCCGGTCCGCACATCTCGTCATACTGCGCCGGATCGTAGCCATGCATACCTAGCGGGCCGCGCTGGGGATTGACCGGCGCGGTGATTTCCTTCGGCTGGCGGCTAAAGGTGTAACCCAAATCGAGCGCGATCAAGATGTCGCCGACGCGCGTCGGATGCCGCAGGCCCCAGGCTTCTGGAATCTCGTCCCGTCGCCAGGCCCGCGCGAATTTGTGTTCGCGAACCTTCGCCAGCGCCGCGTCAATCGCGGCTTCACGCTGCGGCATGTCGGACGCGAAGAACAAATCGCCGACGCTCCCGGTGGCCGCCTGCGTCACGTCATCCAATGCTTCCACATCCGCGAGTCGCCCCAAGTGGACGAGCGTATGCACCGCCGCCATGCCGTGATCCGTGGTGAGCACGATATACAATTGGGACTCGCCGACACGTTGCGCGTCAAAGATCTTCGTCGCCCGCTCTACGAAGGAACCCAACAACGCATCCAGTTCTTCGGTCGCGGCGATCACTTCATGCGAATCGGGCCCGCGCTGGTGGCCAATTTTATCGGTTCCCACGACGTAACCCATCAACAACTGTAGCGGCGCAGCGGCTTTGCCTTGATCCTCGCTCCAAACGCTCAGCAGCTTGTCGAGCCGCTCCTCATCGGTGCGGGTGATATCGAATTTGGGTTCAAAATAAACAGCCGTAGTTCTGCCGCGCTGGCCGTGCGACAGCGGCCAATCGTGAACCGCGACCCGCCGCTCTTGCCGCGCCGCGGTGAGCCAGATCGGTTCCGCTTCGAGCAGCGTGCCATACCAAGGATAAGCGTAGGTGCGATCGCTCTTCGCGTCGTAAAACACGTTGCTCGGCACACCATGCTCCTCCACTTTCACGCCGGTCGCCAGCGATACATGACTGGGAAACGTGATCGAGGGAAACACCGGTTCAAGCGCCAGCGTGGAAACGCCGCTGGCGCGCAGATGGTCAAACGTTGGCGTCTTGGCGCGCTCGAAATAACGGCTGGATAGACCGTCCAGACTCAGCCATACCACCACGTCACGCCGCGCTGGCGGCGAGTTTTCCTCCGCGGCGGCCGATCCCAGCGCGGATAACAACAAGTACGAGATCGCAAGCAGCCACCGCCGGCGTGCACCAAACGCATCGCTCATGTCAGCCTCAGGGGGTGAACAGTCCCAACCGTTGCTTAGACAGGTTGCACCGTCTTGCGCAATTGGCGCTTGCGGTCATTTTCCTTGAGCAGAATTTTGCGCAAGCGAATCGTACTCGGCGTCACCTCGACGTATTCATCGTCCTCAATATATTCAAGGGCCTCTTCCAACGACATTCGGCGCGGCGGCTTGAGCAGAATGTTTTCATCACTACCGCTGGCCCGCATGTTCGTGAGCTTCTTTTCCTTGGTCGGGTTGACGGTCAGATCGTTGTCCCGTGAGTTTTCGGCGACGATCATCCCCTCATACACTTCATCGCCGGGGGCGACAAACATATCCGCCCGCTCTTGGAGCGTGTTGAGCGCAAACGCCACGACCTTGCCGCTGACCATGGAGATCATCACGCCGTTGGCGCGGGTCGGAATCTCGCCTTCCACCGGCCGATAGCTGTGAAAGCGATGGTGGATCACCGCCGTGCCTTGCGTCGCGTTCAGCAGCCTCGTGCGGAGGCCGATCAAGCCGCGCGCAGGGATCAAGAATTCGATCACCGTATATTCGCCGTGGACTTCCATGTGTTGCAGCTCGCCGCGCCGCGCGCCCACCATTTCCATCACGGGACCAAGCTTATCGCTGGGAACTTCAACCACGAGCGACTCGAACGGTTCTTCTTTAATGCCATCCGTCGTGCGCAGGATGACGCGCGGCTTGCCGACGGAAAGTTCAAACCCTTCGCGGCGCATCGTTTCAACCAGCACTGCGAGGTGCAACACGCCGCGGCCGCTGACCAAAAACGCGTCGCTCCCTTCTTGCTGCCGCACGCGGAGCGCCACATTGCGATCCAGTTCGCTCAGCAACCGATCGCGCACCTGGCGATTGGTGACGAACTGCCCTTCGCGGCCGGCTAGCGGAGAGCTGTTGACGGTGAAGAGCATTTCCAGCGTCGGCTCATCGACATGCAACCGGGGCAACGCGCGGCGATGCTCGCGGTCGCAGATCGTATCGCCAATTTCCGTATCTTCCAGCCCGACCAGCGCTACGACGTCCCCTGCGGACGCCTCTTCCACTTCCACGCGGCCGAGGTTTTCAAAGATAAAGACCTTGGCAATTTTTTGTTCGGCGACTTCGTCATCACGCTTCATCACGGCGACTTGTTGCCCGCGCCTGACTTTGCCGGCTTGGATGCGGCCAATGGCGATGCGGCCGACGTACTTCGACCAGTCGAGCGTCGTGACCAGCATTTGCAGCGGCAGGTCCGGCTCCACGTCCGGCCCTGGGATTTCCTTCAGCACCAAATCGAGCAACGGCGCCATCGACTCGCCAGGCTCGGTCGGGTCGAACGTCGCATAGCCCGCTCGCCCACTCGTAAAAATGTGCGGAAAATCATGCAAGTGTTCGTCCGCCCCCAGTTCCATGAGGAGTTCAAACGCTTCATCGAGCACTTCCAACGGACGGGCGTCGCTGCGATCGATCTTGTTGACGACCACGATCGGCTTGACGCCGGCCTCAAGTGCTTTCGCGAGCACATAACGCGTTTGCGGAAGCGGACCCTCCGCCGCGTCGACCAGCACCAACGCGCCATCGGCCATCCGCACCACGCGCTCCACCTCGCCGCCAAAGTCGGCGTGGCCGGGGGTATCGATGACGTTGATCTTGATTCCCTTGTAAGGCACGGCGATGTTCTTCGCCAGAATCGTGATCCCGCGCTCGCGCTCCAGGTCGTTGCTATCGAGGATGCAATCCTGCGTGAGTTGGCTATCGCGGAATTGCCCACTTTGCCGGAGCAAGCAATCCACCAAGGTGGTCTTGCCGTGATCGACGTGGGCTATGATGACAATATTTCGGAGGTCGTTACGACGCATGTGTTGGCCAGGCGAAAATGAGTACAAGTGTCCAGCTAATAATCTACCAGACTCCTGGGCTAGTGCGGTAGGGCGGTTAACGCGCAGGCAGTGCTTTGTCTGGAAGAATCGGCCCCAAAAGCGGCAGCGGCGCGGCAATGTCGCGTTTTGCAAGGCAATTCGAGGTTTTTACTTGCTTCAATGATACCCGCCGCGTCAACTGTTCCGAACGTAAGGTCCAGCATTACCCCCTTTGGCGCGCTCCAAGTAGAATGAAAATCAAGGAGTAAACGCCCCGTTTGGCCTGCGTGCGTGCTCCCTGGCCTCGAAACGTCTCGTCCGCTCCCACATGGTTGTGCCCCATGCGCATCAGCGCGCTGCCGAACATCTACCGCAATGTCAAACGCTGGACCGAGATCATCTCGGTGCTCAGCCGCTACGGGCTTGCGGACTGGCTCAGCCACTCGAACATCGACTTCATCAAGGACCAACTCACGGACCGCGATGGCGAAGCGCTCGCCCGCCTGACGCGCGAAGCCCGCATTCGGATGGCGCTCACGGACCTGGGTCCGACGTTCATCAAGCTCGGCCAACTGCTTAGCACCCGGCCCGATGTCGTCGGCGTCCCGCTCGCCAACGAGCTCAAACAACTCCGCGCGAACGTCCCCGCCGATTCGTTCGAGGAAGTGAAGCGGCTCGTCGAAACGGAGCTCGGCCAACCGCTGGAGGAACTGTTCGCTGAATTCGACTCGGTCCCCATCGCCTCGGCCTCCATCGGTCAGGTGCATCGCGCCACGCTGCTGACCGGGGAAGAGGTCGTGGTCAAGGTGCAGCACGTGCGCATCGAGCACAAGATTCACGAAGACCTGGACGTCATCGCCGGCCTGGCCACGCTCGCGGAACGGATTCCTGACTTCCAACCTTATCGCCCCAGCGCGACCACGGCGGAGATGTCGCGCACGCTGCGCCGCGAACTCGACTTCGGGCGCGAAGAGCGCAATTTGCAGCAATTCGTGAACCTCTTCGCACACGACCCGATGATCCGCGTGCCGCGCCCCGTGTCGGAGTTGTGCACGCCGAAAGTGCTCACCATGGAGTTCCTGAGCGGCGTCACACTCGAGGAGCCGCAGCGACTCATAGCGGCCGGCATCGATAGCGAACAAGTCGCGCGCCGTGGCGCTGAAGCCTATCTGAAAATGATCTTTTCGCACGGTTTCTATCACGCGGATCCGCATCCCGGAAATTTTGTGTTGCTCCCCGGCGGCGTCATTGGCCTGCTCGATTTCGGCTCCGTGGGTCGCCTGGATGAGCGCTTGCGCGAGGACATCAGCGACCTCTTGGCGGCCATCGTGCAGAACGACGTAGCGATGCTCGTGTCCATGGTCAAGCGGATCGGCAACGTTCCGCCCAGCTTGAATGAAAGCCAACTCTCCAGCGACGTCGCCGACTTCGTGGGGCAATACTCCAATCAATCTCTCTCGCGGTTCGATCTGTCGGGGGCGCTCAACGACATGGTCGAGATCATCCACCGCTATCACATCACGTTGCCGGCGCAGGTCGGGCTCTTGATCAAGGTGTTAGTCACGCTCGAGGGAACCACCAAGTTGCTCGCCCCGCAGTTTAGTCTGATGGAGGTGATGCAACCGTTCTATCGCAAGCTGCTCTTGCGCCGCCTGTCGCCCCGGCGACAACTGCAAAAGTTTCGGCGGCTGTATCTGGAACTCGAACAACTTGCCGAAATCCTCCCGCGGCGGTTGATTGAAATCCTCGACCAGGTTCAGGCCGGTAAGTTCGATATCCATCTCGACCATCGCGGCTTTGGACCTTCCGTGAATCGGCTCGTGCTGGGCCTCTTATCAAGCGCCATGTTTGTCGGCTCCTCGTTGATGCTCAGCGCGCAAACGCCGCCGCATTTAGGCGGTTTGCTGAACCTGCTCTTCGTCCCCGAATATTGGACGGCGCAGTGGTCGATCAGCCGCTTGTCCGTCTTGGGACTGACCGGCTGTTCCGTCAGCATCTTGATTGGCCTGCGCTTGATGCTCGCCATTGCCAAGAGTGGACACTTGGATCGCAAGGAATAGCAGGCGCCCACCTGGATGCCGCCAATCGCGATTATGGCTCTTCGTTCAGTCCCAAGCGGACAGGGCCTTTGACCCCGTCGAACTCCACGACTTTCCCCTTCTGCTTGGCCACGAGCACGCCCTCGTCGATCAGTTCGCGCGCGACCGCACGGACCTCTTCAATCAGGTCTTGCCAATGCGTTGCGTCGAGGTGACGCGCCACCTCCGAAGGACAAAATGTCTTCGTCGGGCCACGCTCGCGGGCGAGCGACAGCATTACCTCGCGGATTTCATCAGGCCGCGTCATCGTTCATGGGGGCTAAGGGATGCGGGCGACCACCGGAATACTCGCTCAAAAGCTCATTCAGGCGGGCGTCTAATTCGTCAAGCTGGGCGAGCACTTCGTCTTGCCGACGATCCAGCTCTTCTAACAGACTACTCGGAGGCGGGGAATTTTCCATCATTGCAGCACAAAGGCGAGGAAGAAAGTACCGCACTGGGTTGCGGACTACTCTTCCATCGACCCTGCTGCCGCCGGTATTTAGGCCGAGACAGATTCCAAACAAAAGGGCGTAAAACTGGGAAATCAGGTCAAACTTTAACGACATTCATTGTGGCGAGCACTCAATAACCACCCTTAGGTGGGGTGTGTGTTAATAATTGAAGTAATCTCGCAAACACCGCTGCAACTACGGTAATCGCCCCCCAGGCCGGCGGCGGGAACGTGAAAGTCGGCAAACCACGTCCCTTCTTTCGCCCTTTGATCGAGACGCGGCGACTTGACGTGCTCTCCTTGATCGTCCGCGAAGATCGCCACCCCGCACGCCTGTTGCCAAACACACGGCCGCCAGCGCGCTGCACCACAAGCGTTCGCTCCCCAACTCAAGAACGCGCCGGCCAGCATGGGACGGTCTCTCGCGAATAAAGATCAAACGGCCGCCTGACCGAAATACTGAACGTGAGTATACATCATCGCGACCATATTGTCAATAGTTGCTTAACAATATAGCGATTCTTTGTTGCATTTCCAGCGAGCCCGGATTATTAATAAGCGCTTCGCCGACCCCGGCCGGAGCTGCTCAGCGCGAGCATCACTCGTGCTGAAGCACGGAATTAATACCCGGCGGACGGTCGAAAAGGACCGTAAACGGCCCTGAATGCTGGCCGCATTTGTTGCCAGCGTCTCACCTCGCCCCCCACCAATAACGGCGATTATTAGCCCCTCTGCGCAAGCACCGCCACCTCCCCCACGACCCCATCGGGCTCGCCCCGATGGTGAGCAAGTCGGCGAGCTAACCCGCCGCCGCCCGTCCTCCCCCACGACCCCATCGGGCTCG
>CAUJKE010000400.1 GCA_963205385.1 Planctomycetota bacterium | reverse complement strand
GAGTCGCGCGGAGATGAACGAACGATCTTGATTGTCGCATAACTTGCTCTCCCGAGCGAGGAAGGATACCCGAGGTTGGCGTCGTCTGCGGGACGCTGCGCACGTGGCACAGAAGCTTGTGAGCGATCGTGCGTATGGACTGCAACCTGAAGGAGAAAGCGGCGCATGCGAACCAACTATTTCTCCGGCGCTCCTTTCGGCCACAGCTTCAAGATTACGCTTTCCGAGTGCGTGCCCGGCATGGGATAGCTGGCGGCGACGCGCAGATTCAGGTTGTTGAGCAACCCTTTGTGGCGCGCTTCGTGCCGCTCCTCGGCCCAGCTTGGGCCTTTGATAGCCAGCAGTCGGCCGATGGAGGCCCAGTGATCCTGGAACCAGTTGCAGAGCTTATAGAGTGGACCCACCGCCCGCGCCACCGCCGCATCGAAACGGAAATCCTCAAACAGTTCTTCTGCCCGGCAGTGATAGAGCGGAACCGGCAAGCCCAATCCTTGGACCATCTCTTGCACCGCTTGGGCCTTCTTGCCAACCGACTCGCAGAGCGTGACGCGCAAGTCCGGGCGAATGATCGCCAGCACCACGCCGGGAACGCCGCCGCCGGTGCCGACATCGAGAACTTCTTCCTCTGGATGTAAGAGTTTGGAGAGTTCGAGCGTATCGCGGAGATCGCGGGCGACGAATTTCTCGTAGTCGGTATGCCGCGTCAGATTCAGCTTTTCATTCCACGCCCACAAACGCTGTACGTACTCCTGGAGCTTCGCCATGTGCTCAGCGGGGAGTTCAATCTGGTGTCGCTCCAAGGCGGAGGCGAGAGTGTCGGTCGCAGGCTCGTTCACAAGCGAATTGCCGTCATTTGGGGTGGGTCGTCGGATACACCCAGCATCATCCCCGCCACAGTGCGATTGGACAAGAGGCCGTCAGTGTTCCTTCGCGGCGCGGAGCAACGCCAAAAACTCTGGCAGTTCGCGGAGCGGATCAAGATCGGGGTCGGTCTCGAGATGGCCAAAGTCATCGTAGCCCAGGTGCAGCGCCTTGGTGAGCGTGGCCAGCGAACCTTCGAGATCATCAAGCCGGGCGAGCGTGCACGCGAGGTGGTAATGCACGACGGCATCGTCGGGGCGGAGCGCGACGATGCGGCGGTCGAGCGGGAGCAACTCTTCGTAACGACCAGCCCGCGCGAGCGTCTCTGCACAGCGGCGCAGGACGTCTTCATAATACGGCTGGCGCTTGAGAACCTCCCCCCAAAACTCCGCCTCGAACTCGGTCGGAGTGAGGTCCTGGTTAAATTCGCCGCCTGGCCAGCGAGCTTGCGAGTTGTGGTCTGAGGTGTTCATCAGCCTCTAGTTCCGCTGCCGCCTGCCAGAGATTCGTGCCCCTGGGGCGGAATTATTCACCTTCGTCCGCGCCGAGTTCGGCGTCATCATCCTCGACGCCGAATCCGTCGTCGTCATCATCTATTTCGTCGATATCGACATCGATCTCTTCGTCATCGGTCTCGACCACGTCGGCCTCGTCCATTTCCGGGTCGAATTCTTCCTCGAGTTCCTCTTCGAAGTCGTCGTCGAAGTCGTCATCGAAGTCTTCTTCGTCAAATTCCTCGAGTTCTTCGGAATTCTCACTGTTCTCCGACATCTCCGCCCACAGCAGCGGCGTCTCGGCTTCTTCGATCGCAACGTCTTCCTGAGGTTCGGTCACGAGCAATCACTCCTGATGGCGGTCAGCCGCAAGTTGCGGCCAGCCGAAGCGTCATACTATTAGGTAAGTTCAGGTCGGCAGAGAAGTCAAGCATTTGGGAGGTTACGTGAGCCCCATGCTGCTTCGCGAACTATTTGCATTCATTATGCGTTATTCACGCCGCTGTTGTTGAGGGGGCATCCCGACGAAAAAAGGGCAGAGCCAGTGTTGTGCACCGGCCCTGCCCTACACGGGGGTGAGAAAGCCAAATTTAAAGGCGCCGCGTGTGAATCGCCATGTGCATCGCGCCGCCGGTATCTAAACAGTACGCCGCTGTTGCTGGAAGTCAAAACACAACCTTGAACGAAATCCGCCAGCCAGCAGATTTTTTCTCCGCCTCACGGCGACGGAAACGGACGTGTCAATTGCAGGGCTGCTAGCCCCAATGCGCCTGCGAGCGGGCGTCCAGGAAGTTCATTTTCGGACGCTCCTGAAGGTCAACTTCCCATTAGCGATTTTTACTCCCCAGTTTGCACTTTTTGCAAAGTTTGTCGGCCGCCGATGTCGATGATGTTCTCTTTTTCTCATTCGCGACCAACCACTCCCTGGCGAAACAGGAGAAATCGCCGGTGTTTCGACCGCCTCTTCACCATAGTCGCGTGCTAGCGATCCAGCAGAACCCACTTTGGCACGCCAATCGCTATAGGTTCCCTCACTAGTAAACTGGCCGCAGGCGGAAGAGATGGATCTCCACCGACCACGGCCTCTCCTCCGAGTATGGACACCCGGAGTACGCTATGCTCATGGCCGATGAATCGTCGTTTCTCTTCTTCTTTGTCTTGATCCAGATTCTGGGGCTGTTAAGTCTGGCCGGAGCGCGCTTGGCGGAAACGTCACGTTGGCACCGCTTCTTTCGCGGCGCCTTTTTGCTCTGTTTGACCGGCGTCGGCGTGGCGACGATGCTCGCGGTGGGTTGCCATAGCGGTTGGTGGATCTGCTGCAGCGCCACGCTCGCGATCATGGCGGTGGGGAGCGTCTTCGATCTCGGCCGCACCACCCCGGCGCCTGCCTATTAAACCGAACCGCGCGTTGGCGGTTGCCGAATGTCTCCCGGTTCGAAATCACAAATCCGCCATGCGCAAGCGGAAATTCTCTCCATCTTCTCTGCCTTAAGCCCGGCGCCTCTGTTGCTAGCACTGCCGGCTTGCCGCTACGACCGATCCTTACGGCAAAATTGAAAAAAACCTAGCATTCGGCACGACCGTTAACCGACAACTAATATCGGGCACGGTCCGAACTCGGAGTTTGCGCTGGGGATGCCCGTCAGCGGCGTCAGACGTTAGCTCGGCTAAGATTGACCCCCTCGCGCTTCCCACCAAAATGGCCGAATTCCACCTGCCCAGCTCGCGCGGCTGCCAACTGCGATGAGTTTCGAATCCGCACACCAACGCCAGAGGATCTCCCGCTGATCCAAGTCGCACGGCGCCAGCCGTCGGCGAACCCAGGATGGATCGTGGAAACGATTCGCACCGGGTGGCGGAGTTCGCGGAAGGCTTCGCGCACAGACATTTTCCTCAGGAGGGGACCCCCATGCGACGTGTAGTTGTTGGACTGGCGATCGCCATCGCCACACTGACGCCATCGTGGGCGCTTGCCAACGACCAGCAGATCGCCCAGCAAATCATCCAACAGTTGGAACAGCAGAAAAAAGCTGGCCAGCTCAAGGATTTTGGCATCGACCTGCAAGTCGAAGACGGCATAGTGTTCATGAATGGCCGTGTTACCACGCCCGAGCAGCAAAAAACGGCGCTCGGCATTGCTCAGGTCACGCCCGGCGTGAAGAAAGTTGTCAACGGGCTGAAGATTTCGTCGCCTGCTGCGTCGGCCACGGCCGAAGCCGCAGTCGAGCCGAAATCGAGCCGACGGACGTCAACCTGGAGCGAATCGATCAAAAACGCTTTCTCTGGCGAAAGCGAGAAAGCCCAGGCCCGGCAGGTTGCGAACAACGAGCCGATCCAGAGCAGCATTATGAAGGCGACTCCTACGACTCGCCCGACGCCTGTTCCCTCTTACGTGGAGGAAACGGGTTCTGGCGCTAGGACGGTTGCGAGCCAAGCGCGGGTGAGCCAGTCGCAGATGGTTGCCACGCAAGCAGCGCCTGGCTATGTAATGCCGGCGCCACCTGTCGCGCAGCCGACCCCAGCGACTCCGCGCACGCTGCAATCGCAGGTGCAAGCCGCCAACCCGGTCGTTCGTGCGACGATGCCTGGCCATACCGGCCCGGTCCGCCCTCAAACTCCCGTGGCGTTTGCACCGGCCCGCCCCGTGTCGTACAACGGCCAACCGATGATGGCGGCGCCGATGGCCTATGGCCAGGCCGCCCCTATGCCGATGCAAATGGGCGCTGGGATGGGCGCGATGCCGGCGCGTTACGATCAACCCAATATGCCCGGCTATGCGTGGCCGAGCTACGCAGCTCACCCGAACTATGGTGCGGTCACCTATCCGAAGCAATACAGCCCCACCGCCTGGCCGTACAT
>CAUJKE010000399.1 GCA_963205385.1 Planctomycetota bacterium | reverse complement strand
CAGTATCGCGGCGGCGATGTGCTTGGGATGAATCGGCGGTTGCCCTTTTCGGCGTGGATATTCCGCTTCCCACAGGGACCAATCGACCTCATCCAGGACGTCGGCGAACAAGCGGACGGGGTCATCCGGCGCGATCATCGAGTCGAGGGTCGGAAAGTAGGCCGCGAAGAGCCGACTGTCCCGTTCGAATGGGGAGTCATTCCAATAATCCCGCGTTGCCATGGCGAAGTTCCTTACCTTCCGTGCCACCGAGCCCAGCTATGTCCTCACCCCAAATTGTATCCCAGCCGTGAAATAGCCAAATCAGCCCCCAACCTGATGAGCCTTGCCCCTTCCTGCGCTTCACCCCAGGACTAAATCAACAGCCCGCGAGGCGGATGGGGTCGTGATCTTTTGCCCGGCGTGAGAATCGGCAACGTATTGATCGATCGCCCCAAGGCACGCAGCGCTCGCTATTTCACCCGGCTATTTCGTCACCTCGCTCGCCACCTTGAGCGCCAGTTCCTTCACTGCCCGCAAGTCCAGCTTGCCGGTGCCGAGAATCGGCAACTCGTCGACCTCGTAGAAACTATCCGTCCCGGGAATGAACAGGTTGGGGAAACCGGCTTTCGATAAGCCTTCGCACAACTGCTGCGGCGACTTGTCGAGTTTGGTGTGCAACACCACCAGGCGTTCCCCTTTCTTTTCGTCAGGCACGCTGGAGACCGCAAGGACGAGCTGTTCCTGGTCACTACCTGCAAGTTCGCAGAGTTTCTCTTCGATCTTGACGTGGGGAACCATCTCGCCGCCGATTTTGGAAAAGCGGCTCAGGCGGCCGGTGATGTGGATGAAGCCTTCGTCGTCGATGAACGCAATGTCGCCGGTGACATACCAGCCATCTTGAATGACTTTGTTCGTCAATTCGGGGCGATCGAGATATCCCTGCATCACGTTCGGCCCCTTGATAAGCAACATGCCTTGGGCCCCCTCGCCGACCTCTTCGTTGGTATCGAGGTCGACGATTTTGGCGCTCACGCCGGGCACAGGGCGACCGACGGTTCCCTCCTTGCGATCTGGCTGGAAGTTATCAACCGAGCGACTCGCGGGAATGTTGACCGACGCCAGCGGCGAAAGTTCCGTACACCCGTAACCTTCAACCGGCCGCACGCCGAACTTCTGCTCAAAGGCGTCCGCGACTTCCGGCGGCAAACGTTCTGCCCCGGTGACGACGACGTTGAGCTTGGCGAACTCTTCCGGTTCGCAGCGACGAATGTAGCCGCGCAAGAAGGTGGGCGTCGAGAGCAGTACCGTCCCTTGGTGTTCTTTGCAGAGCTTGCCGACCTGGCGCGCGTCGAGCGGGTTAAAATGATAAGCGGCTTTGATGTCGAGGCTCAGCGGTGTCCAGAACGTAACCGTGTAACCAAAGGAATGGAAGAACGGCAGGATGCCGATGACCACGTCGTCTTTCGTCAGCCGGACGCATTGATCGATCGCTTCGATGTTCGAGGCGATGTTCGCGTAGGTCAGCATCACCCCTTTGGGTTCGCCGGTCGAACCGGACGTGAAAATAATCGTCAGCAGGTCGTCCGCTTTCACTTGATGCAGGCCCAAGATGCGGTCGAGCACGGCGACGGGCGTGGCATAAGCGAGCGTGCCGCCGATTATCTTGTCGCTCAGCGTCGGTTTGTCCTTGAAGTCCTCGAGATAGACCACCTCGGCGTCGAGCGTGAAATTCATCTTGTCCATGAACTTGCGACTGGTCAGCACATGCTTGATGCCGGCCTGGCGAATGCAGGCGTTCATCACGTCGGACGAGACGGTGTAGTTCAAGAACACGGCCACGCGGCGATCCAGCGCGAGCGACGCGCCCACGACCACGCCGGCCGCGGACGGCGGCAGCAGCACGCCTACGATTTGTTCCGTGGGCGCGAGCACATGCCGTTGCAAGAGTCGCCGCAGGATGAGCGCTCGCATCAAGAGCGATCCGCCGGTGAGGCTGGCGCCGGTGGAATCGGCGACTTTGACCGAGTACTTGCGCTTCTTGCATTGCCGAATCAGGGTGCGCGTGAGTTGGGTGTGTTGCCTGATGCGTTGTTGCACGGCGCTGGCTCCTAAAGCTTGCACGGCTTGCCGAAGTCGGTAAATGTCACTGGGGTTCTCGATCGGCGGACCGAAGTGGATGGAGATAGGATACGGGATTTTGAGGGGCCATTTCCAGAAGAATCGCCCCCGTTCAAAACTAAAGATGCTCCCCCACAACTCGTCGAGGTAGATCGGCACCACGGGGACATCGACCCCCTTGAGGATTTTCATCGCCCCGGCCTTGAACGCTTGAATCTGCCCGCTGCGGCTGATGCCCCCCTCGGGAAAGATGCAAACCAGCTCCCCCTTCTTCAGCGCTTCGCGCGCTTCAATCAGCGCGGCGGCAATTTCCTTGGGTTTGGTGCCGATCAGGATCGCGCCATACAGGTTCGCCATCCATAGCAGCCATTTCTGGTGAAAGTTGCCGGCGTACACAATCATCCGAATCGGCCGCGAACTGGTTAGCAGCAGAATGACGCCATCGAGCCACGAGATGTGATTGGGAACGAGCAGCGCGCCCCCTTCGTCCGGCAGATGTTCGCGGCCATAGACTTTGATGCGGTAAATTGTGTGCGCCATCAGCCATGCGACGAACCGAATGACCGCCTGCGGGATCGAGACGATGATATAGACGAACACCGGAATGGTGAGCAGGCCGCAGAGCAGGAAGATGGTCTTGGATTTAAACAATGGGCGACCGAACGATTGATCGAACACATGCCGCACGAGCGGGCGCTCGTCGAGCGGAAAGCTGTGCGCGTACGTTTCGCGGGCGAGCGTTTGTTGGTCAGCGATGCGGCGGTGGACGTCGTCCCACACGAGTTCGGCCAAGGCGATGGTGCGCGTTCCTGCGGGGGCGGCGGACAGATAGGGCGCGAGCGCGGCGTAGGGAGTCGTGCCGTCCACCGGCAGCGGCGCGGCGGCGAAACGTGCGCGTAGCTTGTCGAGCTCGGCCAGTTCCGCGGTGGATAGTTTCTCGCGGTTTACCCCGTGGACGTCATCCAAGTCGCCAGCGATGAGCGGGTAATGCATCCCGTAGAGCAGGATCGACGTGAGAAAAATTCCGGTGTAAACGAGCATATTCGTGGCCGCCAAAATCGACCCGCGCGATTCATGCGGGCTGCGATGTTGCATATAAGCGTTGAGCGGAACGTCGAACAAACCAGCGCTAATTCCCAGGATGAACAGCAGGAAGCACGCCCAAATGTAGCCTGCCGTCCAAATCGTTTCTGCGCGCACCAGGTCGTCAGGAACGGTGAACAGCAAAATGGAGGCAATCGCCATGCCGCCGGCGCCCAACGGGAGAAT
Source organism: Planctomycetota bacterium (assembly GCA_963205385.1). Classification (GTDB taxonomy): domain Bacteria; phylum Planctomycetota; class Planctomycetia; order Pirellulales; family Pirellulaceae; genus JAEZGD01. The sequence continues at coordinate 715 of CAUJKE010000399.1, read as the reverse complement.
GCCTAATTCTACGCGCCCCGCTGACCACACGCCTGCCAGCACGCTGCCGAGTCCCACGCCGGCCACGAGCGAGAGCAACAACGGGACGATGTCTTGTTGGCGGGCGGTTCCCCCTTCATACGCGAAGATGTCGATATTGAGCTGCGCGAGCGAACCGATGGACCAGTAAAAGACCATCCCGATGGCAATGTGAAACAGGGCTTTGTTCTTGGCGAGCACCCGGAGATCGCGCCAGGTTTGACGGGCGGCGTCCCAGGGGAACGTGCGCGTGGGATCGGCCGGCGGCAGCGGCGCAATGACCAGTGTGCAGAACGAACCGACCAGCGCCGCGCCGATCAAGATCGGCGCGGAGAGCCAGAGCATGTCCATGCCATAAGCGCCTGGCGCGCCAGTCAGCAAATTGCCCAGCGCCATGCCGATCACGGTCGCCACGACCGTCGCCAGACCCATCAGGCCATTGGCGGCCGAGATGCTCTCGGAGCGGAGCATCTCCGGGATGCAGCCCAACTTCGCCGGGGCGAAGAGCGCGCTCTGCGCTCCCACGAGTAGCACCACGACAAACAATAGCCATACATTGCCGAGCCAGATCCCCAAGACCCCCAGGCTCATGCAGATTACTTCCAGCCACTTGCAGATCAGGATTACCGTGCGTTTGCTGAAGCGGTCGGCCAAAAAGCCGGACGGGGCCGCGAGCAGAATGTAGGGAATCACGAAG
>CAUJKE010000398.1 GCA_963205385.1 Planctomycetota bacterium | reverse complement strand
GACTCGAAGTCTTGTCACGCCCGTAGGGGCCGAGAACTTCGTTGTCCCTGGCGGTGTGGGGGCGATATTCAGGCTCTTGGTTTGATGATGTACCATTGGGAAGTACGGCGCCAGTCGCGGTTGGGCCACCCTGTTCATGCCGCGGTTGGTCAACACCACTCAGCGTCACTCTATGATGCAAGCCCAAGAGTGATACGCCGCCACCGCTGCGAGTTCCGCGGAGCCGAATCGCCCACGAAGTGCTGCGAAACGATTCTTCGAGCGTCTTGTCTGAAGCCTCTGACGACAGCACAATCCGCCACCGATTCGAGCGACTATTAACATTGGCCACATGATCACAAACCGGCTTCATGAGTTTGCCTACCAGTGCGGCTAGGATAGCGAGCGGAGCGCGGCGATGGTGGAAACAGACGGCTCGGGAGCAGGCGCAGGCGATTCGGATGTTGTGGCCTTCGCCGTTGAAGGACAGGCCCACCATCGTTGGCCATGCGGTACTGCGGCTATTTGCGATGTCTCTTCCGCGAGATACCAGGATTGGGGAACCACCGGCTTGCGCGTGAGCCGCAGCGCGCGCACCGCCACGTTGCCGGAGAGGCCTAGCAGGCGGAGCGCTGTGCAGAGCAGTATGCGCAGATCGAGCAGAAAGCTCGCGGCGTGGGCGTATTCCAAATCCAGCACGAGCTTGTGGCGCACGCTGTCCAGGTCGGTATCCGGCGGGAGATTGATTTGGGCCAGTCCCGTAATCCCCGGCAAGACCGCCAGACGCCGGCCATAGCCGGGAATTCGCTTGGCGAGGATTTCGGCAATTTCGGGCCGTTCGGGACGCGGCCCAACCAGCGACATTTCCCCGCGCAGCACATTGAACAGTTGCGGCAATTCATCCAGATGCAACTTGCGCAGCCAGTAGCCAAGGGGCGTAATTCGCGGGTCGCCCGCGGTTGACCAGACGGGGCCGGTCCGTGATTCGGCGTTGACCACCATGCTGCGAATCTTAAACATGGTGAAGACTTTTCCATCGCGGCCGACGCGCTCTTGGCGGAAGATCGCGGGGCCGCCAGGCGACGTCCAGCGCACCAAGAGCGCCAAAATCCCAATTAGCGGCAAGCCCGGCGCGAGCAGCAGCAGCGCGAGCAGCCTTTCGCAGTAGGGCTTGAAGCGGAAGTAACGCGGCGGCATTAGTTGTTGTGCTTGCTCCACCAACGTCGAGGTTGCGCGATGCGCCTCAGGGGCTGGAGCAGGGGCTTGTGGGGCAGTGGTTAGCGGCACAAGATCATCCGTGGGTGAGCGTCATGGCGAACTGCGTTGCCAAACCGTTTGGCAACTTCAAAATAACCTCGGTCGTGAGACCGCACCGCGCGACAGGTGTGAACTTGCTGACTGAAGGCTTTACCGTGGAGCATTGTCGAGAGCGGATAGTAGTTCAGTCAGAAAATCCTGGCAGGACGCGCGCGTGGACTCTTTGTCGCCCACGCACGAGACCTGCAGTTTGTATAAGTAGGGACGCCACCCGAAGAGGAGCCGCGGCTGTTCGGCGGCGGTCCAAGGGCCATCGAACCGCCAGGCGTATGCCACGCGCACGTGTTGCTGCTCGACGTTTGTGGTGTGGAAGGTCACGTTCCAGAAAACATCTTCACGATTGGGGAGCGAGAGTTCCTGGCGCGGCTGCTCGGCGTGATATTCCTGGCTCCCCATGCAAATCTCCGGCGTATGGACCGAAGTCGGGCCTGGAGGGCCGGCGATGAGCGAGAGCGAGACGATGGCGCCGGTTTGCACGTTGCGATAGACGCGGCCCAAGTGGCCGTAACATTGCAGCGTGTTGCGGGCGAACTCCCCTAGCTCCCGCGATTCGACTTTTCGCCACGCCCCAAACTCGGCGGGCACGTCCGTAAGGCGAGCGACAATCGCCGCTTTGTCCTCCGGTCCGCCCCACCGCTGGCGCAAGTGTCCCTGCACCAGGCCGGCGCCAATGGTCAACGCCACGGCGGCCAGGACGCAAACGTAAAATGTCAAAGGGCGATGTTGCATGAGCTTCAAGGGGACAGTTCGCCACCCGCCGCGCGCGCGGCGCTGGCCAGTTGTTGATCGAGTTTTTCCAACAGTTCGCGGTCTCCAGGCGAGAGGTCGCCAAGCTTCAGACCGCGCGCTCGAGACGTAGTGAGCGCGGTCCGTGCTTCGTCCTGACGACCAACCTGCTGGTAAGCAAAGGCCAGGTGCAGGTAGATACGAGCTTCGGCGTCGGGCCATTTCTCAACCGTCGTTTCCAGTTCGCGCAGCGCTTCGCTCGCCTTGCCTTGACGCAGCAGGATTTTGGCTTTGGTATCGCAAATGAACGCAAACGGCCGCGGCGCGCTTAACAGCGCGCGGTCCGCCATGGCGAGCGCCTGCGTTTGTTTGTCCGGCTCCTCAGCCCACAGCGCGGCCAGATTGTTCAGCGCGAGGAAATTGTCGGGAGCGAGGCGAATGACGCGCTCGAGCAGTTCGCTCGCGTCGTTACGCCGATCCTGCCGCAAACGCAAATTGCTCGCTTCCAACAGCACCTGCGAGTTGTCGGTCGTTGCGAGATAAGCCGCTAAGGCCTGCTCCGCTTCCGCAGGTACGGCTTCGAAGGCGCTCATCGCTTGCAACAGCGTCAGGGCCAGTTGCGGCGAAGGAGCGCGACGCAACCCGGCGAGCGCCGCCTGCAAGGCTTCTGCGTTCCGGTTTTCGTGCAGCAGTTTTCCGACCAGACCGGGAATCGCTTGAGGACTATCTTCCACCGCCAACCGGAGTGCCTCGTCAGCCGCGGCGGACTTCTTCAACGTCGTCAAGATGGAAGCGATCTGCACCCGCGCCTGGGAACGTGCTTCCGGGTCTTTCTCTTGGTCGACAAATTGCGTTTGCAGCGTGGCGAGCAGTTTGAGCAGTTCCTCCTCGCGCTGAGCCATGTCGAGCGCGGCGGCCATGAGATGCCACGCGGTCCAGTCGATCGGCTGCTGCTGCTTAAGCGCCTCCAGATACTTGAGGGCGCCGTCGGCATCCTGCTGCCGCAGACAAAACGCGGCCGCTGCATGGGCGTGCTCGCTGACAGCCGGTGACTCTTGAACGAGCGCGTCATATTGCGCGCGAGCGCCGGCCATGTTTCCCTGTTGCTCGTAGAGCCAGGCCAACATGCGGCGATCCTGCGCGAGCGGTTTGCCTTCGGTCTTCAAGAGCTGCTCCAAGAGTTCTTGGGCTTGCTGCAATTCTTCCCGGTCGCCGTTTTGCAGGTGCAACATCGCTTCGAGTCGCAGATCGCCAGCGCTGGTGGAGTTCGCGAGCAAGGTTTCGATTTCTTGCCAGGAATCGTGCCGCCGTTGTGCCGCCAACGTGATCGCAAGCAGCCGTCGAATGGTGGCCGTGTCAGGCGTGGCTTCACGGATCTCGCGGAGCGTGGCTTCCGCGAGTTGTGGATCGTATTGCAGTTGCAGCGCCGCGAGTCGCAGTTTGAGCGTTGCGTCTGCTCCGTGCTGTAACGCTTGTTCGTAGTGCTGCGCGGCGCGCATCGGTTGGCCCAGGAGTTCATATCCCTGAGCGAGCAGGAGCGCGCGATGCTGCGGCGACAACTGCTGCTCGGCGGAGCATTGCTCGAGCGTTTGCAAAAACTGCAAGCGGTTGCCGGTCGCCTGATAGAGCGCGAGCATGCCGCCCCACACGCGCACGTCGTTCTTGACGCGGCCCAGGAGCTTCGTCAAAGTTTGTTCCGCTTCGTCGAAGCGCCCTTGCATTTGCTGCAATTGAGCGAGCCAGAGGGTCGTCGGCACATCGCTGGGATCCTGCGCGAGCGTTTTCTTTGCCAGATCTAGCGCCGCGTCCACATCGTGCTGCGCCGCCGCCGAGCCAATCGCGATCAGCGAGGCTTCCGGCGACAGCGAACCGTATGACGACATGACGGCCAGGAAGCGATCGACTTCGCTATAGCGACCTTGCCGATAGAGCAGCGCCACAAGCCGCTCGAAGACCGGCAATTGCGCGCCGTCGAGCAAGACGACCTGTTGATAGGCGTTAATCGCGCGGTCGGCATCTTGTTCGCGCTCTGCCACGAGCCCCGCGAGCAGCCACGTTCGCGACCAGCCAGCGCGTTGTTTCACCAACCACTCGACGTGACTTTGGAGTTCCGCGGCCTGATGCGTGCTGAGCGTTGGTTCGAGCAACATCTGCCGTGCCGCCAGATAGCGCCACGCCGCGCCGTCTTCTCCCTCGAGGCCGCGCAGCTGCTTAACGAGCTTGTTCAGTTGCTGGCGATCCTTCGCGGCGAGGGCCAGTTCGCCTAACAATTGGCGCGGATAGATAGCGCCTGGCTCCGCCGCGGCAAATCGCTCCCAGGCGGCTTGCACCGCACTGGGTTGTCCGGCCAATGCTTCCAAGCGTTGCCAGAGCCGCGCCGCTTGATGCCATTGCGCGCTGCTCAAATGCGGTTCCGCGGCGAGTAAATCCGCCCGGGCCTGATCGAGTTCGCCTCGTTTGAGCGCGATCTCGACGGCGATAAGCTTAGTCGCCGGCGCGTCGGGCGCGAGTTCTTGTAAGCGCGCAAACGCCTGGTTCGCGGCCGCAGGGCGACCTAGATATTCGAGCATGACCGCCGCGCGGGCCAGATAGCTCGGCTGGCTCGCTAGAATGTCCAGCGAGCTACTGAGCAGATCGGCCGCTTGTCCGCGCTGTTCCGGTTCGGTTGACATCAACAGCCGCAATGTCCGCAGCAGAATCAGCCGCGGCTCATTGGGCATCACCTCTTCGGCCTGCGCAAGCGCGGCGTCGCAGGCGGCGAGGTCGCGGTCGGCGGTGGGAACGCGAGCTTGCGAGGAGAGTTGGAGTTGGGCCATTGCCAGACGGGCCTCAGGCGAGTTCGGCTCGCGCTGCAAGGCAAACTCCGCGTGTCGCAAGGCCAGCGACCACTGACTCGCTTGCGCGCAGGCTTGAGCCGCCAACAGTCGCAGTCGAACATTCGTCGGATCCTGCGTAATCGCGCGCTGCAACATGCTAGCCGCGAGATCCCATCGTTCGAGTTGCGATTCGCGCTCGGCCAGCAGCAGCCACGCTTCGATATGAGGGGGGAGCGTGGTGGAAGTATCGGCGGCTTTGGTGACGGTTTGCGCAAGGGCCACGCGGCGCAACAGCGGCGCTGCTTGCGCCCAGTCATTGTTCAGCAAGTGCCAACGCGCGCGGAGAAAACTCACATGCTCGTCGAGTGCCTGGGGAACTTGCGCACCATATTGGCTCCGCCAACGCGTTAACCCCGACTCCAATGAGCTCAAGGCTTCATCGGCGGCCGCCGAATCTTGGAGCGCCAAGGCGGCGGTGGCCAGGCGCAATTGCAATTCGAGCGCGCCCGACGAAGGCTGCTGCAAGCCTTGTCGCCAACGTGCGATGGCCGCTGGCGTTTGCCCGCTCCCCAAGAGCGCATCGCCCCACAACCGGCACACGCCGGCCGTGGCTTGATCCGCCTGGGGCAACTGCTCGCAGAGCGCAATGGCGGCGGCGTAGTCTTTCTTGCGCAAGGCCGACTCCGCTGCGGCGAGCAACACCACCGACTCGTGCGGTCCCAGTTCTTGCGCCTTGGCCAAATCTTGCTCGGCTCCCGGGAGCGCATATTGAGCTCGGTATTGCGACCGCGCCAGCCAGGTCAAGGGCTGTTGAGGGGCGGCGGCGACCAGTTGATCGAGCAGGTTGTTGGCCTCGTCCGCGTGCCCAGCCAAGGGATGCTTTTCGGCTGCTTCGCGGAGGGCTTGGGCGGCGGTCAGCACCAGGCCCACATCGGTCGGATTGGCCGCGACCGCCGCGCGGAGCCGCGTCAACGTTTGTTCGTCCACACTCCGGGAGGCAATCCGCGTGGCCGCGTAGCTGGCCAGAGCCAGCAAGCGCTGCGCCGTGGGGTCCGTGGGAGTGAGCGCGAGTGCTCCGATCGCTTGATCGACCGCGGCCCCCGCGCGTCCCTCGGCAAGCAGCAGTTCGGTCACGCGATTGCGCAGCGCCAGATTGCTCGGACTATAGCCGATAGCCTCAAAGTAAAGTTCGATCGCGCGCGCCCGCCGCTGTGGCGCGGCCTTATCGAACGACGTCGCCAATTGCTCGCGGGCGGCGACGTGATCCGGCTTCAATTGCAGAAAGCGATGCCAGGCGCCGGCCGCCTCGGACCATTGCTCCTCGGACTCCAGCGCGGTCGCGCGTTCCAACAAACCCGTGGCGATGCGCTGCATTTGCCACGTATGCACACCAACGCCGCTGCCCGCCGTTAGCAGCAACATCGCGGCGCTGATCAAGAAGAAACGCCAGTTAAATCGCCACTGGCTCGGCCCAACGGAGCCCAGCGCCAGGTCTTCGCCCGCCCCTTCCGACGCAGGCGAACATCTGCGTAGCTCTGGCCGGCGCACCGGCAGGTGAGATCTGGCTTGGCGGGAAGTCATCAAGTGTTTCGTCTTGAAGGTCATGCCTGACGGGGAGCGAATGGACTAACGCGTGTAGGCGTATTTGGCGTACTTTGAGGCGTACTGCTTCGCGGGGATGCCGCTAAGAACCGCCCCCAGGTTTCTCGCACCCACGGCTCGCAACCGTTCGCAAGCCGCTCGCACCTGTTTCTCGCGACTGTAGTCGCGCATCGTGCAGAGCAACACGCCATCAGCCTCCTTGGCGATGACCAGCGCCTCGGATGCCAACAGCACCGGCGGGCTATCGATGATGATGTAACGATACTGCTCGCGCAACTGCTCCAAGGCGGCGCGCCACCGAGGACTATTCATCAGCGCGTGGGGGGTCATGCTGGCGCGGCCTGCAGGCATCGTGTGAATGAATTCACTCCACTCCTTGTTGATGGCGTCCCGCACTTCGCAGTTGCCTTCGAGCACGTCCGCGAGGCCAGGCGTATTCTCGATTTGAAAGACGCGATGAATGCTCGGCGACCGGAGATCCCCGTCGATCACGAGCGTGGGCTCGCCGGTCGAACGGGCGATGCTCACCGCGAGTTGCGCGGCGACGCTGGTCTTCCCTTCGCCGGCCACGGCGCTAGCGACGGCGATCACCCGCACATCGGCGTGATTCTCGCCGAGCACCAGACAAGTGCGTAAACTGTCGACGCTCTCTTCAAAGAGCAACAAGTCACGGTCGATTGCCCCATCGGGAGCGTTCGAAAGTCGCGCCAGCGGCAACCGCGAAACTTCGCCTACGACATGCAGCGAATGTTGATCGAGTTGCTCAGCGTCGCCGATCCGGCGCACAAACCGCTCCCACAACATAGCCAGCCCAAACGGAGCACAAAATAACATCATGCCCGCCAATAACATCTGCTTGGCCGGATAGGCTTCGAACGGTACGGTCGGGACGGCGGCGTCCTTCACCAAGGTCACACGGGCGGGAGCGCGCGATTCGGTGCGCATCGCGACTAACCGCTGTGCGATCAACTCGTAGACGCGTTCCTCGCGTGCGAGTTCCGCCCGCGCGAACTCCAGGTCTAGTGATTGGCTGCCGGTTTGGCTGCTCGCCTTCACGCGCTCGTCGTACTGTTCGCGGAGAGCTGTTTCCGCCACGCGTTTGGCTTCCAGCGTCCGCTGCATCCCATTGAGTTCCTCGCCGAGTTGCATGCTTGATAGCGCGAGCATCTCTTCCTTGACGATGGGCTTCATCGAGATTCGCGTTCGTTCCAGCGACCTGGTGAGTTGCGCCACTTCGCTCTCCACACGCCGATACGCAGGATCTTCCTTGCCATGCGCTGAAGCTTGCGCGACGCGCTCCAACATGCCTTGCTTGTTGGTGAGCAGGGCTTTTAGTTCTTGCACGGCCGGATGCTTTTCGACGGCCGCGTTGACGAACGCGTCCGGCAAGTCGGTGACCTGCGGCGACGTGGCTTCATCGAACGCGCTGAGTTGCATTTCGAGGATCTTGCATTCGACCTCCGCGCTGGAGAGTTGATTGAGCAGGCCTTCCAACGGATGATTCATTAAAATCACATCGCCGCTGGGCGTGCCGGTGAACGGATCGCGCCCCAGGATCTGCTTGCTCAATTCCCGTACATCCTCTCGCATCCGGGCGACCTCTTGGGCGCGCACGCGTTGCTCCTCATCGAGCAGTTGGAGCAAGCGTTGATTGCGAGCGCCGTCTTGATCGTTGCGCAGCTTGAGATACGAGGCAACCACGGCATTGACGAGCTTCGCCGCGTCCTCCGGATGCGCGCTGTCGTAAGAAATTTCAAAGATTTCAGATTGCCCGAGACTCGCGACGCGCAGGTTCTTGGAAAGCCACAGCACGGGATCTTCATGCTTTCGCAAGTCTTCCATGCCGGCAACTTCAGGATCCGCCAGAACCGGCCCGATCACCAGCGAACTACGCAACATTTCGATTTGATTCTGCACGTAGCGGCGCGGAGCATCTTGCGTTGGATACGCGATATGTTCAGGCGTTTCCCGCATTTCCAACCAGGCGGCGGCGCGATACTTGGGCGCCGAGAACCACCACAAGGTTCCCACCGCGGTCGTCGCGGCCAAGATCGCCACCGGCAGCGCCACATGCCACCACCGCTGCGTAGCCCGCCACGCCATTTGCAGCGTGAACTCGGAGGTGGGCGGTTCGCTGGGAGCCGCCAGGGATTGCGGCGCCGTGGCGGTCGTCAATTGTCGAGGGCTCGTGGGATTGAGATTCGCTTGCATTGTAGGGTTCAACTATTCAAGTTTGCGACGCTCGACAGGCGCCTAGCCGCGCTGGCTACGCATCACGTCCTGCATTTCGAGCGCCCTGGTTTCGACAAACAACTTTGATAAATACCAAGACACCATTGCGACGAGCAGCAAGGCCACAGGAATCATGAACCAGCCTGCGACATCGTGCGCGATGTGTTGTCCAAAAGCTTCGCTGCCATATTGAAAGCAGAGCGCGGTCACGACGATTCGTCCAATGTTCGCCACGATCGCCACCACCAGCGACGACGCCAACAATAGCCCGCGCCGCAGCCAAGCGCCGCTCGTAATGAGCGACCAGGCATACGCGATGCCGACGACCCCCATGAAAATCCGCAGGCCTGCGCAGGCCCGCTCGACTTCCAAATGGTGTGTCCCGAGCACGATCGTGTTGCCTTCGGCGAATGCAGGCTGGCCCAGCGTTTGCAACGTCCACACGCTGCCCAGCGTGGCGATGTGTTGCAGTGGTTGGCTCAGGCTATGTTCCAAGCGGAACGGAAGCGGAATGGCGAATAGCAAAAAGGCAATGACCGGCGCGCTCCACCTGGCGACGCTCGTTCCTCCCAGGAGCCACACGCAACCGCCAATCCACAGCACCAGCGCCCAACCATCCAGACTTTCGATAAACCACAGCCCGCTCACCACGCGCAACGCGGCAGCCGCGCATAACAAGAGCAAGCCCCAAGGCGACCAGGACACTGCGGAGCTGGGAAACGTATCGCGTCTTAGCCAGCAGAGCAGGATCGCGGCAATGGGCACAATAAAGCCGTGCGAATAATCAGGCTGCGTTGACCAAGCGCGTACCAACTCCTCAAGTGTTGGCCAAAACGCCCAGAGCGTAGCGCCTGCCAGGATGCAGCACGATACGAGGCTCGTCAGCGTCACGCGAGCGCGGGGCGCGTCAACGTTGCTTTGGCTTGCGTTTTCGTCGGATGTTGGATTTAAATTCACTTGCACGGCGGGTAAATCGGCGCAGACTTCGTCCCCATGGGTTGCAAACAACCCAGAAACAAGCAGCTTCGTTGCCGTCCATGTGAGCGAAAACGAGCTGCCAAGGGGAGCAGGCCACTACGCGGGGACACAAGTTCGTTCCTTGACATCGACATCGTGTCGACGTGCGTCTTGCGACACTGACGATTGGTCGCCCTTGGCCCTATTCAGCGATCCTCAACCAGTCCCAGGCCGCGCGAGAGAGTCACCGCAGTGACGAGGTTGAGGTAGGGTCAGAGTTCACGAGGTAAAGTTTAGTTGCTCGGCCCAAGGTGTCAAGCAACCTGTGTCCTGCGAGGAGTTTGTGAAGCACTGGCGACTGGGTGTCCGGCCTCACAAGTTTGCCCTGGGCGCTAACTAGAATTCGCCGAAAATCGCGCTCGCCGCTGACCATCGCGACCACTTCGATAGAAGTCATGTCCGCCGCGCCGCGTAAGCCTTCACAGGCACCCCAACGGCGCAAGCAAACCTTTACACCTTTGCGCTAACCCGTACACTTCTCGATGCGATATTTGCGCTTCTTCGAGCGCCGGCCGGCGGGACTCAGGCGGCAAATCGACGGCTGTAAATCAAGAATGGCTAGCGATTTACGAACAGAACGCCCGATATGGCGCTCCGAAAATCAAAGTTGGCACGCCGTGTGCAATGTAGGGCGGGAGTGTTCGGCTTGAGTGAGCGACGCTTGCGGGAATGCAAGTCGTCGGTCGCTCTCCTACCTTGGCTGAACACCGCAGGGAGTGCCGGAGAATCTTTCAGCGGATTCGTCGGCGCCTAACAAAACTAAATTCGGCAGCTCGTTGTTGCGTCTCTTAAACCGCGCTGAGAGTGCGCAATGACGAGCTGTCGTTTTCTTAAATGCCATCTTTAGCAAATGGCTCTCGAAGGGATCGTTCGTATGCCTATCCTCGCGCCTGAAACTTGTGAGTTCCCCGCTGGGTTACTCGATGGCTACGACGGCCTCACCACGCGCCAATGGTGGGCGCTGTATACGCGCCCGCGCCAAGAAAAATCGCTCGCGCGAGAGTTGGTGCGGTTGGAACTTCCTTTCTATTTGCCGCTGGTCAACAAAGCGAACTTGATTCGCGGCCGCGAAGTCATGTCGCATGTGCCGTTGTTTCAAGGCTATCTGTTTTTCTACGGCGACAATGAAGAACGCCTGCGCGGCTTAGCCACGCGGCGCGTTGCGCAAGTCGTCGCGGTGAACGATCCGCTGCGGCTGGTCGAAGATTTGCGCCGCATTCAGAAGTTGATCGAGAGCGGCGCGCCGCTCACGCTCGAAAGCCAACTTTCGACGGGGCGACGGGTACGCATTCGCGCCGGAGCGATGCGCGGTTTGGAAGGGGTCGTCGTCGAGCGCCGCGGGCAATCGCGGTTGTTGGTCGCTATCGACTTCATCCAGCAAGGCGCTTCGGTCGCGATTGAGGATTATCTCCTCGAAGCGATCGACTAAGTCCCTCCAGCGAGCGTGGACGCCTGGCGTCAATCGCTGAATCCGCCAATCTTTTCGCCCGCCGTTAAATCCACGACTACAGCGCCTGCGGCTGCCCCTTCCTCCGGCGTCGAAAATCCGTGTTCGCCTTTGAATTCCAATTTTGGCAACACCGGTTGGGGCGTGTTGTTCAACGGCGAAGCAACTGACGGAGTTCTCGCGGGAAGCGAGGCGACGCGCGCTGGCGATTGCGGTCTGTGCGATCCTGTCGGCGCATCGAGCGGCGGCACGGCCTGAGGGATTGCTTCCGGTCGCCCAATATCTTCGTGCGGAGGATAGAGACCTTCCGGCCCTACCGGTCCGCCTGGTCCACAGTAGCCTGGCGGTGGGCAAGGCTGCCACGGTTCAGGCCAATGGGTCCAGCATGTGGCCGTAAACCCGTGAAACTGCTGTTCGGTGACAACCGGGCAGTGGTGTTGTTGTTGCGACGGCACAAACCAGTGCGCCCCTGGGTAATAATAATACGCAATGTTTGGCTCGCCGCAGAAGTCCGCGCCGGTATGGCGGTGCTGGAAGCACGCGAACGGATTGCAACCGGTCGCGGTGAGGATCGACAGCAGCGCCAAGGCGATCGCGGCCCAGAGCGCGACTCGCCCCTGGCGCGCCGCGCCGACTTCGTCGTGACCAAGGGTTGCACATCGGGCGACGCTGACGAGCGGTTTTCGCCGCCGCTGACGCAATTGTTGTTGGGAAATCCGCCGCATATGGGTCCGTCCTCTCACATCCGTGTGTGCCGTCGCGATCTGATTGGTCTGTAATCCGTCAATTAATCTGTGCGTACTTGCCCAGGTCACTGAAACCCACCGCCGCCATAGCCGCCATTGGGATTGCCGCCACCTTTGAGCACTTTACCCGACACACGGGTCGCGGTTTGCGCTCCCAGCAGGGTGAAACCCATGATCCGTTCAAATGGCGACAGCAATTTGCCAAGCTGCGTATCGAACGCGACCATCTTGTCTTCCGCGATGAATACACGATCACCGGGCAAGACCTGGTAGTTGGAATGTGTCGCCGCTTGTTCGGTTATGGCGAAGTAGTCGACCGGTAGAATCTGGACTTGTCCTAGTTCGCGCGTCGGTCGCGCAATCCAGATTCGTTTGGAGGACACCTGGTTCAGGCCATTGATTTGCGAAATCGCATCGAGCACTGTTTCATTACCGGTGATGGGGAAGCGATAGACGCCGTCACCCAAACCGGCCCCTTGCAGCACCACGTAATACGACTTGCTATTAAACGCGAAGACGGAGACCGACACCTCGGGGTCTTCGAGATATTGCGACAGGTGGGCCTCGATCGTGTACTTGGCTTGCTCCAACGTTTGCCCGACCACCGAAATACTGCCGTAACTGCCGAGTGTGACGGTCCCATCCGGGCCAACCAGGTATTGCCCGGTGACAATCTGCGATGCGGCGAGTTGCGCAAGCGCCACGGTCACCAAGGGTTCTCGCAAGAACTCCTTCAAATGCGCTTCAATCGCGGCTTGAGCCTCCGGCACCGTCAGGCCGGCCACTTTCACCAGGCCATAAGGAGGCCCAAGGTTGACATTGCCCCCCGGTTCAATCGGATAGACGCCGGAAATCGGCGACTCGGGTAAAGTCCCGGTCGCTTGAATCGAAAGTACGTCCAGCGATTTCAAAGCGTAGGGTGACTTCGGCACCGCCTGCAGTGCATCGATCTGCAAGATGTCAGGAGGCTCAATGGTATACGCCGGCAGCACTACCTTGGACAGCTCGCGCGGCATGGTGGGATACGTGGGCGGCAAGCGCTGCGTGAGTTTGCGGTCGTGATGTTGCATCGTGGCGTGACAGCCACTCAGCAGGAGCGCTCCCAATAACAGCGCGTGTCGAAGCAGCGTAAGTCCGTTTACATTTGCCATGGATCTTGGCCCTAATCGAGAGATTCGACGACCACACGCAATGCTCTGGCGCGATCGCAGTGCGATGCCAGCGCGCCGTTCCGAATTACGAGTTGTCGATGGGAGCACCACGCACGATCAATCCTCACGTGCACGGTATGCCCGTTGTTCATGGTGATCGGATTGCCCTGGTCAGTAACCCCGTTCAAAGCGCCGGTTGCGCGCGATTTCCGCTGTGCGCGGTTCGCGTTGTACGGAAGATGCTACGCGAAAGTGTTGGACTCGTTACTCCGGTCGTGCGCGACGCGCGCGTTATGACAGACGCGCGCATTATGACGCCGCCCTCGGTGCAATCGCTGCTGATGGCAGAAGGAAGAACTTCCGCACAAGCGTTAAAATCTCACCAGGTCGCAAACAGCGCGGGAAAACACGCTGCCAGCCTGTCTGAGCCTCTCAGCGGGAGCGAGAAGACCGCCGGAACGCCCATCCTGCCGCTGACTTTGCCGATTGGAACATGCCGGGCGAGCGGCAATGATGGATGGGATTTGTCGGCGCGAAGCGCCGAAGAAGATGGTGAAGTCCCGTTCCGTGCATTCTTTTCCGCGGATTCGGGCCGTGCGGCTTGCCGGGTTGATGCAACCGCTATAGATTAACAGTGGTTGCGTCAGCGAACCTAGTCAGCCGCTGATACCCGCGTTTGGAAAGGGTCAAACATGAAGTGGATACTGGGCCTCGCCTTAGCGGCAGGCATGTTGTGGACCTCCGCGGCGATGGCGCAGGGCGGTCCTGCCACAGGACGCTACGCCCCGAGCCGCCCGGTCATTAGTCCCTGGCTTTATCTTTCGCGGGGGAGCGTCGGCGGCGTGCCGGCCTATCAAGCCTGGGTGCAGCCGGTCATGAACGCGCGGGCGGAACAGCAATACAACGATCAGCGCTTCAACCAAATCGAAGGCTCTCTCTTGCGCGAGCCGGTGCGCGGCGCCGGAACCCCTTCCACAGCAGCGCGATTCATGGACTACTCGCACTTCTACCAACAGTCCTCTGGCGCAAAACCAGGCGTTGGAAGATAGTCGCGCGGCGGCCCTCCAAGCGGCGCGTTGGATGTTGCCTGCACAAGGGCGATGCACCTTAGCGACATCGCCCTGTAGCGCTGATACTCGAACAACCTCTAAGGCGCAGGCGCGTCGTCGTCTTTGGCCGCCTCACTGCGCGCTACGCCAGGTTCTTGCAGCGGCACTTGATAAGGAAACTTGCCGCGCCACAGCGCGAGCGCGCGGCCGGCGTGCGAGAGGAACGTGAAGTGCGTGGGGATGTCCTCGTCCGAGAGTTTCTCGACCGTGTTAACAATCCATTGTCCGGCCGCGACTAACACGTGCCGTGGTGGAAGAATCTCGTCCGCTAAGTCCTGGGGAACCATGGCCCACCATTCCATCGCATGGCCAGTGGCGATGATGCGGTCGCTTAAACGGTCTCCTTCGACCTCCGTGGGGGCGGCCGAAGTCGGCTTCTCTCCCTTGGGCCAGTCGATGTTCCAGAAGCCATCTACATGCTGCGACGCCACGAGGCGCTGCGTCATGTCTTGCAGATAGCTCACGACCTCCGCATGAACTTCCGGCGAAAGAATCGGCGAATTCTCTGCCTTCCGCATCTGCTCATCCACGCGGAGCAACACCACCAGCGTATAGAGCCGATGATTGCCGAAGCACACGCCTTGCGGTTGCTCCTGTCGCATCACGCGCCGCGCGAGCATATCGAAATCGATCGTCTGTCCTTCCTTGGTGCGCCACTGGGTCGTCGGCGGAACGTACATGGCGAAGGTCATCACCGACCATTCGTACTCCACTTGATTCAGGCTAAAGCTGGTGAAGACGTAATCGACCAGATCGCGAAATGTCCCCGGCCCCGCGGCCGTTTCCACAGGAAAATCAAGCGGCGTGCCCACCTCGGCCAGCGAAGCCACCGTATGATCAACGTGGCTACTGGTGGTGATCCCTTCATTCACGCGGACGCGAATGCCGTCTGGTTCGTTCATCAACAGCGCCGTCTCCGCCCCCTTCCTGCCATAAAGCTGGAGAAAACGGGGATAGTTGAGCAGGATCTGCCGCATCTCCTCGCCGGAAGGACACCCGGCTTCGGTGAACCTGGCCTTGATGTCCCAAAACCGCAGCGCGTGATCGATATGATTGATCTTGGTGTCTGGACCTTCCAGCCGAGGGCGGAGGCGCGTTAATGTTTCGCTCAGTTGCTCATCGGAAACAACCGCGGGAATGTCATACACCGGGTCGAGATGGATTGGCTCGTTGCGGAGCGGTGGAATCACGGCCAATTCCGCCGGCGCGGCGAAGCGATAGCCAACAGCTGCGACCGCGACGCCTAAAATGAGCACTTGCGAAAGGACAAAGATCGTGACCGGGAGGGTGCGTCCGGCGGCGGCGTGGTGAGGGGTCGCGTTCATGGCATTTCTCCACGGGTATCAGGCCGTTCGCCCCCTGGCAAACTCTCGGCGCTGGTTTCGGTCGGGGGCTTCTGGTCTTGGCTCTTGGCAGGCTGGCGGCGAACATAGACCACCGCTTGATCGTCTTCATAGGCCAGCGCCCAATCGGTCGCTTGTTTCATGGCCTGCACAATAATCGGTTGCGCTTCTTTATCGAGCACCAAGGTCGTGACATGGTACCGATCGAGCACCCGCGCCCAGCCAGGCTGCGCGCTGGCGATGCGTTCATAGTCAGCGACGACTTGTTCAGGCGCAAGATGAATATTAGAAGTCATAAACGGCTGAATGCCGGGGACGCGGAGCACCAGCCAATCGCCCCAATGCTGAGGTTGAAAGACTTGCCCCTGAGGCGGATTCTTGGCCAGGTACTCCGCAACTTTCAGCGGTGACGATTGCTTGTCGAACAGCTTGTCGTCGGTGCGAGGCTTGCCTCCGAGTAGCAAATTGCCGGCCGGCGAAAAAGCGAAGCCTACCCAAATCAACAAACCGCAAATGAGCGTGTAGTGGAACGAGCGTCCCGGCGGGAGTTGATAGGCCGGTTCTCCTTCCGCCGCGACCGCAACCGGTTCCACGGCCGCTTGCGACGCCGCGCTGCTGGGCCGCCACCGCGACCACAAATCGCTCAAGTGCGGCATCACGACCCACGCGAACACGGGAGCGTACCAGCCGATCATGCGCAGGCTTTTCAGCGCCGCGAAACTGAATAGGGCCAATAGCAAGACCTGCGTCGCGCTGACCGGCGCGCGGCTCACGCGCCACAGGATCAGCAACAGCACGATCGACAGTGCAAATTCTCGCCCCCCAATGCCGAGCACCACCAGCGGTTGCCACTCGATAATGTTCTGCAAGTTGGGGTTGGCGGCAAAGGTGAGGTTGTAGGTCAGCAGTTCCAGCCCGTAGGGATTGATCAGCGTCGCCAATAGGCATAGTTCCGTCAGGAACACCCAGCGTTGAACATCCGCGCTCTTGAACAAAGCGCCGAAGCTGCGCTCGCGCCAGCCGACGTCGATGGCGGTTCCCAACGCGATGCAGCCGAGGAACGCGAGTCCCACGAGGTACGAGCCATGCAGATTGGCCCACGCGCAAAACAGCGCCGGCAGGGCCAGCCAGAGGAGCAAGTTCGACCTGGGCCTTGCCTGCTCGCGGGCTTCGTTACTCGGCGGTGTGCTGAATAAACTCCCCGTCACGAACCAAATCATGATCGCAAACGCTAAGGCTGCGAAATTCTCAGGCCGGAGCGTCGTCGCGCGACTCCAGCCGACGATCAACACCAGGGCCACGCCGAGCATCATCAACAGCGAGCTGCGCGATTGAAGATAGAAGCTGCGGGCCAGAAGCAGCAGCGTTGCCAGTACGGTCGTCGAGAACAGCACGCTGAGCCCCACGGGGCCAAACGAGCGCTCGACTGTGGCGAAGATGATTTGCGACAGCCACGCGGAATCGACCACCTTCATCCCGGCGGCCAGCGGCGCGAACGGATCTTCCGTGGGAAGTTGATGATGTTCGAGAATCCACTGGCCCCACAGCGTATGTCCCCACAGATCCGTGGACCGCAGCGGCAGGTAGCTAAAGAGCAGAAAAATCATTACCCAAACGGCCGTGATCGCCAGGTGGGCGGGACCGAGCGCCCAGTGCGGTGGCAACTTGGGCGTGAGGACCGGTTCCTTCGCTTTCGACTGCGGTTGACTACCGAGCGACGCGGGCATGTTAGCGGCTTTCTCGAACTATCGTGAAATGAAACACACGGGGAGCGAACTCCCCGTGCGCTGATGTTGGCCGGCGCAGCGCTGGGACGCGCTGCGCTCGATCCCAGGCGACCCAACTTCGGCACTAGGGTTTTTCAACGGTCGTGCTCGTGGGCGTGCCGTCGCTGGTTTGCGTTTTGACGTCGCTGAGCAACCGCTCCGCTTCGGCTTTGTACTTCTCCGGCACGCCTAGTTGCAAGGCGCGCTCCAGATTGGTCCGCGCCGCAGTATAGAGCTTGCGATCGTGTTGGACGACCGCCAACTGGTACAGCAGCAGCGGGTTTTCCTGATACATGGCGTTCGCCCGTTCCAGCACTTGCTGCGCATCCTCAAGGCGATTGGCTTTGCGATAGACGACGGCGACGGTGTCGATGAAGTTGACAGGCATCTGCTCCACGGTCGCCTTGCCGCGGACTTCATCAATCACTTCGGCGGCGCGCTCGGGCTCGTTGAACTCCGTGGCCAGAATCCAGGCCAGGTTATTGCCGGCGACGAAATTCTTCGGCTGCGCGGCGATGACCGCGGCGAAATGATCGCGGGCCTTCGCCAAAATCTCTTTGTCCTTGTCCGGCGATGTCTCGAATTGAACGAGGTTCACATCCCCCAAGAACAAGTGCACCGCCGGCTTGACTTCGTCCTTCGCTAGCGCCAGCGCTTGTCCACCCCAATCGCGGGCTTCGTCAAACTTGCGGCCTCGGAAGAAAGCTTGCGCCACGGCCAAGAACCGGGCAGGCTCCATTTGGTTATTTGTGAAGGCCCGAGCCACTTCTTGGGCTTCATCGGCCTTTTCCAGATTGACCAACAGCGCGATTTCGTCCCCCGCCAGCAGCAAGCTGTCGGGAGCTTCCTTGCGCCCTTGGCGAATCGTGGCGAGTGCTTGATCCTTTTGTCCGGCGTCGAATTCCAGGCTCATCAAGCGATCGTAGTAGACATCGACCTTGGGATTGTCCGCAATCGACTTCTGTAACATCTGTTGCGCCTCGGTCTTGCGGCCCAGGCCAACCATCGCGGCGGACTCCGTCAGAATCATCGGCGCATATTTCGGCGCTTGCTTGAGCACCACGGCGGCGTGTTCTAATGCGTCTTTGAATTTACCTTGGGCCAGCGCCAAATTCGCAGCCATCAACCGCGCCGGCACGTGGTCCGGTTGAATCGACAGCGCTCGTTCGCATTCGCCATAGGCGGTCGCAACTCGTCCCCGTTGCAGCCAAATCGACGCCTTGATGTAGGGCACGTTGCCGCGCCCGGGATCGAGTCGCTCGGCTTCGTCGAGCAACTTCATGGCCGTATCGAATTGCCCCTGCTTGAACTTCAAGTCGGCCAACGCGATCTTGAGGAACTCCTCCTTGGGGTTTTCATCCACAATCGGTTGCAACTTCGCTTCTGCCGCTGCGGGCCCCTTTTCCGCCGCCAACAACAGCAGCGAGCGGAGCAGCATCGTGCGGGCTTGGGCGCGAATCGGCAGCACGTCGAGCGAGCCGCTGAGATCGTCGATCGCGCCGGCGTAATCCCCCTGCGCGGTTGAGACTTCGCTTTGCAGAAGATTGATCAGGCCATTGTTCGGCATCGCTTCGGCCATAGCCGCTAATTCCTTGGCGGCGGCCTCAGGATCCTTCTCACGCATATCAGCGGCGGCCAGCAAAAAGCTGGCGGCGGCCTTGGCGTCGGGAACGTCCTGAAGTTGCGTGGCGATCGCCGTCGATTCGGCGATTTCGCCTTTCATCAAGTGCACTTGCGCTTGAAGCAGCTTGGGCGCTGTTTCTTGGGGGAAATCAGCGGCGAGCTTTGTCAAAAACGCCAGCGCGTCGTCGAGCTTCTTCTGTTGAATTTGCCAGCGTGCAAACAACAGTTGGCGTTGCAGGTCACCGGGATTCGCCTTGGCGGCATCTTCCAGAATCTTGCCGGCGCTGGCCCCATCTCCGGCCGCCTGTTTGAACGCCGCTTCCATTTGCAGCAGCATCAGGTTGTCTGGCGCTTGCGCTCGGGCAGCGGCCAGGCGGGTCATTGCTTCCTGACGATCGGCTTTGCCCCACAGGTACATAATCGCCATGGCCTGCGCTTGTGCGGCCAGCGGCGTGCCGGTCAGTGCGGCCAGGCGATCTTGCGCGCTCTTCCAATCGTCGAGCGCGAGATACGCCCGGAACTCGCCAAAGTTGACGTTCGCGCTGCTGATGTTGTTTTGCGCCGCCCACGCCTTCAGTTCCACGTCGGCCGAATCGAACGAGCGATGCAGCGCTTTCAAATGGGGCAACGCTTCCTGCCATTTGCCCAGCGACAGGCAAGTGTTCGCGAGCCCCATGTTGACGAACAAGTTCGCGCCGAGCTTCTTCTGCGCGTCTTGAAAATCGCGGTACGCTTTTTCATAACGGCCTTCCGCGGTCGCAATGCCGCCGCTCAACAGCGCGCCCCAGCCGGCGTAAGTATCGTTCTTGCTCGCTTCCAGCGCCGCGATGTGCTGTTGCGCTTCTTCGTGCTTTCGCATCACGACATAATTCCGCGCGGCTAAGAGGTGCAACTCGAGCACGTCCTCCTGGCGAGCCGGTGGTTTCGCCGCCGCTTCGGCCAGGCCTTGCTTCAAGATTTTGGCGCATTCTTCATGATTGCCAGCGGCAAAAGCGGCCGCGGCCGACTGCTGAAACACCAGCGGGCTGGCCACGTTCGCGGCTAGCGAGCGGTCGCGAAGATCGTCAACGCGGGCTTGCAGCGCGTCGCGGAGGGACTTTTGCTCGGCTGAGTCGGCGGTCGGCTTGAATTGCTCGCGCAGGCCCAAGAGTAGTTCGCTATCAATCTGCGTCACGTCCGACAGCACGGCCGGCACGTCCAGCGGGAACTTGTCCAGCGTGTCCAGCGCCACTTTGGCTCTGGCCAGAGCCACGGATGCGTCCGGTGCGCGGCTCACGCTCGCCTTTAACATGCGGCTCATCGCGTCCGATTCCGGCCGGGGCATGGTGTTGACCTGCTCGGCCGTCAAAGCGGCCGCCGCCGCGACCGCTTCGTCAAACGTTTTTTGAATCTCCGCTTCCTTCTTGTTCCGCTCGTAATAAGCCAGCGCCAACGCATAGGTTTGGAACGTGCGGTTTCCCCCGATCTTCAACAGCTTTTCAATCTTCGCCGGCGCTTTCTTGTTGTTATTGCCGACCAGACTCACTGCATCCGCATACAGCGCGTCGGCATTCTCCGGCTCCGTTTCCAAAATCCGCTCGGCAAAAGGAACGCCCTCGCGCGGCTTGTTCCCGCGCAAGAACACCGACAACACTTCCTTTTGCAGTTCCAAATCCTCAGGCTTCAAGTTCGCGGCGGTAATGAGGTGCGTGAACGCTTCTGGATTGCTGAAGTAGGTCTCGCCTTTTTCCCCTTTTTGTTCCGCCTCCTTGAGCATGACGGAAGCCAACAGTTGATGCGCGGCAGCGTTCTCCGGCTTTTTTTGCAGGTGCGATTGCAACCGCAGTTTGGCGGCTTCGAATTGTTCGTTCTTCACGTCCGTCTCGGCCCGCGTGACCGCCAGGTTCGGGTCGCTGTTGCGCCAAGCGACGAAGACTAGCCCCACCAGGCCGATCAGCACGACGACCAGAAACAAGCGGATAATGACTCGCGTTGCAGACATTGCAAAACCTCAATGGGTGACGCCGGCACGGGCGCGGCGCACCACGTCCAGAAAAGGAGTATTCACGCGGACGGGTCGCCGCCTCGCGGGATAGCTGACCAGCAACGGTCGAGAGTTAACCCCACCGCTTAGGTTATAAAACAGGATGATTCAAACCCCGCAATTCGTCAAGAATCTAGCCGCCGCGGCACTCGCCGATTCGTGGGCGAACCGGCCAGAGTTCGGAAAATGCACCGCCTATAACTGTTAATAAATACCTACGGAAGTCTGGCGACTTTTGGTTTAGGGCGTCGGCGTCGCTTCCTCCCCCGGCGGCGGCCCGTCGATCCGCCTGACCGGCGTCCGGTCGCTCCCGCGATACGCATTTTCCGGCAAATCATCCTGAAACGCCGCATCCAGTTGGGTGACAAACTCGGCCGCGAGCTCCCGACTCTGCGGCAAGGCGTCATAAGCCGAGACATGCAAGGTTACGCTTGAAAACCGGCGTTGCAGCCGTTGATACACCCGTTGCAACTCGCTCGTCCCCGGCTCGCGCGTCGGTTTGAGCGTGTAA
>CAUJKE010000397.1 GCA_963205385.1 Planctomycetota bacterium | reverse complement strand
CGTAATACTTCTCACGGATTCCTTCCACAACTGCTGCATCCGGCATGGCCGCAGTGTGGCCGAAAACCTAAAATCAAGTAAATACCAATCCGGTAAATTACTTGCGGACAGTTCCTAACGCGACAAACCCGTTAGCCGCGGCTTCGTTTCTCCGTTCGCGCCAAAAGGCCAAATGGGATTTTTAGCGAGCAAGATTGCTGGTTTTTCGGCCATGCAAGCAAGCATGCAATTATGCCTGTCCTTTTTCACTTTTTTCGCATGCACATCCCGCCGGGGTGGCAGGCGATACGAATCGGCGGAGTGCCACCCCTCGGCATCGCCGCCCGTGCCACCTTACCGCCTCAATGCCGAATTGTCGAACTTGCCCTTGGGTTGATGTTTTGACCTTGCGCCATCACGGCGCAATCGCCTTGGCTCGCTCTAGCTCAATTGCGTGCCAGTCAGAAATGCTGACAAACAGATGATGGTCATCGTAGACATAGATCTGGTAGCCTTCCCCAATAATCCAAAACTTATTCAATGGATCTCGCGACTTGACGAATCCATATCTCGCTCCCCTTACACTCTGGACGATTGGAACGTCAATGTCACAGTTGAGAACGGGCAAACGGATCGTTTCGATGAATTTGCCTTGCTTGAACTGTGAAAAATAGGCGTCGACTTCCGAATAGCGAAAGTCATCATTCAAAACGCCAGGTTGCCTACCCTCCCCGAAGTGAAGTCCAGTTACCATACCTACGGAAAACGCGAGAACAGCAACACAAAGAGCGCCAAGGCTAATTTGCATGGGACGCATATTTATACTTCGACGGGGTGGCACATCAGTCGACGTGTGGCACTGGCTTGCCAGTGTGGAAGCGCGAGTTCAGGTGGCTTTCATCATCATCGTTCACCGCGAGGGCGATGCGGGTAGAACGGAACTAGTTCCGTTCTACGGGCGATGCTTCAGGAGATGGACATCCCGCCAGCGTTACCGAGTGTAGGCGGCTATTGCAGGCGTTTGTATTCGCCGGTTAGCCAGCGGGGGACGTCGTTGTTGTACCAGCCGGAGAAGCGGTTTTCGCTTGGGCCGCCGGGGAGGTTGGTCCAGGCTTCATCTGTCGCCAGGTCGGTCACGAAGTGATACGAGGGGGCGAACGTGTTTTCGCGCGTCGCGGTTCGCAGGACGTGGCCTTGAAAGGGCGTGGCGTGGTTGCCGGGCATGGGGATGTTCGAGCTATCGAAACCGAGCCAGCGGCCGACGGATAGGCCGCCGAAGAAGCGATCGCTGAAATGAAAGTAGTTGATCTGCGACCAGCTCTGATCGATGCGGGGCTCGAGCTGCGCCGCGGCCTGGCGAATCAGTTCGCACTTGTCGCGGCCTTCCCACCACCAGGAGCGCTCGCGCTTGAGCAGAATGTCGGCCGCGGTGAGCACCATCGTGGAAAAGCCGCACCGAGTAATCAGGTACACCATCCGCCGCCAGCCGATCCCTTCGTGCCCGCCAAAAACCGCCAACATCACGTGTCGGTAGAGTCGCAAGAATAGCGGCGCCGCACGGCTATCCGGCGAATAGTTGCCATCCCAGGCGGAGAGCTGGGTCTTGATTTCACCTTCGTCCAGGCAGGGCAGGAAAATTTCGAGCAGTTCGCGGGCTTGAACGCTGACGACGTCGTACTGCAAGGCTTGCATGTCTCCCAGCGTCGCTTGAGGGAGCTCGGCCAGGCGTTCGCGAATGCGGCGATAGCGATAGTCCGGCGCGAGTTGCGTGACGATGTCGGGGCCGTGCAGTGGTTGTTGCGCCTCGTTCGCGGTGGCGACAAAACCTTCCGGCGGATCGTACTGACCAGGCAGTTCATAGACAGGCAGCCAGCCTTGCCAATGATTGCGTTCATCCCAGGCGGGAATGGGGGTGAGTCCGCTATAGCCGCTGCCGCGCAGGGGGATGCGTCCCGAGGTTTGCTGACCGATATGGCCGGCGCGATCGGCGAAGACCCAGCAGAGGGAAGGTTGATGGCAGGTCTTGGCGACCTCCATCGCGCGGCGGACGTTGCGGCAGCCGACCATATCGAGCCACGAGGCAATTGCCTGACCAGACCCGGGGTCGCTGCCGGCCCAGCGCGTGACGAGGTGATAGCCAGGCTCGCACGTGTTCGAATCGCTTTCGAGCACGCCGCAATCCGTGCTGTAAATCTTGTGCGTCTCGCTCTCGCCTGACTTGTGCGCGATCGTCTCCTCGCGCAGCGCGAAATCGCGCCATTGCTCGCCCCGGCGATATTGCCAACCGGTAGCACCGCCGACGCGACAATCCTCGATGAAATAGTCGATGGTGTCCCCTTTGAGATACGTCACGCTCCAGGCCAAATGCCGGGTGCGGGCGACGGCAAACAGTGGACAGCCGGGGAGCGTCGCGCCCAGGACGTACTCATTCCCCCAGCGCAGCACGGCTTCGTACCAGATCGCGGGGAGGCGATTGATTTCCAGATGCGGATCGCCGGCCAAGAGCGCCGATCCGGTGGCGCTTCGCCGGGGCGAAACGGCCCACGCATTGCTGCCGGCCAGACGCGGCAAATCGGTAATCAGTTCGAGGGCGTCTTCAGAAAGCTGGCTGGCGAGTTTGACCTGGCGCAGCAGCGCGAAATCGACATTGTCGAGCCGCGGCGCGAAGAGATCCTTCAGTCCTTGTTCGTTGATGCCGGCGTGAATCAATTCCAGCAGCAACCGCTCGCCATGATATTGCGAGACCGCCAGTCCGCCATAGGCCAAGAGCAGCCCGATGAGCAGCACTGACTCCTGATTCCACGCTTCCGGCTGAAAGCCGACGACCCACATCGGCCAGGTCCGCCCCCCTTCCGCCAGGCCGTCGTTGACGCCTTCGCAATAGGCGGTGAGTTGCGAAAAGGTGTAGTCGTCCAGCAGGTGCGCCTCTTGAGCGAGTCGCCCGGTGAGATTCGCCCTGCGAAAGAAGCGATCGGTTTCGAGCAGTTCGGGCCGATCGGCGATTTGCTCGGCGCCTCGCCCGCTGGCCACGCTGCGCGAGAAGAGAATTTGGGAACCGCGATCGATTCCATGCAGAAAGCCAAGCCCGTAGAGCGCGTCGAGCCAACTCCCAGCTTCAATCTGGGGAACGCCAGCCGCGTCGCGCGTGGCGGTGAAAGGGCGGCGCGTGTGATTAAACTTGAGCGGCTTCATCAACACGCACATGCGCAGGCGGAAACAAACCGCAAATCAAGCGCGGCCCGACAGATCTCCCACAGCGGCGAACTGTCGCTATTTCTTACGGTGGCGGATCCGCGCGCGCATGCGGCGCTTCTTACGTCCCAACTTCCGCCGGCCACGACCAGATTTCTTAACACCCACGCGGGGACTCCCTTGAAAGAATCAAAATGGACGAACTCCCAGCCCCGTCGTCCCCGGCTGGAAAAGGGAAAGCCTGTAGCTTAGCAGAATTCGGGGGCGAGCGGCAAGTGGCCCCAAGGCCGCCAACAACGGACGCGGCGCGTCTCTGGCGCTAGCCGCGTCGTCGCGCACCGCCCCCCGTCCTTGTGCTTTTCTTAACCTCTCGTAACCTTAAACGAAACCCCACACGAGGACTATGATGCCCGCCGACGATCCGCAACTGAACGAGCGCGTAACGCAGCTCGAAATCTACTTCACGCATCTCGAGCATCGTTGCCAACAGTTGCACGACGTGTTGCTGGAATCGGCGCGGCGACTGGAGAACATCGAAGCGCAGTTGCGCTCGATGGCCGACCGGCACGTGCAGTTGGAGTCCCGGCTCGCCGAACCGCGCGATCCGGCGGCCGAAAAGCCGCCGCATTATTGAACGGCTGAGCCGTGTTGCCAGTTCCCGGACCCCATCGAGCGCGTCTGGATGGTGAACCAGATGGTGAGCTAACTGTGGCTGAAGATCGCCGCGTGGCGCCGGTAGCCCACAGGACTTCTTCACCATCGGGGCGAGCCCGATGGGGTCGTGGTGTTGGTGCGGCTCGCTCTTAGCTCACCAGCTCGCTCACCATCCGCACGAGGCGGATGGGGTCGTGATTTTTTGGCCGGCGTGAAAATCGGAAACTTACTGATCGATCGCCCCTTACGCGTCGGGCTATTTGCGGATCGCTGGACGAGGTTCACCGGCGCTGCTTGCGGTGGTTTTCACGGCTGCCGGTTGCTCTCGGGCGGACTTGGCCGCGGCGGGCTCGCTGCCGGCGGTCGGCGTGGCGACTTCCGCTTCATCAATTGGGCGCGGACGCATCACGAGCGTCCCCACGAGCGAGCGATCGAGTTCGGCGAACCGCTCGGCCAAGCGCGCGTCCATCGTGAAGACCATCGACGTGCTGTGGCCTGCGCTATCGGTGAGGTGGTAGTAGGTCCATTGCACCGGCACATCCTGCGCTTGCCCGGCAATAATGACCTGCAATTGACGCAGGCCATTGTCGGTTGTGCTTTCCTCCGCATTGACGACCTGCTCGAAGTTCTTGCCGAGCGTGCCGGTAATTTCCTGCTGAAAGGCGTCCAGTGCGAGTTTCTTATCGGCCGGTTGATCGCGCAACCGCGTGATGTTGCACTGCGCGATCAAGTCGCCGTGGTCGATCAACCGCAAAATGGTGGCATCGCGATGGTCGGCCATGACATGCCAGCGGCGGTCGTGCAGCAGTTGGAACGCGCCTTCGGCCGAATCGTGCGTCAGCAGCGTTGAGCCAGGCCGGAAGGTCAAGTCGAAGCTCTTCAGCAGGCTGTCCGCGAGTTCCGCGCTCGTCGCAAGCGGGGCCTGCGAAACGCGCACGCGGGCGGTAATTTCGTAGCCTGGCTCCGCGTGGCCAATCGCGCGCTTTTCGGCCAGTCCGAGCGCCAGCCAGGTGACTTGCCGCTTGGTCAGATCGAAGTTGTATTTCGCTTTGAGGTTGATGTCGGTCGCGATGCCGCCGATAGCGCCGGCCACCGTCCCCTCCAACTCCAGCGCGGCCATGCCTGCTTTAACCTCGACGAGCTTCGCGGTGACATTGGCCTGCGTGACGACCTCGATGCTCAGGAGCTTGGCGAGGGTGGTGTCGGCCGGCTTCCAGGTCTCGCCGACTTTGACCGGTTGCGTGGGCAATAGCCCGTTCCAGACCGCCGGTTCGCCGGGGACTTTGATCAGCTCCAGCTCATCGCGCAACATCGGCCCCAAGGGGGAGTAGACGGTGGCCGACTCCTCGCCGACGTCGACGCAGACCAGTTTGACGTCGTCGCGCAAGGTGTTCTTGATCGTGGCGCTCGCGATTTTGATATCCGCTTCGGCCTTCTTATAGTGCCGAACCACGTGACGCAGTTGGCCTTGCTCAGCCGTGAGCGTCTTTTCGTCGTACGCCAGGTTGGCCGTGACCCGCATCGGCCGGGTTTTCACCCCTTGGCCATCGGCGTTGAGGCGCAACTCCCCTTCCACTTCAATCACTGCGAGCACGCTCTGCAATTTTCCAGGCGTCGCCAGTGGTGTGAGGGTCACGGTATTTGCCGCAAGCAAGCCAGCGGCCGGAAAAACCCCCCAGGCGGCTACGCTAGCTGCCAAAGTTAAGAAATGTCGCCGATTGCGGATCATCGCAAAGAACCTTTCCGTGGCCAGGGGTATCCAAAGAGTACTGGACATTTGGCGAACACTTTATGGACAGTCGTCCAACGCGTGGCTGCCAAACTGCCAGTCTGATTTACCAACTGTCTCAGATTGAGAAAAATGTGTATCGTTTTGCACTAGTGAAACGCAGCACACCCCTCCATTAGGACAGTCAACTGCACCATTACAATTCTGAGGGAAGTGGCGATTTCGCCTATTTATCGGCCTCTGGCGAACCTTTTAGCCTACTTATCTATCGGGAAAAGAGCGGCGGGTCTCGCATCGAAGTTTTTCGGCATGGTTTTCGCCTATAAACGCAGTGGACGCTTAGTGACCGGGGAGCGGCCGCCTAAAGGGCAGTCGCGAGGTAGTCTTTAGAGGGCCGGTCATTTCGTGACGAATAGGAGGGGTGCCCGAACTAGTTTGGGGAAAAATATTTTGGCCGCGAACCAAATTTCTCAAGCTTGCGTAAAAGGGGTACTGGCAAAAGTCAAGGGTTAGAACGCCTCACGCACCGCACTACGCGGCTTGGTTGATTGCGGCAAGGTGCTCTCCACGACGATTGCCGATTGCAGCACTCTAGGAGCGGAGGGCTGATCGTTGGCTTCAGGCCACGCGGGCGACGAGCCGTCGCAAGGAACACCGGCGTGCTTGGACAGCGGAGAAGGGAATAACATCATGCATACAGAATACCGCAGCACAGTACTTCGCCAGTTACGCGACCATCAGGTTCGTTTCGCGCCGCGCGACCGCAAGGTTGAGCAGGCGAATCGCGCCGAGCGGTTGTTGAACGAACTGGATCCGAAGCGCGAATATCCTTACGAGTACCTGCTTTATCGGATTACCGAGTTTCGCCCGGAAACCGCTCCGCGCGAGTTGATCTCCGGCGACGAAGCGCGGCACGATTTGGGATTGTTCGTGGAAGATGTGACCGACGCGGCCGACCTTCCGATTGAGGAAGTGGGCGAGCCGGTCCACACCGTCGAAGACCTCGCGCAGATGTTCAACGTTTCGACCAAGACCATTTCGCGGTGGCGCCAGCAAGGGCTGGTGAGCCGGCGGTTTGTGTTCGATGGCCGCAAGCGTGTGGGCTTCTTGCAGAGCAGCGTGGAGCAGTTTGTGGCGCGCAACGAAGAGCGGGTGAAGCGCGGCCAGCGGTTCAGCCAGCTCACGGACGTGGAGCGCAGCGAGATCGTCGAGCGTGCGCGGCGGTTCGCACATGTCGGCGGCTGCCCCTCGGAGATTGCGCGGCGGATCGCCAAGCACATGAATCGCAGCGTGGAAACCATCCGTTACACCCTCAAGCAGTTCGACCAGAAACATCCCGAGATGGCCATCTTCCCGGAACAGTCCGGGCCGATGGGAGACGACGCCAAGCAGCGCATTTACCAGCACTATCGCCGGGGCGAATCGGTCGATGTATTGGCCAAGCGGCATTGCCGAACCAAGACCAGCATCTACCGCATCATCAACGAGATGCGGGCGAAGCGGATTATGGAACTGCCGCTCGATTTCATGGACAACGAGATCTTCAGCCAGGCGGGCGTCGCCGAGGAAATCCTTGGGCCGATGCCGGTCGTGGAAGGGACGGCGCGGAAAGTGCGCGCACCCAGTGGTTTGCCGCCGTACCTGGCGTCGCTCTACGAGGTGCCGCTGCTGACGCGGGAGCAGGAGTATCACCTGTTCCGGAAGTTTAACTACCTCAAGTGCACCGCGTCGAAGTTGCGCGACACGCTCGATCCGGGCCGCGCCAAGTCGAGCACGATGGATGAGATCGAGAGGTTGTACGACGAAGCGGTCAAGATGAAGAATCAAATCGTGCAGGCGAATCTGCGGCTGGTGGTTTCGATCGCCAAGCGGCACGTGACTGCGTCGGACGACTTCTTCACCTTGGTGAGTGACGGCAACATGTCGCTGATTCGCGCCGCTGAGAAGTTCGACTACTCGCGCGGCAACAAGTTCAGCACGTACGCGAGTTGGGCGATTATGAAGAATTTCGCCCGGACCATTCCGGAGGAATTCAAACATCGCGACCGCTTCCGTACGACGGCCGACGAACTGTTTTCCGGTCAGGAAGACATTCGTAGCGACCAGCTCGAACTCGAAAGCGCGCAGAAGCAACGCGAGCAGCAGATCGGTAAGATCCTCTCGCGCCTCGACGAGCGTGAGCAACAGATTATCATCAGCCGCTTCGGCCTCGAACGGGGACACGAGCCGCTGACGCTCAAGCAGGTGGGCGCCGAGATGGGCGTGACGAAGGAACGCGTCCGCCAGATCGAAGCCCGCGCGATCAACAAGCTTCGCTTAGCCGCGCAGGAAGAACACATCGACCTGCCGGATTAAGCGGAGCGACGGATCGAACGAAAAACCAAAAAGGCTCCCGGCGCTTGCAGGGAGCCTTTTTTGGTGCGCGGACGAGGATCTGCCATCGAGTTCCACGGCGAAAGCCGCGCAGCGAGAATGGGCGTGAACTCCCCTGAATACGGGGTCAGGCGGTGGGTGGTGGGAATCTACACGGGCTCAAGCGGGGGCCTAATACCGCTGCGGGGAGAAGGGGCGTGAGCGCTCCTGAATACAGACGAATTTTTGCCGTATTTCACGCCTGGAATGCGAACCCCGCAAATGGGTTATTTAGTAGCTAATATTGCCCAGCGGTAATTTCATCGAATGACGCAAGTTATTTTATTTCAATAGTTTACGAAAACTGCCTTGTGCGCGCATCGCTAATGTTTGTCCTCACTGGTGGGGTTCGCGGTGAACGGATGTGGGACTGGTGAGCGTTGACCTGACGTGGCTTTCGGCAGTCGAAAGTCCCCACGGAGCGTGCGCAAAACGCGCTAATAATCGACGTCATTGGTGGGGTGCGGCGGCGGCAGCGCCGCGGAGCGAGGCGGTAAATGTAGTAAATATCTATTGACAACTTAATGCGCAAGTGGTATTCTTATGCGTCGTCAACGATTGCGGGCTGTGTCTGCGTTCGACCCCATTGACGCGACCTGCCGGGGGCGGAACGATGAAGGGTTTCCGATAGCGCGAGGAAAGCCAAGCGTGGCGACCGTGCTCGATTTCTTGACGATTAACAAACATCATGAGCGAACCGTACTTTCAGGACTTATTCGCCGAACGGATCGGCGGCAAGGCTTACGGCACTGGGACCGAGATCTACAAGTTTGAAAAGATCAAACGGGCCAAACGCAAGGCCAAAGCGGAGCATCCGGAGCGGGCGTTGGTCGATTTCGGCATCGGCGAGAACGACGCGATGGCGCCGGAATCGATTCGCCGCCGCCTGGCTGCCGAGATCAACGTGCCGGCGAACCGAGGCTACGCCGATAACGGCATTGCGGAGTTCAAGGAAGCGGCCGCCCGCTTCATGCAGCGCAATTTCGGCGTGCAGATCGACCCGGTCACGGAAGTCAACCACTGCATCGGCTCGAAGACCGCGCTGGCGATGCTCCCTGCGTGCTTCATCAACCCCGGCGACGTGACGCTGATGACGGTCCCGGGTTATCCGGTGGCCGGGACGCACACCCGGTACTACGGCGGCACGGTGTATCGCTTGCCGCTGTTGGCTGCAAACAACTTTTTCCCCGACCTGGCGAACATCCCGGCGGAGATCGCGGACCGAGCCAAATTGTTGGTGATCAACTATCCCAACAGCCCCACCGGCAAAACGGCGACGCAAGAGTTCTACCAACGGGTTGTCGCGTTCGCGCAGCGGCACAACGTGGTGGTGGTGCAAGACGCCGCGCACATGATGCTCTCCTTCGATGGCCCGCCGCTGAGCTTTCTGTCGATCCCCGGAGCGAAAGAGGTCGGCGTGGAAGTGCATAGTCTCAGCAAAGGCTGGGACATGATCGGCTGGCGGATCGGCTGGGTCTGCGGGCACGCGAAGCTCGTCCAGGCGTTCGCCGACGTCAAGGACAACTGCGATAGCGGCCAGTTCATTGCGATTCAAAAAGCCGCCGCCGCCGCATTGGATGACGATAGCATTCCCGAGCAGACGCGTGAGAAGTACCGCCGCCGCTTGAAGAAGCTCGTTGAGATGCTCACCCGCTGCGGTTTCAAGGCGGCCATGCCCGGCGGGACGTACTTCCTCTATGTCCGCGCGCCCCAAGGCCTGGCGAGCGGCGTGAATTTCGAGAACGCGGAGGCGGCGAGCCAATACTTGATTACCGAACAATCGATTGTGACCGTTCCGTGGGATGACGCCGGTTCGTTCTTGCGGTTCTCGGTCACGTATGAAGCGGTCGACGAAGCCGCCGAGGACGCGCTGATGCAAGTGGCGGAAGCGAGGCTCCGGGAGATTCAACCGGTGTTTTAGGCCGCTGCGCGGAACGTCCCAATCTCAGCAATTCACCTCACGACACAAGGAAAAGGATCCATCATGCGGCAAGTGGCGAACTGGGTATTAGCGGCGGTTTTGCTCGCGAGCGTCGGTTGCGGCGGCGGAGAGTCCAAGGGGCCTTCGCTGGACGCGCAAGTGAAGCAGGCGATGTCGAATCCGGTGCCGGAGGCCCGCGTCGTGGCGCTCATTCGCGTCGCCGCCAGACAGCGCGAGGCAGGCGACTTTGCCGGGGCTGAGCGTTCGCTCGGGGCCGCGGCCGAGGCGGCCAAGACGGTCGAAGCTCCTGCGACGCGCGTCGAGACGATTTGCTCCGTGATCGCCGCGCAAGACAAAGCCGGCAGCACCAGCGGCGCGAAGGATCTGCTCAAGGCGGCGAGCCGCGCCGTGGACGAAGTCACCGATCCCGCCCAGAAGGCCGAGGCGACCGGGAAGATGGCCGTGGCCTACGGCGTCACGCTCAAGGAGCCAGACATTGCCGGCATCTATCTCAAGAATGCCGAAGAGGAAGCCGCCAAAGTCGAAAAGCCTGCTGAGAAGGCGATGGTCTGGCTGCAACTCGCCGCGGCGCATTCGCAACTCGATGATAGCGACGCGGCCACGCGGTTGATCGAGCAGGGGCTGCAAACGGCCCGCGAGATTCCCGACCCGCGCAAACGGTGCGACGCACTGGCCGTTGCCGGGGCGACGCTCAGCAAGCTCCAGCGGGGCGACGAGGCGAAGGCGGCGTTTGCGGAAGCCCAAGACGAAGCGGCCAAGATCGCCGAACCGATCAATCAAAGCTATGCGTATCTCGAAATCGCCAGGCAAATGGCCGCCGCCGGCATGAAGTCGTCCGCCGCGGAGATGCTCGCGAAATCCCGCGCGGCCGCGGATAAGGTCGAGGCGAGTTTGCGTCAGGATCTACTGGAGGCGATCGACCGCGCGAGTGGGCAACTGTAGTTCGGCCTCAAGAGCCAGCGGCGAACATCATCAGCGCGACCATGAAGATGACGACTAGCACCGCAATAATAACGGCCCAATTGAACCAGGCTTTGCCGGCGGCGGCGTCCTTCTTCTCCTGCGCTTCCTGTTGTTTGCGTTTGAACTCAACGCTGTCTCGCTCGCGCAAGCGGAACTGCGCGCCGCAGGTGGGGCAGAGCACGTCTTGATTGAACATGTCCGGCGGCGTTTCCAGTTCGTGGCCGTTGGGACAAGGGATGTGGTACAGGGTCGGTTGTTCCGCCAGGCCCGGCAACGTGGTCTTCACGCCGGGACCGACCTGGGGATAGGCAGGCTGGGATGTTTCCATCACCGGCGCGGCCGCTTCCACCTGGGCCGGGAGCGGCGCGGGAATGATGAACGCTATGCCGCACGTGGGACAATGGCATGTTTGCCCTGCTTGCGATATTTCGCCTTCGAGCAGATGCCCCTGGGGACATTGAAACTGAAAAGCCATGCGTACCATACCTCGCGATGCAGCGCTGAGAGCTAAACGAATTCTATTGTGCTGCGCGGCTGGCCCAACGTCCATCCTGCGCGCGCCGCAGGCGGCGAGGAGCGCAAAACGCCGCGAAGAGGAGAGCAATTGTAGCGATTTTAGCGGCCGATCGCGCCGGCATAGCAGTACGCAAACAGCAACCGCCACTCGCACATCGCGACCTCTTCCGCGAGCGCGCGGCAGTGCGAACGCCCGCGCGCGACGGCTTCGCAGAGATCGACCAGCGCGTTCGGATCCCACGGATCGCTCGCGGCGAGAAACTGGGCCGGCGGGTCGAGCTCGTGCCGCGACGCGAGCTGTTGAGATTCCGCCTTCAACATGTCATACACCGGATGCTGCGGCACGCGGCGGAACCAATACTTAGCGTTCGCATAATCAGGCTCACGGCGGTGCATGATCCCGTGCCAGTAGCTTCCTTCAGTCGTTGCGATCTCCTGGCTTAGCTCGTGCGACTGGTCGAGGGAATCATATAACAACCAGAGGCCGCTATGACAGCACTTCGCGAGCGCTCGATCCCGCACCCGAGCGCCAGCAAACAACGTTTCGTCATCCAGGCTGGCCAGCGCCGCGCGCTCGGCGAGCTGCGCCTGGCCGGGACCGAGGTCGCAGCGCGCCGGCGGTTCGCCTAGCGCTGCGACCAGTTGCGGGAAGTCCTGAAAGACGTGTGCCGACACAGTGGACTCCTTGTCGATCCTGAGAACTTAGAGACCCCACGATTCGGCCGCCATGACCTCATCCACCGCTTCGCCTGGGACGCTCTCGTCCTCTTCGTCGGCGTGCGACTTGAGCCACGACCAGTCCTCTTCGTTCCAGTGCTCCAGCGCGGCCTGCTGGATCGCTTCGGCCTGGTTCGGCTCGTCGGCAGACGCCGGCTGGTCTTCTGAGTTCTGCTCGTCGGAATCTAAGTCGTCGCTCTGGGGATTGTCCTGCTGTGGGGAGATTAACAGGCCATTGCTGGAACCGCCTGCGATGTAGTTGGTCGGACTGACATTGGCTGGAGTGGTGGACGGCACATTGGCGGCCACGCTGGGCAACGAATCAAGTCCGGCCAGTGGCGCCGTGGGACCAACCAGGCTACTGGAAGATACCGGGAGGCTGCCATTGGAAGCGAGTGCGAGCGAAGCGCCCACCGAGGCGGAATCAAAGCTCAACACCGGCGACGTGAGCGGCGCCGCTGCGATCGCCGGTTCCCCTGCGGGACCGGGGAGCGCCGGAGGCGCGCTGTTGCTCGAAGTCGTGACGGGTTCGCCGGCCGCAGGCGGCGCCATGCGCGGCGCTACAGGGGGAGCGACCAGGGGAGCGAAGCTGGCGGAACCTGGCTCGCCGGAGGGTTCGCCGCTGCCGGAACTGACCGGCGTGAAGGTGAACGACGAGCGGCTGCCAGCAATGCGAAGCAACATGGCCCCAGCGCTCTCGCCCATGACGGTGACGCGGGGGTCGGTCATGGGAATCGTCGTGCTGAGCTGCTGGCCATTCTCGGTGATGAGCATGGTCAGTTCGGTCTTGGCGGCATTGCGCGTGACGGACGCTTGCGTGGTCGCGTCGAAACCGGCGCCGTCCAGCGTGACCCAACTCGATGCGCCGCTGGATGTGACGCTGGCCATCGTGGCGTGCGTCGGGGTGGAGGTGAGGAAGTCCCTGATCGACACGAAGCGTGCTTCGCGGCCGAGTTCGCCAAAGTTGTAACCAGCGAGGTGCGAATCTTCGGCGACCGTGAACGAGAACCGATCGTTGAGCGGCTTGGATCCGCCATGCGAGCCAAGCGTATCGGCCCCATCAACGACGAACGTCGGCTGCGTTTGCGTGAGGGTATAGGTGCCGGGGGCGACGGAGGTGAACTTGTACGAGCCATCGGCCATGGTCGTCACGGTCGTGTTGACGTTCTGGCTGCTCGTGGTCGTGCCGGCCAGGGTCACGGTCACGCCGCCGATGCCGACTTCGCCAGCATCCTTGAGGCCGTTGCGGTTGGCGTCGATGTAGATGTAGCCTGCGATGTCGCTGGGGATGAAGTCCTGCACCGTGACGGTGACGGTGGCGGTAGCGGTTCCGCCGTTGCCATCGCTGATGGTGTAGGTGAAGGTTTCGGCGCCGACGAAATCTGCGGCGGGCTTGTAGGTCAACG
Organism: Planctomycetota bacterium; assembly: GCA_963205385.1. Taxonomy (GTDB): domain Bacteria; phylum Planctomycetota; class Planctomycetia; order Pirellulales; family Pirellulaceae; genus JAEZGD01. Next base: position 29,151 of record CAUJKE010000397.1, on the reverse strand, counting down.
AAGTACCGCCGGTGGCGATGGCGACCGTGCCGCCGTGGTTGCCTTGGGTGACGGCGGTGATGGTGAGCGTTTCGCCGGTGTCCGGTGCGCTCGAATCGTTGGCCAAGACGTTGATGGTCGTGGCCGGGGCGTTCTTGACCACCGACGCGGTGTCATTGGTCGCGGTGGGATTGTCATTCACCGGGGTGACGGTGACGGTGACCGTGGCAGTGGCGGTGCCACCGTTGCCGTCGCTGATGGTGTAGGTGAAGGTTTCCGTGCCGTTGAAGTTCGCCGCCGGTTGGTACGACAGATTCGCGCCGTTGTTGGTGATCGTTACGATGCCGCCTTTGTCGCCTTGGGTGATGCCGATGATGGTCAGCGTCTCGCCGACGTCGGGCGCGAAGGAGTCGTTGGCGAGGACGTCGATCGTCGTGGCGGCGGAGTCTTCGGCGACGGTCGCGGTATCGTTCGTGGCGGTCGGATTGTCGTTGACCGGCGTGACCGTGACCGTCACGGTGGCCGTGTCGAGGCCGCCATGACCATCGCTAATCGTGTAGGTGAAGGTGGTCGTGCCGTTGAAATTCGCCGCAGGCGTAAAGATGACGTTCGCGCCGTTGGGGCCAATCGCAACGGTGCCGTTGGCAGGTTGCGTCAAGGCGGAGACGATCAACGTTTCTTGCGGATCAGGGAAGAAGGAGTCGTTCGCCAACACATCGAGCGTGGTCGCGCCGCTGTCTTCCGCTACGGTGAACGCGTCATCGTTGGCGGTGGGAGGATCGTTGAGATTCTCGACATTGACCGTCACGGTGGCCGTATCGGTGAAGCCTTGGCCGTTGGTGACGGTGTACGAGAACGTGGCCGCGCCGGAGAAGTCTGGCGTGGGGGTGAAAATCAACTGCAAATTGTCGTTGGAGATGGAAACCGTACCGCCGGTGTTCGGCTGCGTGACGGAGGCGATCGTGAGCGGGCCGGGGACGCCATTGGGGAGTGTATCGTTGGCGAGGACGTTGAGCGTATTGTTCAGCGAGTCCTCGGAGACCGTGAACGAATCCGCCGCCGCGCCAACAGACGCCACGACTGTCAGCGACGAAGACGCGTGCGTGACCTGGTTCGTGGGGATCACCGAGCCGACGTTGAAGAGCAGCACCGGATGGGCGGATGTGTCGTCGGCCGGGTTGGTCGCGAACGCGAGCGTCCCTTGCGCGGTGGCGGTGAAGCGCGCATGGAAGACTTCAAATTGCCCAGCGCCCAAACCGGATAGGCTCGCCGTGCCGCCGACCTCATCCATCAGCCCCGGCGTGGTCACGTTCTGCGAACGGGCGTTGGGGAAGCTGGAGCCAAAGGTGATGGGGGGCTTGATCGTCGCGAGCGCCGGATCGTAGGTGACGTCGGTATAAGCGGAGAACACGCCGGCCGGAGTGCTTTGCACGTCCTGCACGAAGATCTTCACCAGGAAGTCCTCGCCTTCCTCGATCTCGGTGATTTCGTCGCCGAGGAGATCGGTGATCACGACATGGAACGCAACGAGCTGCACCTGGTCGCTGAGGACGGTGATGTTCAAGGCTTGGGTGCGGACGTTGCCGGCCACGTCGGCCAGTTGAACGTTGAATGCATGCGCGCCGATCTGCGCCGTCGTCGGCGTCCAAGAGATCACGCCGGTCGCGGGATTGATGGAAGCGCCGGTGGGAGCGTTGCCGAGCGAGTAGACAAAGCCGGCGGTCCCTTCATCGGGGTTCTCGGCGTTGTAAGTGAATGCCGCGCCGGCGATGGCGGAATTCGGCGGCGTAGAGGTGAACGCCACCGGGGGGACGGTGTCCTTGGTGATCGTCAGCGCTGCGGATACCGGGCTCGTCTGGTCATTAAGGCGCTGCCGCGCGGTGATTTGCACCGCTCCGTTGGCAAACGTGGACGTGTCGGCGATCGTCAGCGTGATCGTCGTGCCTGCGGCGACGCCGCTAGCGACGACGGTGCTGCCGTTGAGCAGTTCGACCGTGGCGCCGCTCATTACGCCGCCGACCGTAAACTGCCAACTCAAGGCATTGGTGATGTTGTCGGTGTTCGACGAACCGCTATCGGAGGCGGCCGACAGGTCCGGCGTCGCAGGCGCGCCGAGAGCCACCGTCACCGAAAACGTCTGGCGGTCGAATTGATCGTTGATGTTCGGCACCGCAGTCGCTTGCCGCACGCCGACCGTGACGTCAAAAGAGCCCATGAACCCGGCCTTGGGAGTGATCGTCACCAGGCCGGTATTGTGGTCGACGGTCATCGTGTACGGGTCGGATTCAGTGGGGAGCACCGCATCGTAATAGACGGCATTGCCTTGCACGTCCGTCGAGGTCAATTGCACGTTGACCGGCGCACCGGCGGACGTGGAGACCGGGCCGATCGGGCCCAGAAACGGCGGCGTGTCGATGGTGTCCAAAGCCACCGTGGCGGTGAACGATTCTTGCGAACTGTGGCCGTCCTGGTCGGTGACGGTGACGGTCACTTGCGTGCTGCCGGAGGTGACGCCGGAAGCCGCTTTCAGCCGCAACATGCCGTTCTCGGGATCGACAAAGACCTCGACATCGCTGATGACGACATTGGTGAGCGGGCGGTCGTTCTCGTCAGTCGGGACGCGCTCGATGCCGGCGCGGACAGCGTCTCCCTCGACGACGATACCGAAGATGGAATGCTGGAAGTCGAGCCCGCGCGTCGGCGCGGCGGTGATGAAGAACTGCGACGTGTTGGTGTCGTCGCCGGCTTTGGCCATCGACAACAGCCCCTTGACGATGTGCATCAGATTCACGCTGAACTCATCGTCAAACTCCGGCTGGTTCTCGTTGTTCATGCCATTGCCATCGGGATCGCCTCCTTGGATCATGAAGCCGCTGATGACGCGATGGAAGATCGTGCCGTCGTAGCCATTGGCTTGGGCGATGGCGATGATTTGCCCGGTCGTGTTTGGCGCGTCGTCCTCGAACAGGTAGACGATCATCTCGCCGTATTTCTGCACCGTGATTTTCAGGCTACGGTTGGCGCCGTCGAGCAGTTCGCCGGTCACGACCGAGGGATCGGCGATGTTGATCGTGTAGGTCAGCGGACCGCCATTGGGATCGTAACCGTTGAGCGGAATATTGAGCGGCGCGTCGTGCAGCACGGTGACATCGTCGATCGGCGCGAGCGACGGAGTGTGGCCGTAGTTGATCGGAATGCCGGAGCGCTCCGAGAGCGTCTGCAGCGACAGTTCGCCGGTCAATCGGCCGCCGTCCTGGAATACCCAGGTCGGGAAGGTCGTAATGTTATTGTCGATCCCGATCTGGTTCAGCGAATGATCGGGATTCGTCACTTCGACGAACGGGAGGAAATCCTTGCCATCTTCGAAAAGGGCCTTGGTCGCCGTGCAATGCGGGCACCAATCGGCCCCGTAGTAGATCGCGCCGCCGGCAGCCAGAGCTTTGGCGAACGCGACCAGGTCGGGGGCGTCGATGCTCGGATCGGCGACCAGGAGGCTCACGTTTTGCGTCAGCGCGTTGCCGGCCCCGTCGGAGACTTGCACCTGGAAGGTCTGCGTGCCGACTTGGGCGACGGTTGGAGTCCAGGTGATGACGCCGGTGTTGAGATCGATCGTCGCACCGGCCGGCGCATTGACCAGCGCGTAGAAAATGCCGGCGTCCCCTTCACTTTCGCTCTCGACATTCCGATTCAGATCCGTGCCGACGAGCGCGTTGGTCGGCGCGAGGGTGGTAAACGCACCGGGAACCAGGGTATCGCGGACGATGTTCGTGGCGGCGGACACGTTGCTGGTGACGCTGTTGATCGTTTGCGTCGCCGTGAAGGCGAACGTGCCATCGGCCAGGCCCGTGGCATCGAAGGTAAACGTGACGCTGTTGCCGCTGGCGACCTCCGTACCAACGCTGGCGCCGTCGCGGAACAGTTCGACCGTCGCCCCAGCGATGATACCATTGACTTGAATTTGCCAACTGTTGATGTTGGTGATGTTGTCGCTCTGCGAGACGCCGCTATCGGAGGCGGCGAGCAAGTCCGGCGCCGCGGGGGCGGCCGGCGTGGTGGACACGTTAATATCAAGCGACTGCGTCGTGATGTTGCCGGCCGCGTCGGTCACTTGGATTTGGAACAGATTCGAGCCGGACTGCGCCGCTGTCGGCGTCCAGGTGAGAACGCCGGTGGCCGCGTCGATTGCGGCGCCGGTCGGTCCGTCGACGAGCGCGTAGACGAAGTTCGCGTCCCCTTCTTCTTCGTGCTCGGCGTTGTAAGTGAACGGAATGTCAATCGTGGCTTCGGTCGGAGCCGTCGAAGTCAAGGCGTTGATCGTGGTGTCCTTGACTACCGTCGTCGCGCCAGAGAGGCCGCTCGTCACCACGCCGACTGTTTGCGTGGCCGTGAACGCATGCGAACCTTCGGCGAACGCCGACGCATCCAGCGTGAAAGTCACGCTCGTCGCTCCGCTGGCGACCAGCGTCCCGGCGCTGATTCCTCCGCGGAAGAGTTCGACCGTCGCGCCGTCCAGCACGCCGTCCACAACAATTTCCCAACTCGCCGCGCGGGTGATATTGTCGGTATCGAGAGCCCCCGTATCGGATCCGCTCGCCAGGCTTGGCGCGGTGGGCACATTGACGCTAGCGACGTCGATATCGAGCGCTTGGGTCGTCGTGTTGCCGGCCAGGTCGGTCACGCGAATTGTGAACTGGTTGCTGCCTGTTTGATCGCCTGCTGGAGTCCAGGTGAAGACGCCGGTGGCCGGGTCGATGCCGGCGCCTGTAGGAGCATTTTCCAGCGAATAGACGAAGCCGCTGTCCCCTTCCTCGGCATGTTCAGCGTCATACGTAATGAGCGCGCCTGCCAGGCCGGTGGTCGGCGGGGTCGAGCTCACGGCGTCGATCACGGTGTCCTTGGTGATGACGGTCGCGCTGGACACAGGGCTCGTTTCGCTGTTGACCGTTTGCGACGCGGTAAACGAATACACGCCGTCCGCCAAGCTCGAGGCGTCGACGATGAACGTCACGCTCGTATCAGCGGCGACGGTCGAGCCGATGTTAGTTCCATCACGGAATAAATCCACCGCAGCGCCTACTTCGACGCCGCCGACGACAATCTCCCAACTCGTGCTGCTAGTGATGTTGTCGTCGTTCTCGGCGCCCAGGTCAGAGTCTGCGTGCAGATCGGGCGCACTGGGGGCCACGGGACCGGTCGCCGCCGCGGAAACGGTAATCTCTAAGTTTTGCGTGTTGACATTCCCGGCGGCGTCGGTGACTTGAATTTGGAACTGGTTCAGGCCGAGTTGAGCAACGACCGGCGTCCAAGTGAACACGCCGGTCGTGGGATCAATCACGGCGCCGGCCGGGCCGCTGACCAAGGCATAGACGAAGTTGGCATCGCCTTCTTCCCCATGCTCGGCGTTGTAGGTCAGTTCCACATCCACGGTCGCGGTGGTCGGCGGCGTGGAGGTCAACGGGTCGATCACGGAATCCTTGGTCACGACAATCGCCGCGCTCGCTTCGCTCGGCACACCGTCGACTTGTTGGGTCGCGGTGAAGCTATAAGAACCTTCCGCCGCGCTCGACATATCGACGCTGAACGTCACGCTCGTGCCACTGGCGACCAACGTACCGACGCTAGTGGCGCCAAGGAATAGCTCCACGGTAGCGCCGTCGATGACGCCGGCGACTTCGATTGCCCAGGTACCGGCGTTGGTGATGTTGTCGTCGTTCAAGCCGCTATCGGAGCCTTCCGCGAGGTCCGGCGCACTAGGTGCCGGCGGAGCGACGATCAAGTTCACATCTTGCGTGGACTCATTGCCGGCAATGTCGGTGGCTTTGATTTGGAAACCGTGCGCGCCGATCTGGTCAAGCGTTGGCGTCCAAGTAATCAGGCCGCTGGAAGCATCGATCGCAGCGCCGGTGGGGAACGGCGCGACCAACTCATAGGTAAAGCCGGTCTCCCCTTCGTCGGCATGTCCGGCGTCATAGGCCAGGTCAACACCCAGCGTCGCGGTCGTAGGCGGGGTCGAGGTAAAGGCGCCAATCGTCGTGTCTTTGGTGACGACCAGCGCTGCCGAGTCTTCGCTGGGAATCTCGTTGACGATCTCTTGCGCCACGAGCGAGACCGGCCCGTCAGCAAAGCCGCCAACATCCGTCGAATCGAGCGTGAGAATGATCGAAGTCCCTTCCGCGACGCCGACAGCCAGGAAATCGTTTTCCGTCGTCCCTGACAGCTTGAGCCCCACCGTCGCGCCGTCGGTGACGCCGGTCACTTCGACTTGCCACTGTTGAGCGTTGGTGATTCCGTCGCCTGGGACGCCGGAATCGGAGATCGGCAAGAGGCTGATCGAATCGGCGAATAACAACTCGCGCGACTCGAGCGGTTCCAGGCGCAATGCGGAGCGGCGCGCGTAGCGCGTGAGGTCACGCTTGCGCTGCTTGGATTTCGCGGCGCCAAAGAGAGAAAGTGACGACCAGCGATGGGTGCGGCGATTGTCCAACGACATGTGCGAAAATTCCGGGAGTAGAAGTGCCTCTAAGTTGATCCTCAAAACTCGACCGCTTGGTCCCTAAGCGGCCCCTGCCGACCTGGCGATGGGATTTACTACACAGTCCCCTGATGACCTGTGCGGCGACGACGCAACGTAGCAGCGACGCGCTCGTGACCACCGCTGCTGGAGCGCTGTTCCGGCACCCCGCAGAATGTTGGTTGGCCACTTCCCATTCGCCACTGATTCACGATAACCAGAAGGTGCGTTGCTGTCATGCTTTTGGTCACTCTGCTGGCAATCTGGGGGCAATCATAGATGTCCACTTCTGGTTGCAAATGGTGGTCCAAACACCGCCTGGCGCAAATCGGACCGCAGGGAGTGCGGGTGGGGCGGCTTGTGAGGCTTGGCGTCCAGAATCATTTTGACGACGTAACCTACTGAAAGATAAGCAGATGGGAAGAATCGGGCTGGCCTTTCAGGCTTTCTTCAAGGTGCTCTTTCAGCGGGAATCCGCAATTCAGGTGGAGAGGCTATTTCGAGACGGCACGTTGCCAAAAAGCGACACGCCGGCGAGTGAAAAACCAGCCCCGGCGCCCACCGCCCCGAAGCCGCCGATCCGCAGTGATGCGCTCACGCTGCTCGCGACCTTGCAGCGCGAGGCTCGGTTTCTCGATCTGATTCAGGAGCCTCTGACCCAGTATGAGGATGCCCAGGTGGGCGCCGCCGCCCGGGACGTGCTACGGGGCTGCAACGACGTGCTACAGCGGATCTTCGAGATTCAGCCTGTGACGAGCGAGAGCGAAGGCGCCACGCTGGAAGTTCCCGCCGGGTTTGATGCAGGCGTCTATCGGCTGACCGGCAACGTGACCGGCAACGCGCCGTTTCGGGGAACGCTGACGCACCACGGCTGGCAAGCCAAACGCTGTCAAATGCCCCAATGGTCGGGATCGAAACAGGCGGCCATGATTCTCGCCCCCGCGGAGGTGGAGCTAAAATAATGGCCCGTTACGTACTTGGCTTCGATCTAGGCACCACCAATAGCGTGTTGGCCTACGCGCCGCTCGATGTGGAATCGCCTGAGATTCAGTTGCTTGAAATCCCGCAACTTGTGTCGGCCGATACGCTGGAATCGCGCACCGCGCTCCCCTCGTTCGCATACTTGGCGCACGAACAGGAAGTTACCAGCAGCGCGTTCTGCTTGCCTTGGCAGCCGGGGATTTCGACCGTGGTGGGTGAGTTTGCGCGGCGGCAGTCTGCGGAAGTTCCCGATCGCACGATTAGCGCCGCCAAGAGCTGGCTCTGTCATAGTCGCGTCGATCGCCATCAGCCGATCTTGCCGTGGAACGCGCCGCCGGACGTTCCCAAACTCTCGCCGGTCGAGGCGTCGCGCAAGTATCTCGAACATTTGGTGGCCGCCTGGGAACATGCCCATCCCGATGCGCCGCTGGCGGAACAACAGGTCGTGCTCACCGTGCCGGCTTCGTTTGATGCGAGTGCCCGCGAACTGACCCGCGAAGCCGCGCTTGCCGCCGGACTCCCCGCGAACCTCGTGCTGCTCGAAGAGCCGCAGGCGGCCGTCTATGCGTGGCTGGCGAGTGTGGGGGACCGCTGGCGCAAGCACTTGAAAGTCAACGATCGGCTGCTGGTCTGTGACATTGGCGGCGGCACGACTGACCTGACGCTGGTCGGCGTGGCCGAAGAGCAAGGCGAGTTGCAGTTGCGCCGCCTGGCAGTTGGCAACCATCTGCTAATCGGCGGCGACAACATGGACCTCGCGCTGGCGCACTACGTCGCCGGTAAGTTTGCGGAGAAAGGGATCAAGCTCGATCCGTGGCAATCGGTCGCGCTTTGGCATTCCTGTCGCGCCGCGAAAGAAGCGGTCTTGGCGGAGAGCGGTCCCGAGCGGCATACGATTTCGGTGCTCGGCCGCGGCAGTCGCTTGATTGGCGGCACGGTCTCGGTCGAAGTGACTCGCGCGGAAGTCGCTGCACTGTTGGTGGACGGCTTCTTTCCGCAAAGCCAACTGCAAGATCGCCCCCAACGCCTACGGGCGAGCGGCTTTCAGGAAATGGGCTTGCCGTATGAATCAGACACGGCCATCACGCGACATTTAGCCGCGTTTCTGGCGGCGCATGAGGATTCTCAGGCAGCGCCGGTGATTCCTTCGCAGCTTTTGTTCAACGGCGGCGTTTTCAAAGCCGAGGCCTTGAAAACACGCCTTGTGGAGGTGCTCGGCGCCTGGGCTGAAGAAGCACACGCGGAGCATTCCGCGCAAATCCTCGCTGGCGATCACGACCTCGATCATGCCGTCGCCCGCGGCGCGGCGTATTACGCGTGGACGAAAGAGCGCGGCGGGATGCGCATTCGGGGCGGCACGGCGCGTTCCTATTATGTCGGTATTGAAACGGCCGGCCTGGCGATTCCGGGCGCGCCGCGTCCCTTGCGAGCGCTCTGCGTGGTTCCCTTCGGCATGGAAGAAGGGACCGAATGCGACGTGCCGACCGGCAACGTGGGTCTCGTCGTCGGCGAGCCGGCGTCGTTTCGTTTCTTTAGTTCGCCGACGCGCAAACAGGATCGCCCCGGCGACTTGCTTCCCGTGATCGACGAAGAAGAACTGCACGAGACCGACCCGCTGGAGACGACCCTCTCCGCCACCGCCGAGCAGACCGACGGCAACTACGTGCCGGTGCGGTTTCAGTCGAAGCTGACCGAACTGGGCGTCTTTGAGCTCTGGTGCGTTAGCACCGCCAGCGACGCCCGCTGGAAGTTGGAGTTCAGCGTGCGCGAGAGCGAGTAGCGCCGAGTCGCCATCACGCGGCGGGCGGCCTACTGACGATCATGCGGCACGAACTTCTCCCCGCTCACAACCCCACGGATCATGACCATCAGCGTCGCGAACAGTGCGGATGAGAGTAACAGCGCGATGCCGAGCGTCGTTCCGTAATAATCGCGCAACAACCGCAGCGTTGGCGGCTCGGATTCGCCCGGCACGCGGCGCAGGACCGAGGCGTCCTCGGCCGCCGTTTGACGCTCCATCTCGGTGCGAAACTGATCCCACGCTTGTTGCGCGCTCTCGTTGTCGAACCGGGCGAGCGCTTGCGTGCGGGCATACGCGAGGCTGCCAATCACCGCTCCCATCGTCGCCAGGTAAACCACCAGCCAGGCGAGGTTTGTCCAGGTGAGCCAACGACGCTTGGGTGCCTGAGGATCGGACATCACGTCTTCTCGCAAAAGTTAAGGAAGCAGCGCCGCGCGCGCCGCCGCGACAAAACGCCGCGTCAGCTCAGGATCTTTGTGCCCCGGCGAGCTTTCGACGCCGCTGGCCGTATCCACGCCGGCCGGTTGCACGGCCGCAATCGCCGCGGCCACGTTCTCCGGCGTGAGGCCGCCGGCTAAGATCACCGGCGTCGGTGCGAGTTGCTGAACTAGCTCGCGGGCGACATTCCAATCAGCCATCTGCCCCGTGCCCCCATAACTGCCTGCCGCCAAAGCATCGACCACCACGCCTGCGAGCGGTGCTTTCAGTCGCTGACACTGCGCGACATACGATGTCGCTTGCTCCCGCTCGGCGGCGCTCACACGAAACGCCTTGACGACCGCAAGCTCTCCGCACGCTTGCACGTATTCCGGCGATTCATCCCCGTGCAACTGGACGACATCGAGGCTTAATTCGCTGGCAACGCGGCGCACCAGGACGACATCCGCATTCACAAACAATCCCACAAGGTGAATGTTTCCGCGGGCGGCGGTCGCGATTTCCGCCGCGGTGGCAAGCGAGACGTGGCGCGAGCTACCGGCATAAAAGTTGAGCCCGATCGCATCCGCCCCCGCCTCAACCGCGGCGAGCGCGTCCGCCACGCTCGTGACGCCGCAGATTTTGATGCGAAAGGGAGGATTCATGGGGCCATTATATCCAATCCGGCGGGACGCGCAGCAGGCGGCAGGCGCAAGCGTTATGACCGGCAAATTCTAGTTCTGCGGAGCAGATTGCGAGTTCGCGGCTGTCCAAGTCGATGACAAACCCTGGGCAAATCGCCTCGATTGCTCCCTATCGCGCTATCGCGACACGTTGGCCCACGGAACGGACCCACGCTCGATGACACACGGACGAGATCACCATTTGCCCGCCAATGCGCCCCCCCAGTGGCTGCGCGCACTCGGCATGGCCTGCCTGGCGGCGACCACGACGTTCTTGGTGCTGAATCTCCTCTGGCAGCCGGGCACGGCGCGTTATGTGGTGCGGAGTGTCGTGGAGCGCAAAGCGTCCGTCGGATCGGCCGCCATCGACCTGGAGCGCGTGCGAGCGGAGTTGACGAGCGACGAATTGCTAACCGCCGCGCTGGCCGCCGCGGGACAGCCGATCGATCCCGCCACCGTTCGCGCCTGGCAAACGCGCTTGGCCGTGTATCGCCCCACCGCCGGGCGCGAGTTGCTGAAATCGCAAGTGGCGATCGAGCTCGCGTCATCGAGCGAGACGAACACGCTGGCCGTGGTTGATCAGCTCGCGCGACAGTTCGTGGCCGCCCACGAACCGCAACTGTTCCTCGGCGGTTTGGAGTCGCAAGAACTCGCCGCCGCCCGAACGGCGCTCACGACCGCGCTCGACGCCGAAGACAGTGCCCGGCGCGAACTCGATGGCCTGGTCCGCGAGCATTTTGAAGGGCTGCGGCGCCTCGAGGACAAGAGCATGGCGCTCGCCCCGTCGCCGCCAGGCGTAGCCGCTTCGCTTCCTGCCCAACAAGCGGAGAATCCCGCGTGGACGCGCGTCAACGAGCAGCTTGGCGTGCTCGAAGCGCGGCGCGATGAGCTGTTGCTCAAAATGACCGAGCAGCACCCGCTCGTCGTCGACTTGGCCGGCGACGTGGAGGAGCTGCGCGGCAGACTCGCGAGTTTGCCCCGCTATCTCGACGCCGCTGGCCCAGAGCTTCAGCAGCCCGCGGCGACACCGCTCGCGCTGCCGGCGCCGGCAGATGCCGCGGCGGTTCTGGCCACGGCCCAAGCGCTCGCCGGCGAGCGGGGGAAGATGCGGGCCGCGCTCGAGAAGTTCGAAACGGCCAAAAGCCAGCGGCTCGAGGCCCAAGCGGCGGTGGAAGTGCTCGCCCGCTCCCCACTCGCCGTCGCGACAGGCGTGGAGAGTTACGCGATTGCAGAGTCCGCCCGCGTCGTCGAGCGGATTCCGGCCATCTCGCCGCTGGCGCGCTACGCCACGCTATTGGGCATCAGTAGCCTCGTGCTGCTAGCAACGGCGTGGCTGGCTCTGCCGCGAACCTCGCCCACGCTGCTCCGTACCGCGGACGACGTGGCCACTTTGCTCGAACTTCCGGTGATCGCCCAGTTGCGATTTCCCGCGACGCGAGCCGCTTCGTGATTCCCACGAAAGCGGTGCAGTTTGGCTCCAGGGGATGCCGATGTCAGACAGGACACGGACGGATTCCAAAGAAAAATCGGTATAGACGTTCAACTCGGTAGTCTGCCAGGATTGCCGAGGATTCACAAACCAGGAAGCCCGGGATATGTACGAAGCGTTCTTTGGCATGCAACAACGCCCTTTTGCCGCGACTCCGTCCGTGGACGGCTACTTTCCCGCCCAGGCGATCGAGCAGGCTCGGCAAACGATCCAACGCGGGATCCAGCGGGCGGCAGGGCCGGCGGTGGTGATCGGCCCCGCAGGTAGCGGCAAGACGTTGCTATTGGCCAGGCTGGGCGCAGAGTTCGCCGAGCAGTTCGATGTGGCGATGCTCTCCAGCGGACGCCTGCGCTCCGTGCGAGCACTGCTGCAGAACATTCTGTTCGAACTGAAACTTCCCTTTCGCGATCTTAGCGAAGGTGAATTGCGCCTCGCGCTGCTCGACCATCTGGAGCCAAACGACCAGGAGCACAACGGTCTCTTGCTCTTCATCGACGAAGCCCAAGCGATGCCGGCGCAATTGCTTGACGAGCTGCGAATGATCACCAACCTGGTGCGCGGCGGGCAGCCCCGCGTGCGATTGGTGCTGGCCGGCGATGTGCGACTGGAAGACCGACTGGCGAACCCGCGACTGGCTTCGTTTCAGCAGCGCATCGCGGCGCGGTGTTATTTGCAAGCGTGGTCGTCGGCGGAGACACGCGACTACATTCGCCACCAACTGGCGTGGGCCAAAGCCACTCCGCAGCGCATCTTTGCGGACGAAGCGGCGCGGGAAGTTCACGACGTGACCGGCGGCGTGCCGCGGTTGATCAACCAGCTTTGCGACCACGCGTTGCTGCTAGCGTCCATCGCAGGGGAGAAGCAACTGACGGCGCAGCGCATCACCGAGGCGTGGGCGGATTTGCAACAACTGCCGCTCCCGACGCCGGCGCGCGATGTCGCCAGCGACGCGCGTGGCCAGGCAGCCGTTGTGGAGTTCGGATCGCTAGAGGATATCGAAGACGCCGGTGTTGCAGACGCCGAGCACCAGCACGCTGCGCTCGAGAGCCTCGAGGTGTTGGAGGAACGAGTGGCGGCGGTCGTGCGCGCGGAGGAGTGTGAGTTCGATCCGCTATCGACGGTCGAGCCGGAGGCTGGATTTGTCTGTGAGACGCCGTTTCATCCTTTCGGCGACGCGTATGCCGAGGAAGAGGTCGTCATCGATCGTTACGCTTCGCTGGAAGCGAAGACGATGCACTGTCGTCCGCATGTGACCAGTTCGGAAGGGCGCGAGATTGCCGCCATGATGGGCGCTTCGTCGCGCCGCAAACTGGGCATCGTGAGCGTGGAATCGGCCGCGGAAATTTTGCCAGGCGATGTCGCCACCGAGGCGTTTGACGATCCGTTCGATCCCGCGAGCGATCCCGTGCTACCGGACTACCCGCCGCAGTACACGGAAAACGTCGCCGCGCGGCAGCCGGAATTGGTGGTTGTCGATAACCAGGGGTCGTTCCAGCGTTCCGCCCCCGCCTGCCAGCCGACCGGCAAAGCGCAGCGGCAGGAGTATCGGCAGTTGTTCGCGCGACTTCGTCGTGGCGGTTAATCCCTGAGGCGCATTTCGAGAATGGTTGCCAAGCATGAGTCGCAATCCGCAAGCGCTGCAGCAACTCGAAAATCAATCCGCGAGCCCCGCGACCGCTGAAGATGCGTCCGAGTCGCTGCCCGCGTCCACCTTCCCTGGAGTGCCAGACGCGCCCGTTGCGCCACTTGACGCCCTAGACGCTCACAGCGCCCACGACTCGGCGCACCGCGCCGGTACGGAGAGTTTCGTTCCACCACCGCTGCCGGAAAGCGAACATGAGGACGGCGGTTCTAACGTGCGTCGCGCGCCGGAGCGCACGCCAACAATCATCATGCCGCTAGCGCCCGCACCGGAGCTCGCGGAAGAAATTGCAGACGTCCAGGACGCGGCCGAGCGCGTCGAGCAATCCTGGGAACAGATTGAAGCGGCTGAACTGGAATTGGAGGAACTGGAGGATCTGGAGCTCATCATCGCGGAACCGGTCGAGCATCCCGAACGGATGCAGACGGTGGTCTTCTCGCCCCGTCAGTTCGCGGAGGAGGAGATTTTGCTCGACGCCGCCGAGGCTACCGACGGCCTTCAAGTGGCCGCCGAGCCAGACGCGCCCTCCGAGCGGATGCCTACGGTCATGCTGGCGCTGCCGATCATTGAAGCGCCGGCGGAAGCAGCGGTCGAAGCCGCGGAGAACGCACGGGCCGATTCAGGCGAAATGCAGGACGCGCCCCAGGATGAGGCTGCAATCGACGCTCCGCCGCCAGCGCGAGCGCCTCGCATTCCACCTCGCCGCAAGCGTCGCCAGGCGCGGCGGGCCGCGCGGCAGCAAGTCCAGGAGGAAGCCGCCGCGCTCGAAAACGCCGCGGAAATCGAGCAACTCCTGCACACGCTCGGCCCCCAGGTGATCGAGTGCTGGAGCGCGCAGGAAGACGCGGAGTCGACCGTCGTCGTCAACTCCGCCCCCGAGTTGGTGGACCATCCAACAGCGCCGCTGCTGCTCGTCAATGAGTATGTGCCGCAGGTGGTGGAAGTTCGCGCGGAAGCGGACGAACCAGTGCAGGCATCCGCGCGAGTTCCAATCGTGGAACTCGCGTTCAAGCAGTTGCCGACAAACACGCTGAGCGACGTGGAGGTCGATGCGCCGCTGGAAGATGAACGCACGCCGACGGAAATCGAGTTGTCCTTTGGCGATCGTCAGCGACCTCGCCGGCGCGCTTTGGAAACAACGACACCCGAGCAGAAGCGGCGCACACGGAAGGCGTCGCGGCCTGACCCGCGCGAGCGTGAAATGCGGCGCATGGTGCGCGGCTCCACGTTGCGAAGCAGCGTCGCCGCGACCATCTGGGAGGCCAACCTGAAGGCGGAACTGGGCGACGCCGACCTCGTCGCCGCGCTGGGCCGGCTGCTCGACCAATGGCAACGGGACGGCCAGGCCCATCAGACGAACACGCTCTTGATCGCCAGTTTAGGCGCGGCGCCCATCGCCGCCGAAGTGACGATGCGCGCGGCGCAGTTGCTTGTCGATCGCACGGAATCGGGCGTGCTCGTGGTGGATGCCGACCCGGATGGCCTCCTCTCGCGCAAGATGGAGTGCGCCGGCACGATCGGCTTATCCGACTTGATCGCGCCGCCCGACGCGCACGGCGAAGCGATTCGGCCCACGAGCACTAGTCGCTTGCATCTCTTGCCCCGCGGCAAAAATGCCTGGCCCAGTAGCGTGGCGCAGGCGTCCGTTCATCATCTGCTGGCCGAGTTAGCGCACGAATATGCCTGGATTTTGGTTTCTGCCGGTCACGCGGAAACGCCGCTCGTGCAAGCGCTCGCGCGGGCCTGTCGCGGTGTTTATGTCGCGGCGCCTGTAGGTGAACTCCCGCTCGCGGACGCCCAGCGGGAGCTCGCGAACCTCCGCAACGCCGGTGCCCGTGTGCTAGGTTCTATCGTGGTGCGCAACGATTGAGCGCCGAACCGCGAGCGAAATCCTCCACAAATCGAAGGCAAAATGGGCGTTTATCTGGTAACAGGCGGAGCAGGTTTTATCGGCTCGCATATTGCGGAAGCGCTGGCCGCGCGCGGTGATGAGGTGCGGGTGCTCGACAATATGTCCTCCGGCACGCCGCAGAACCTGGCCGAGATCCAGCATCGCGTGGACATCATTTCCGGCGATGTCCGCGACGAGCGCGTTGTCGCCGACGCCATGCAAGGCGTGGAGTGCGTCTTCCACGAGGCGGCGCTCGCTTCCGTCCCCCTGAGCGTCGAACGCCCGCTCGATACGCACGCGGTTTGTGTGACCGGCACGCTCAACGTACTGCACCAGGCACGTCAGGCAGGTGTGCGGCGCGTGGTCTATGCGGCGTCGAGCAGCGCTTACGGCGATCGGCCCACTAGCAGCAAACGCGAGACCGACCTGCCGCAAGCGCTCTCCCCCTATGCCGCGGCCAAGCTCGCCGGCGAGTTGTATTGCGAGGCGTTTTATCACACCTATGGCTTGGAAACCGTCCGTCTGCGGTACTTCAACATCTATGGGCCGCGGCAGGATCCGAAGAGCCCGTATTCAGCCGTGATTCCGCTGTTCGTCACCAAGCTCCTCGCAGGGGAGCGGCCGGTCATTTACGGCGACGGCCAACAGTCGCGCGACTTTTGCTACGTGGCCAATGTGGTCCATGCCAATCTGCTTGCCGCGACCGCACCGCACGTTGCCGGGCGCGTGATCAACGTCGCCAACGGCCGCGCCACGTCACTCATCGAGTTGATCGGCCAACTCAACGCGATTCTCGGCACGTCGGTCGAGCCTGTCCACGAACCGCCCCGCGCCGGCGACGTTCGTGAGAGCCTGGCCGATATTACGCTCGCCCGCAAACTGCTGCATTACGAACCGCTGGTCGAATTCGAGGAGGGCCTGCGACTGACGGCCGAATACTATCGCGCCGCGACAGGCAGGTGATCGCTCGCCACTAACCATCAGCCACCATCCCTCAGCCATACCCGGCGGCCGCTGGGAATGTTACGATTTGGCCACGGATTCGCCTCACTCGCTCTCGGACGCAACGCCGTGGCCCAGACCGCCGACACCCTCGTTACCGTCGCCACTTATAACGAGATCGAAAATCTACCCCTCTTGGTTGCCGCCATTTTCGAACAGGCGCCAAGCGTCGACATTCTCGTGATCGACGACAACTCGCCAGACGGCACCGGCCGTTGGTGCGACGAACAAGCGAAGCAAGACCCGCGGATCCACTGTTTGCACCGCGAAGGCAAACTGGGCCTGGGGACCGCGACCATCGCCGCCATGAAATACGCCATCGAGCATGACTACAAATACATGCTCAACATGGATGCCGACTTCAGCCATCACCCGCGGTACCTGCCGGCGCTCATCGCCGGGATGGAAGCGCGCGATCCACCGGTCGACGTGATGATCGGCTCGCGCTACGTGCGGGGCGGCGGCACCGAAGGTTGGCCGCTAAGGCGCCGCCTGATGAGCCAAGGGGTGAATCTTTATGCCCGCACGATGCTCGGGCTGCGCTCGAAGGATTGCAGCGGCGCGTTCCGCTGCTTTCGCGTGTCGCTGCTGAAAAAACTCGACTTCGACAAGATTCGCTCGCGGGGCTACTCCTTTCAAGAAGAGATCCTCTGGCACTTAAAACGCCTGGGCGCCAGGTTCGCGGAGTCGCCGATTGTCTTCGCCGACCGCGAGCGGGGCGCGTCGAAAATCAATTCGAAAGAGGCCTACGCCGCCTTGTGGATCATTTTTCGGCTAGGATTGAAGAATTGGTTCTACCTTTGAGGCCCTGCCTCTCTCGCTGCTTCCCGCCTGACGCCTGCCCACCATGAGCGAATCCCCCGCCCCGCCTGAACACCCCTCCGCCCGCGACCGCAAACATTTGGACGCCGCCCGCCGCGCAGCGCGCAAGTTGGGGATCGTCGGCAGCGAGCGGCATCTCTTGTTGTGCTACGACAAAAAACGGGTGAAGTGCGCCAGCCGCAAGCAAATGGCGCAGGCGTACAAATACCTGAAGAAACGCTTGAAAGAACTCAACCTGAGCAAACGCGGTGGGGTGATGCTGAGCCCCGCGCAGTGTTACGACATTTGCGTCGGTGGGCCGATCGCGGTCGTCTATCCCGACGGCATCTGGTACGGCCGCTGCGATCCTCCGGTCCTGGAGCGAATCCTGCAAGAGCACCTCATCGGCGGCCAGGTCGTGCGGGAGTACGTCATCGGCGAATGTATGTCGGCCACGCGCGATGAGCCAACGTAGACCTCGCGTCCCACGTGACGCTTCCCTCACACAGAGCGTGAGACTGGCTT
Organism: Planctomycetota bacterium; assembly: GCA_963205385.1. Lineage (GTDB taxonomy): Bacteria > Planctomycetota > Planctomycetia > Pirellulales > Pirellulaceae > JAEZGD01. The sequence goes on along the minus strand of CAUJKE010000397.1, from coordinate 11,429 downwards.
ACTCGCCGCTTTCATCAAATAAGCATCGACATCATTGGCCACGATCACGCCGTAGTTAATCGCCCCTAGCCAGCCGGACATGATGATGCCGACGCTGCCGGCGTGATACAGTCCAGGCACTTGTTCTGGCAGCGCGCGGCTCACGGCGAGCCCTTCAAACTTCGTCCCGAAACTCGCCCCAGCGATGTGCCTGGTGTAATGCTGAAACGTTCTCGGCGTCGAAGCTTCTACGTGCGCCAGGCGTGCGCGGATGTTCGGCAAATAGCCATCCAGATGATCGAGCGTCTTGTCGATCAAGTCCTGCTTGCTCGCTTCGTATTCCGCCTCTGGCAGGTTCGCCCAGTCTTCATAGCGGGCGTTCGTGCTACTGACGATCAAACATCGCGGGCGGCCCTGCGGGCGCGTGCTGGGATAGTAAAACGAATAGGTTCGACTGGTGATGTCGCGACTCAGGAGCAGATCGGTGCGAAACACCGGCGCGGTCGACGTGAAGAACAGGTCGCCGGTCGCTTCGTCGATCCGCTCCTTGGGGTTCAGCGCCATGTAAACCTGCGTGCTGCTATTGTTGAGCCGCACCGCTCTCGCTTCGTCGATAAACGAGCGGTCAAAATGCTCTTCGCCTACGAGGTTAAAGATCGTGCTACGCAGGTTGGAGTTGGAAACGATGCAGTTCGTCTTAATCCGCTTGCCATTGACGGTGGCGCTGGCGACTCGGCCCTGCTCAACGTGAATCTTTTGCACGTCGCAGTTAATGCGCACATCGACGCCGCTGTGCACCAAATCGGCGCTCATCAGTTCAATGAGCCGATCGGTCCCGCCCCGAAAAATGAACACCCCCTTGCTCATGAAGTTGGAAAACACAATGCCGTAGCTGATCGCCGGGTCTTCGAGCGTGCTGCCGTTGGCGTAGGTGATCGGCTCCATCAGGAGCCGCACAATGTCTTCGCGGCCGGGAAAGAATTTGTCGAACAACTCGCGGGTGGTCATCCGCTGGTCGTCGTAGAAGTTCATCCCGCGGGTGTAGTCGAAGAAGGCGTTGACATTCTCCGGCGTCTGGCCGAATTGCGTCGTCAGCAGCCGCGTGAAATCCTCACGGTTGTAGCTGGTGGTGAGGGAGAACATCGGGTTATCGAACCGGATGTTGTGGATTTGCACAATCGAGTCGGCGATCTCGCGGGTCCAATAGCGGCGGCAGCTTTTTACCATGCCATAGGGAAAACCGTGCAGCGAGATATCGAAAATGTGCCCGCCGGGGCGTTTGAACCAGGTCGCCATGCCGCCCAGCTTGTAGTGCTGCTCGCAGAGCAGCACCGAGCGCCCCTGCCGCGCGAGCGTGTTCGCCGCCGTCAGCCCCGCCAGGCCACTGCCAATCACCACGACATCATACTCGTCGCGCGAATCTTTGAGAAAATCTTTGGGCATGAAGTCGTTGCGGTTGAGGGTGGCGAGCGGTGAGTTCGTGTCCTGGGCGCTTCCGTGCGCCAGCGGGGTACCCGATAAACGCTACACCTTCGGTTCCCAGCCTGCCCGGTATTCGCGCGACCAGAGTTTCATGGCCTCTTCGTCGTTTTGGATATGGCCGTTCTGCGGATCGCAGTGCAACGTGCGACCGGTGCGCCAAGCGATGTTACCGAGGTGGCAGAGAAGCGTCGAGCGGTGGCCTTCCAGAATATCCGCGTGGGGGAGTTTATGTTCGCGGATACTCGTGAAAAAGTCTTGCAAGTGCACGGCGTCGCCGGCAGCGCCGGTGCCTTTTTCGACTTCTTTGTTCATCATGTCGTAGATCGTGAAGCCGTTGCCGAGCAGCACCATGGTGCCGCCCTCGCCATAAAAATTGGCGCCGAACATTTGCCCTTCATAGCCGTGCGGCGACCAACTGAGTCCCTGCCAGGCGATCGACTTGCCGTCGAAGTCGTAGGTGACATTGTGGGTATCCGGCGTCTCCTGATCGTCATCGTGGCGATACTTCCCGCCGCCGGCCGTGACGCGCGTCGGATATTCGACCTGCAACCCCCAGCGGCACAAATCGAGCGCATGCACGCCGTTGTTGCCTAACTCGCCGGTCCCCCAATGCCAAAACCAATGCCAGTTGTAATGCAAATAGTTGTCGTGATACTCGCGCTCCGGGGCCGGCCCTTGCCACAGTTCATAGTTCAACCATTCCGGCACAGGCGCCGCTTTGCCGTGGCCGATACTGCCGCGGCGATTGTTGTACCACGCCTGGCTGAACAAGACTTTGCCGATCGCGCCGGCGTGCAGCTTCTCCATCGCCTGCTCGATACCGGCCCAACTGCGGCGTTGCGTCCCCATCTGCACCACGCGATCGTGCGTGCGCGACGCTTCCACCGCAAGTTCCCCTTCACGCGGGTTGTGGCTGCACGGCTTCTCGACGTACACATGCTTCCCGGCGGCGCAGGCGAGAATCGTCGCAGGCGCGTGCCAATGATCCGGCGCGGCAACGACGAGCACATCGACGCTCTTGTCGTCCAGAATCTTGCGCATGTCCTCAACCTGCTTCGCCTGGCGCTCTTGCCGCTTGCTGATCGACTCCGCCGCTTTCGCTAGTTGGCGGCTATCAACATCGCAGAGATACGCCACTTCCGAGCCTGGCAGCCCGGCGAAGCCGGCGGCGAGCGACGCCCCACGGCCCAGCCCCATCACGCCGACGACGATCTTATCGTTGGCCGATTTCGGCTCTTGAGCTACAGCCGGACCGGCATAAGCGCCCAGTGCAAGCGCCGAGGCGGCGACGGACGATGTTTGCAAAAACTGACGGCGGGGGAGTTCTTGTGACATGGGGCGGGATTCCTCGTGCAAGGTAGGAAGGCGGGAGTTGCCTGCGTAGTATAGCGCGCCGCCGGAGCGGATGCGAGTAAGATAGGAAGGCTGCGGCCAGACGTTACGACAGGGCCGCGGCGCCACGCTTGAGATTTTGTCGCACGCTTTCCGTACACTTGCCGGTGGCGAAGAGCGTCAGCACGGGCTCGCCGGCCTCGATCACCGTGCCTCCTCGCGGAACATCACCGAAGTTCGGCCAGTCGCCCTTCGCGTTTTCCGCCAGACACGCCGCGGTGAAGTCGTCGTCAATTACCGACGGCTCTTGCGCAAATAGAATCACTTTGCCGACGGCCGTCTCGCATGCGACTTCCGCAGGAAACTCGTACGGGCAAGACGTGAGTTGCTTCCGGCACGCCGCCACGTGCCACCCGAGGGCGCAGTATCCCAGCGCGCGCTCCAGCACTTCCACGGAAGCCGTGTAGCGCGGGTTGATTTCCACGGGAAACAGTTCCCCCTCGGCGGACACAATCGTATCCACGCCGAACAGCCCGCGCAGCCCGCTTCCCAAAACGTCCCCCAGCGCCGCATATTGCCTGACGAGCGCCGCGCTCAACGACAGTGGCCCGATCGATCCGGCGTATTGAAAGCGGCGACTTCCCGCCCAGGGCGTGCCAACGAGTTGTTCGGTAACTCCCAACAGCGCGACGCCGTTTTCAAACGCGAGATACACCGCGCTCTGCGGCTCACCCGCCGCGAAGGCTTGCCAGTAATGCTCCGTGTCCGCTTGCGAATAGGGGGGCGCGTCCTGTCGCATCACGCGGCTACCGCCAGCGGAGCGGAGCGGCTTGGACATCCACGCACCGCTGCTGGGAGGTTCATTCCCCGACCGCGTGGCGAGCGTTGCGAGCCCCGCCGCGTGACAGCGTTCGCTCCACGCCAGCGGATCGCGCACCGTGCGAATCGCTGCCGGCGCATTTCCCAGTAATTCGCGCTCCGCGCTGATTGCCGTGAGCACCTCGGGATGATTCTCCAAGCCCCCCGTGTACAGCCATGGTCCTGGCGGCGCTTGCTCCGCGGCGACCACCAGAGCCGCCGGATACTCGCTCGCTGGCCTCACGGCACAACGCTCCGCCAAATCAGCGTCGCCGAACAAATCCACAGCGCAAACGTTAAAGCCTGCCCGCAATGCCGAACTTGCGGCTGCGCGTGCGGAAGCGCCCACGATCAAGAGTGTCTCAGCGGTGCGGTTGTTCATGGGACATGCTTCATGGAATGTAAAATACCCGCTCAAAACGGACCGAAGCGTCGAATTTTAGGCCGCAATTGTCAGTCCGATGGCCAAAATCCAAAATCCCCCGCCGCTCGTGTCCGGTTGCAATTGGCCGCTAGTTTGTTACCCTCACGGCTTGTCTTACCAGCGGCGGAAGAACACCCACTAATAAACCACGGAGATTCGCACATGTCGATGTTCATTGGGGAAGGCCTTGTCGGCGAAGGGAACGAAATTGCCCATATTGACCTATTGATCGGCGACAAAAACGGCCCAGTCGGCGTTGCTTTCGCCAACGCGCTGGCCCGCCAAAGCGAAGGGCACAACAATCTGTTAGCGGTCATCACTCCCAACCTGGCGGTCAAGCCGTCCACGGTCATGATTACGAAAGTCACGATCAAGGGGATGAAGCAAGCCGTGCAAATGTTCGGCCCCGCACAAGCCGCTGTCGCCAAAGCGGTTGCCGATTCCGTCGCCGACGGCGTCATTCCTAAGGATCAGGCGGAAGAGCTCGTCATCGTCTGCGGCGTCTTCATTCATCCGGCTGCGGCCGACGACAAGAAGATTTACGAATACAATTACGAAGCCACCAAGCTGTCCATCAAGTGCGCCATGACCGGCAAGCCTACGGTGGACGAAGTGCTCGCCGGCAAGGAACAAGTTCACCCCTTCCGCGGGTTCTAGGATTGGTTATCGCAGCAATTCAGCAATGGGGAGCCATGGCTCCCCATTGCGACCACCGCATCGCGCGTAACGAAAAGCCATGAAACGCAAGATCCTGCTTCAACTCGATTGCGATCCAGCGGCCAGCGTGTTTGACGCGGTGGTCGCGATCGATGCCGACGTGGATCAGCTCTTGCAATATCAGGATGTCGAACCGACGCGCGTGCGAGAATTGATCCACGGCGCGATGTTCACGCGCGGGCCGGACGACCTCAAGAGCACGGCCATCTTCATTGGCGGCTCCGATGTCTCCAGCGGTGAAAACCTGCTCGAGGCCGTACAACGTTGTTTTTTCGGACCGATGCGCGTCTCGGTCATGCTCGATGCCAATGGCGCCAACACCACGGCGGCGGCGGCCGTTTTGGCCGCGCGCAAGCATTTGGAACTCAAAGGCGCGACTGCGGCGGTCCTCGGCGGCACCGGTCCGGTCGGGCAACGCGTCGCCCGACTCTTGGCGGCCGAAGGGGCGCAGGTTCGCATCACCTCGCGCGCCTTGGAGCACGCCCAAGCGGCCTGCGCGGCGATCGGCCAGCATGTCGATCAGGCGTTGCTCTCGGCGCATAGCGCCGGCCAGCCCGCGCAAACAGCGGAAGCGATCACGGATTGCCAGATCGTAATTGCCGCCGGTGCCGCAGGGGTCGAGTTGATTTCCAGCGGCCTGCGCAAGGCTGCAAACAAGCTGCGCATCGCCATCGACCTCAACGCCGTACCGCCAGCCGGAATTGAAGGAATTGAAGTCATGGATCGCGGGGTCGAACGCGACGGCGTCCTCTGCTATGGCGCGATCGGCGTCGGCGGTACGAAGATGAAAATCCACAAGGCGGCCATTCGCCACCTCTTTACCGCGAACAATCTCGTGCTCGACGCGCCGGAAATCTACGAACTCGGCAAACAATTGGGTTAGCAGCCGACGAAGCCCTATGCCGCTCTTAATCGCGGCGGAACTTCCCTCGGCGAGCTAGTCGTGACGACTTCGTCGCGCGACGCATACTGTCGGGTCCATAGCTCCGTCTGGAGCTTGATCCAAATCGCCAGCGGAGGGAGCACGCGGAGATGGTAGGGGAAAATCCATTGGTCTTGCAGCCAATCGGGATATAAATCGCTAGCGCCGAAGCTCGTCATCAGAATCATCACCGCGACGAGCGCGGCGTTGACGCGACTGAATGCTTGCGAACAAAACCAAATCGCCATTCCAGCCGCGGCAATCACGAACGTCGGCGATTCGGCCTTGTGGTTGAACAGCACCACCCATAACAACACGCTCGCAAGCATCCCCAGGCGAAACTCTTTCGCGCGATGCTGCCGTACCCGCGCCAACGGGAGCATCAACAGCACGCCGCCGATGAGCACCGTCCACATCTTATGCCCGCTCAGGCCGCACCACGCCTGCAAAATTCCCATCACCGACATACCGAGGGATTCGCTATGCACCGCCCGGAGCATGGTTCCAAAGTTCTGATACTGCCATGCTAAGAGGGCAGGGGTCGTGACGAGGAGCGGCAGCAAACCCCACACGACGAGCGAACCAACAATGGCCGTCAGCGAACGCTTGCGGTGCGGATACATCAGCCACAGGATCCCCGCCACCGCGCCAAACAGCTTGATGTAGAAGGACATCGCCAGCGCGCTCCCGGCCGACCACCAGCGCTCGCGCTCCCAATACGCCACGGCGAGAATGATGAGGCCGGCCGTCAAGGCGTTGGCTTGCGAGTTCTGCAAAGTGGTCATCAAATCCTTGACGACGAGCCAGGCCATCGCGGCCGATGCCGCGCTGCTAACCGGTAGACTACGGAACGCAAATAACAGCACTAGCGCCCCGCCGATATTCCACAGACACAGACCAATCACCGTGGGGAGCATGGTCAGCGGCCAGAAACAGGCCGCGAATGTCGGGCTGTACATGAACAGGTCGAACTGCTTGTGGGGCCAAGGCTGATAAAGGTTTTCACCTTCCCTTAGATGGGCGGCCGAGTTGCCGTAGATCACGAAGTTGTTGTAGTGTGTCGCGGCGGGGCCAAGTTCCTCGCGCGCGCCGCGCGCGTACTTATCCAATCCCAACACGAGCGCCAACAACACAAACACGGCCGCCAACACGCGCGTATCCTGCCAGGCATCTTGCCATCTCATGCTTCGGTCCCTCCAAGGGGCTAAGTTCCCTGATTTCAGCGTCTGCGACAAGTGCAATTTATGCTAGCAAACGCCGCGCGTGCGCTTGCTCTTGTCGCTGCGCGTTCGCCTAGGCTACATTACCCTCCCTTCAGGATGACGCGACCGCGGATCCACACCCCCTGTCGAAAGGAGTCGACCTATGTCCCTTACGCTGCGCGAGATCGCGGCGCTTGTCGGTGGAACGCTGACAGGCGATGGCCACATCGTGATTACCGGCGCGAACATCATTCGCGACGCGACTCGCGGCGAAATCACCTTCGCCGAGGGAGAGCAGGCGCTCAAGCAATTGGCCTCGTGCTCAGCCTCGGCCGTGCTCGTGGCCGAATCCACCGCCACGACCACGTTGCCGCAGATTCAAGTTCCGCAGGTTCATGCGGCGTTCGCTAAAATCGTCACCCATTTTCGCCCCGCGCCGCGCAGTCTGCGCCGCGGCCTTAGTCCCGCGGCCCACATCAGCCCCACCGCCCGCCTGGCCGAGGATGTTGAAGTCGCCGCCGGCGTGACGATCGGCGACGATGTCGAAATCGGCGCCGGCTGCACCATTCACTCCGGCGTCGTCATCATGAGCGGCGCCCGCATTGGCGCGGGGACAACCATCTTTCCCAATTGCGTCTTGTACGAACATACCATCGTCGGGCCTGAATGCATCCTGCACGCAGGCTCTATCTTGGGCGCGTACGGCTTTGGCTATTCGTTCGCCTCGGGGCGGCACGAGATCAGCGCTCAGTTAGGTTATGTCGAACTCGGCCCGCGCGTTGAAGTGGGCGCGGCCACGACGATCGATCGCGGCACCTACGGCGCGACCTACATCGGCGAGGGAACCAAGATCGACAACCAGGTCATGATCGCCCACAATGTCCGCCTCGGGAAACATAACCTCATCTGCTCGCAGGTTGGCATTGCCGGTAGTTCCTCGACCGGCGACTACGTCGTCCTGGCGGGGCAAGTCGGCATTCGCGACCACGTCCACATCGGGCACCGGGCGAAGATCGGCGCCAAGGGGGGCGTGATGAACGACGTTCCCGCCGACGCCGTGTATGTCGGCATTCCCGCCGGACCCGAGCGCGAGTACTTTCAAAGCTTGATCGGTCTCACCAAAATCCCCCAGATGCGCAAGGAGTTCAAGGAACTTAAACGCAAAGTCGCACAGTTGGAGGAGGGAAGTGAAGGAGAGCGGCGCGGTGAAGCGGCGTGAGAACTCAAATCCGATATTCTGGCTGCCCATGACGACCACCATCCGCACATCTCCCGTTCCCACCAGAATCGGCCTTGTCGCCGGTTGGGGACGCTTTCCGCTGCTCGTGGCGGAAGAGCTCGTGCGCGCCGGTCACTCGGTAGTCGGCCTGGGAATCAAGGACCATGCCGATCAGGATCTCGCGCCGCTCTGCGAGGTCTATCACGAGGTCGGGCTCGCTAAACTCGGCGCCGCGCTCCGCTACTTCAAACAGCAACGAGTAACCCAGGCGACCATGGCGGGGAAGATTCATAAGGTGGTCTTGTTCCAGCGCATGGCCTGGCTGAAACATTTACCCGACTGGCGCTGCGCGCAAGCGTTTGCCCCGAGTTGGATCTGGAAGACGCGCGACCGCCGCGATGATACGCTGCTCGGCATCGTGGTCGAGGAGTTCGCCAAGGATGGAATTCAGTTCGCCCCCGCGACCGATTTTGCTCCGGAGTTACTCGTGAAATATGGACATCTCGCCGGCCGGCGCTTATCGCAGGCACAGCGCAAGGATATCGAATTTGGCTGGCGACTCGCGAAGGAAATGGGCCGGCTTGACGTGGGGCAAAGCGTGGCCGTGAAAGGGCTCGCGGTGATCGCGGTCGAAGCCATCGAAGGGACCGATCTCTGCATCCGCCGTGCGGGCGAGATTTGCTCGCAGGGGGGCTTTACGGTCGTCAAGGTCGCCAAGCCCGACCAGGACATGCGATTCGACGTCCCCACGATCGGCATCGGCACGCTCGAGTCGATGGTCGCCGCCGGCGGTAAAGTGCTCGCCGTGGAGGCCGGACTGACCATCCTCATCGACCAGCCCCAGTTCATCGACTTCGCCAACCGCCACGGCATCACCATCGTCGCGCTCGAGGACGGCCAGGCCGAGCAATGGGCGGACGCCGCGTAGAGTCGCAGGCAGACGCCGGAGTGCCGGCGGCGGAGCGCTGCTGTGAACAAGATCCGCCAGGCAGAAAATCCCAAGTTCCAAAGTCCAAGGAAATCCGAAACAGATCCATAATACTCAAGTATCGCTACCTACCTCGCACCCAGCCTTATGTCGTTACGACCTTTTCTAACAACGCCTTGATATACGTTTCCTTGTCGTCCTTATGAAACAGCACGTGGCACTCTTGCAGTTCCGCCTTGGTCATTCCCATGCCCCGCATCGGAATGATCTTGTGTAGCGTTGGTGAGGCGATAAACGAATTCAAAATAACGGCAGGACCGGCCAGTGTGGCCTCGATCACTTTGATCGTTTTGAATCGTCGATAATGGGGAGCATTGGGCTTCAATCCGGTCCTCCTCGATCACGCAAGGCGAGCACTCGCAGGATCGCGTCCAGGATCATGTCGAGTCGCTTACCGACGTCTTCTACCAGGAACCGCAAAACGAAATAGCCGTGTTCCTGAAGCAGGGCATCTTTGCGGCGGTCGCGGCGATAGGCGTCAGCATTTGCGAAGTGCTGACCGCCATCTAGTTCAATGGCCAGGCGGGCTTTTGAGTCGAGCAAATCAACTTCCATGTTGCCCCAGCCATCGAACGGAATCGGCGACTCGACATTCGAATCATTCGACTTCCTGGTTCAGTAGAGTTAACGAACGAGGTCATGAGTAGGATAAGAAGCCGGTCATTCGAAACAGAAGTGGGAAGTCGATCGCTGGGATGAGATCGTCGCAAGTGCTTCGTACTTTTCAGCCAATGGCTCAAGGAAGGTCATCAGGCCTCGCCAGAACAGTTCAATAGCCGTCTTGTCCGACTAGTGGGGGTAATCGCGTGCTCCCATTTCATTCATACTCTCACTTTCTTTGAATAATCGCCAGTCGCACGGCAGCGACCATCGCGATCTATCTGCGCGTGACGACTGCCGTTCAGCATAGGCGAATTCCTGGTTCTGGAGCGGCCGATCTACGGCTTGAAAAACGACGTACGGGTAATCGCTTATGTCTGACCCGCAAGCGTGTTTAACTCTTTATCACAGATAAACCCGACACGATCGGCACTCAGCATCTTGAGTGCCCATTTGGCTGCTTCCTTGCCGCCAGCGGATTGTACGGCCTGAATCACGGGCCGCAAGCAGTCCTGGATGTCGTCCGTCATCAACCCTTCGTCGCTACACTCGACCTGGTAACTTCCGTCCTGCATTAGTTTTAGCGCTAGAGATTTTGCGTCTTCGAGTTGTCCAAGTTCAATGAGCTTCTTCAGTCCCTCCCCGACATCCTCGTAAGCCTGCCAATCGACATCGAAATTGTCGTTCATCTGCCGCTCGTCAAAGTCCGTCGCGCGATCGATGGCCGATGAGATGTCGCCCACAAGCAAGTTGATCGGCTTTTCAATTGCAAGCTCTTGCTCAAGATCGCGGGCCAGCGAAGCGTGAACTTTGGCAAGCCTCAGAATCAACTCTACGATGTTGGCCTTTGTTCGCTGGCGCAGCGCCTGTTCGATCCGTGGAAACCTGTCGGAGTCGGTCACTCTTTCTGGATTCTTCGTTCCAACCTTTTTCTTCTTTACCATGTACTTTTGGGTATCCGTTCACGGGTGGGTATTATTGATGCGTAATTTTGGCTGATTTGATATATTCCGGCAATGGACGGCAAGGGTGGCATTATCGCTGAGTTACGCGCGCTTGTGGCCCCTGACGGCGCGGCTCGAAGCCCAAGCGGCGCGGATCGCGGCGCTCGAACTTGCTTTGGCCACGGCGTAGAAAGATTCGACCACGTCGTCCAAGCTGCCATCGAGCGACATCACCAAACTAAAGCCTCAGACAAAGCCGGGCCGACGCAAAAAGCGCAAGCGTGACGGCTAACCGGGCGACAGAGTGTCATGCGGCGGTTCAAATTCCGCCAGTCCGCTCCTCTTTTCAACAGGCAGCCAGGCTCCGGGACGTTCATGATTGCTTGTTCCGACGCCGTCGCTAGAGGTCAAGCGGACTTCGAATACTCAAACTGGGGATTGGCTGGATTTTGATATTTCGAGAGAGGGAGGCGAATAGCCAGACGCTGGAATTGAGCGAGCCCTTGACCCTGGAATCGGCCCTTCGAACAATGCAGGCGTGGTCGGCGCCGGGCTGGTCATTGAATCCTGGTCCGTTTTGTGGGAAGTGAGGCTGCAGATGGAATCCATCAATCGTCGGAGCGCACTCAAGGCACTCGCGTGTACGGCCGCGGCGGCGGCTCTGTCCGATTCCGTCACCGCGGCGGCTGAGCCGGTGCAACCAAAACCCGGGAGGAGAAAAGCCATAGAGATTAAGATTCCCGCCTCCCTGATTGCGGAGCA
>CAUJKE010000396.1 GCA_963205385.1 Planctomycetota bacterium | reverse complement strand
TGGGGCGAAATCGCGCGCCGTATCGCGGGCACAACGGCCAGCGTTACCGGCCGTAACCTGTGCGATGAGAGCGTCGTGCTCGAAGAGTTGCGGCCCCTAATCGCCAACGCACTCGGCGTCGATCCAGACCGCGTCGTGCCGAACGCCCGCTTTGTCGAGGATTTGGGGATGGGTTGACGGCGCACAGATTGATCGGCCTATGCGGCATCCTGGTGCTCGTATTTGCGCATAATGAAGACGCGGGAGCAAAGCCTGGCGCGTCTTTGGCCGGGGTGAAAATCGGGAGTTTATGGATCGCTTGCCGTTTAGCGCTTGGTTGCCTCTCCTGGTTTCTCGGCTAGCGAAGTCGGGGTGATGACGCCCAGGAACGCGAACAGGTCGGAGATCTCTTCGAGCGATAGTTCGTTGAGCAATCCCTCCGGCATCGCGGACAGTTTGCTCGGCAAGGTCTCCTCGATGTCGCTGTTGGCGAGCGTGATCTTTTCGCCGGACGGTTGCAGAATCACCGTTTCACCGGCGCCGCCGGGGGCGACGATGCCGGTGTAGGTCTGGCCGTTGGTGGTCACCACAGTCTTGGAAGCGTACTGGTCGGAGATGATGTGCGACGGGTATAGAATCGATTCGAGAATCTCCTTCCGCATGAACCGCTTGCTGAGGCTGGTCAGGTCGGGGCCGAGACGCTCGCCGGTGTCGCCGACGCGATGGCACTTCACGCAACTCGCTTTGGCGAACACGGCCTTTCCATTTTCCACCGAACCGACGCGCCCTTCTTCGCTGGCCAGATGCTTGATTAACTCGGCCACTTCCCACTTAGCCTCTTGAGCCACTTGCGGAAGTTCCGCGGGAAGTTCATCCGGATACTTCTCGGCGAACCAGGTTTGCCACGCGGCCAGTTGCTCAGGAACGCTCGCACTCGGGTCGCCGGGTCGTTCACCGGCCCACCACTCGAGCAACGCGACGGCGCTCGCGCCTCCTTTCTCTCCTAACGAGAGCCCGCGAATGATGGTTTGGCGATACGCTTGCGGGTCGTCCGGCAAGCGATCGACTTGCGCCAGGCGTTTCATCACTTCCGCCGCAATCGGTCCCTCCAGAATCGTGAGGCTCTTGACGAGGTACGGCCAGTTTTCCCCATCGGCTTGCTGCGCGAGTCCCATGGCGACGGCCGTGCGCCGCTCGGGATCGCGGTCGTAGACTTCCCGCAAATACGCATACGCATCCTCGCGCTGGCTGCGCGCCAGCACCGCCACGATGCCTACCTTGAGCTTGATTGCGCCGTCGTCCGTCAACGGCGCGATGGCGAGGTCGATCTTCTTCAAATCCGCGAAGAGTTCATCATCCAGTTCGTTGGGCAACTTGTAGAGCGCCCCCAGCGCCGCGTTAGGCAACTCCGCTCCCTGCGAAATCACGATGCGCGCTTCCGCTGCGGTCAGGTTCTTCGCGAAGTCGCGGGCGACCAATTGCGCGTACTGCGCGTAAGCCTGGCCTGCGGTGTGCTTCTGCGCCGCTTCGTAGAACTTGAGCAGCTCGAACTTTTGCGTCGGCGTCCAGCCAGTTTCGATGAACCGCAGGTGCAGCGCGAGATGCAGTTTATCGACTTGCTCGACATCGGACTTGAGATAGGCCAGATAGCGGTCGATGATCGTATCGGCTTGCAAATAAGCGAGCAGGCGAACCAGTTCGCGGTTGATGGTCGTGTTGCCGGCGGGAAATTCGGCGGTGAGTTGCGCTTTGAGTTCCGGTAAGTCGTCCGGCTTCAATGCGCCCCGTTCAATGGCCACTTGTAATAGCCGCAGCATATCGACAAAGTCTTGATCGCTCACAAAGCTCTGCATCGCAGTGCGAATGCTTTCGATTACGTCGCGCGAGTTCTCGGGGGAAGCATGCGCGACGACGAGCGCCAGCCCGCCTTGAATCTGCACGCGATGTGCGTCGCTATGCAGCACCAAATCGCGCCACTCTGCGACCGGCAGCGTTTCCAGAAGTCGGCGCGCCGACGATGCCAAGGCACGATCTTCACTGGCCAACAGCGGCAGCACGGCCTCAGGCGGCGCGGACTGATTGGCGCGGATGAGCGCTTCGCACGCTTTGCGGCGGACGTTCAAATCGCCGTCTTCCAACATCTCAACCAAGCGCGTCTGCGTCGCGACGCCGGCATGCAGGCCCATCAGTTCGGCCGCTTTGCCGCGAACTTCCTCGCTCTTCTCGCGCGAGAGCCTGATGAGCAGGTCGGCCGAGGGAACCGGGCCGAACAGGTGCATCAGGTCCATAGCGCGGGTCCGATATTGTGGCGGATTGGTCGCGCTAATCGCGACGCCCAGCACGGAAGGATCCCATTGCTCGCCCATTTCGCGTTTGATCGCCGCGATTTCCTGGCGGCTCCACGCGCTATGGAGTTGCGGTTGGCGAATCACCGTGGCGATTCCTTCGCCGAGATTCTTCACCGCCGGTGGCACCTGGCCCTGCCAGACGATGCGATACACGCCGCCGCTCGTGCCCCGGCCCCCGGTGATGAAATACAGCGCGCCATCGGGACCAACATCAACATCGGTCACGTTCAGCGGACGGCCGGTGAGAAAGACTTCGGCCTGCGCGGTGTACGTCGCGCCGCGGCGTTTGTTTTTGACGCACAAGATCCGCCCTTCCGACCAGTCGGCCAGGAACATCGCCCCGTGATAGCGCGACGGGAACATGAAATGATCGTATACGACGCCGCCAGCGGGCGAGCCGCGGCCGGTATCGCCGATCGGGGGCGTCACGTCGACAAAATATTCCGGCCACCACGACCAACCGCTGCGCCAACCAAAATCAGCCCCAGGCAAGACGTGCAGAACTTGCGTCGGTCGATACCAAGGCGTGCCTTCGTCGGTCTCCATGTCCGATTCGTGAACGAACAGTTCTCCGTCGCCGTTGAAGAACAGGTCATAACAGTTGCGCAACCCGCCGGCGAACGTTTGCACGACGGAGCCTTCGGTATCGGTGCGCAAGATTGTCCCGCCGGGCGCTTTGACGCCGACAGCGTGTCCGCCTGGATCTTCGTAGCGGGGGACGAGATCCCCTTCGTAGAAGTTTTTGTGGGGGCTAGAAGGGTCGATCGGCGTCTGGGAAGTCGCATGGTTGCCGACGACGATATACAACAGGCCATCGGGACCGAGCGTGATGGCGTGCGGACCGTGTTCGCCCATCGCGCCTTCAAACTTCAACAGCGCTTCGATTTTCTCCAGTTGGCCATCGCGGTCTTCGTCGGTCAGGCGATACAGCGCCGGCCCTTCGGGACCATCCGCCGTGACGTACACTTTGCCGTTGAGCGCGAGAATGCCTTGGCAATTGGTGACTTGTTCGCAGTACACGCGGACCTTATCGACGAGGCCATCGTTTTGGCTGTCGTAGATCAGTAGCAGCGGCCCGCCTTCGCGCGAGGCGATGATGTCGCCGAATTCGTTGAACGCCATGGCGATGAGCGAGCCGGTCGCGTCCGGATCGATGACGCGCTGAATTTCGAACTCTGGCTGAATCTGATAACGGGCCGTGCGATGTCGCTGCTCGGCATCAACGCCGTCGGCCAGATCCCAGGGGGCCGTGTCGCCGAGTCGGCCAAAGACTTGCGCGCGGGCCCAGCGGGTATCGTTGTAGACGGTCGAGTTCCACAGCGGCAGCGCGCCGTGGTTCGTGACCCACGTGCCATCGGTGGAATAGGAGCGCCACTTGCCGTCTTGCTGCACAAGCACCCGCGCGGCCAGGCCGCCGGTGTTGCCGCTGCGGTTGGTTACTTTGACGGCAACCGTGTTCCGGCCGCGCTGCAGATAGCGGGAGATTTCATACTCGTCGAGATTCTTGGCCAACTCACCGGCGCCGATGCGCCGCCCGTTGACGAAGATTTCGTAGAGGTCATCCGCCGCGATGGTGATCTGGCCTGCGGTAGGGGCGGTGAGCTGAAAACTCTTGCGGAAGTAGACCGTCCCTTCCGGCACTTCGTTCTTGGCCTGGTCCGGGGACCAGATCCACTCCGCCTCTTGGGCCTGCGCCGCAGTCGCCGCCGCGCCGATGAGCAGCCAGGCGATCAAGCCGCCGACAAGCCACAGCAACCAACCGCAAACCGACGATTGACCAGACCGAGAGTGGATTCCCAACACACGTTCGCCTTCCATAGCGACCTCGCGAAAAGTATTGCGCCCGCCCGCGATTCCATGCTTCGATAGGCAGATTACCGAGCGCCAACGGGGAATTTACCAAGACGCCCCACTTTAGGACAACAGCGATTTTCCACGCATTCGCTAGAGGGGTGCATGTCAGCTTTTGCGGGCGGTTTTTGCTTTTGCAAAACGTCAATAGGAGATTTTGGGTTGGATGCGTTAAACTGGGGGCGACTCGGATGTCTGGCTAAACTTGATTTGGGATTCAAAGGAGAATCGCATGGACG
>CAUJKE010000395.1 GCA_963205385.1 Planctomycetota bacterium | reverse complement strand
GACCAGGACGTAATACTTCTCACGGATTCCTTCCACAACTGCTGCATCCGGCATGGCCGCAGTGTGGCCGAAAACCTAAAATCAAGTAAATACCAATCCGGTAAATTACTTGCGGACAGTTCCTAAGAGTGGCGACCTGCTACTGCCGACGACCGACCTTAACGCCCTTTTTAAGTTTGCGACCAGTGATTAACAACGGCCAAGTTCCCGACATCCGAATTCCCCGCGTCAAACCGGGCGATCCCGTCAAAGCCGTCGATTACAACAAGATGGCGGACGCGCTGGAGTCGCTGTTGATGACGATCGGTGGGCTAGTGCAGGCTGGAAAGGGGTCGCGGCTGGCTTTCGGCGAACTGGTCGAGGACGACATCCCGTCTGTTGAAATTTTAAGCCGCGTCGCAAAGTATCACGCAGCGTGACGTGGGTGAATCGCAGCGAAAAGCAGAGATGAAACGGGCGTTGTTTGACTCCAACCGCTTAATTTGTGTGATGAGGCGGTTATTCGAATAGTCCTAATTGCCGAGCGGCGCGTTCGACCGCGCGCGAGAATTGCATACGGCGCGATTGGGACGTGCCTCCCAATTTGGTCGCGATCGATTTCCAACTTTGGCCGTCCCGGCGAAGGGCGGCGAGCGCGCGCTCTTCATCGGTGAAGTTCGCCCGCAGCAAGTCGAGTAGTTCTAACTCGGCGAGCATCTCCTCCGGCAGCGGCGCTGCATCCGGGAATTGGTCGATATCCTGCTGCGAATGCTTGGAATTGCGCCGTACATCGCGCCGTCTGCGCAATTGCTGGCGAACATTCGACGTGGCTTGATGTCGCGCGATCGACGCCAGCAGCGCGCCTAACTGCATTGCGCTCTCAAGCTCATACTCGCCCCGCTGAAGTTCGGCGAAAAAACTAGAAAACACGGACTGCACAATGTCGTCCGTATCGAGAATGCGCCGCAGCAGCCGGACGGACGCCTGCTTGTGAATTTCGCGCCGCACCAAAGGTTGATATTGCTCGACGAATTCGCGCGCTGCCTGCTGGTCCCCATCGCGCAGCCTTTGAATCCAGTCCTCAAACGACCTGCTAGTCATTCAAGAGATCTCGCGATTGGTTGTGCGCAGGACATATTGGGAGGGATCAAAGCGGACGCCGGCGGCGGTGCTTCGCCGCAAGCGCGCACTCGAAGACAGCGTTCACTGCGGCGCGACTAAAGTGCGATGCGAACATTACGATTCGTCAAAATACCCAAGTTCGTTGTGCGATTGTGCGCGCGTCGGCGATTACTCCCTTAGTGGAAATGTGCACCCAGTAAGCGGCCCAACATCGATTATAAATTTGGGAGACTCGGGAAGCAACAATCCATCTCACCTGCGACAGCAAATTGTCTGCCGTCCTCAATTTATCGTGTAAAAAGTGATTTATGCGTCATAAAACAGTGTCGTCTCGACGTCCAAAGGCTCGCCGCCGAGCATTGTTCGGCCAGTATCTGATGCGTCCCGGCCTGGAATGTCTGGAAGACCGGCGACTGCTGGCCTGTTTTCCGGCCACGTGGAACGAACCGGCCGGAGCGCCGTCGAGTGCGGCGCTCAGCGTCGCGCAGCGACAATCGCTCCTCTCGGGACTCGATTCGTTTGCCCAATGGACAGCCGGCTTCACGGCAAGTGGCCCGCTGACGCAACGCCTGGCTGGGCTTGATTCCTCGCTGGGTGCATTGCTGGGCGCGCAGGAACTCTTGCAGCAGCGGTTGGTCGCGCCTCTGAACGCCGCGGCGGCGACATCGACAGATCAATTGCTCGCGGCACTTGCCGGGCTAAACTTCTCCGACACTAGTTCGACGTTCATGGTTACGCCGGCAAGCGTTCAAGGGGGCCTGCTGACCTATACCGGTGGGAGCGAGTTGCAATTCCGGTTTGTCGCCACCGCTTCGCGAACGCGCGCGGAGAATCTGAACCTGGGCGCGAATTCCGCCGCCGCGGGATTGCAACTCGAGGCCAATTCAACCGTAGCCGCGACGGCGACGATGCAGTTCGAACTCACGTTCGGGCTCGACTTGCGGCCTGGGTTGAGCGCCGCGGAATCCTTTTTCGTCCGTGTGCATGACATGACGTTCGGGGCGAGCGTCGCGGCGCCGTCCGTCGCGCTCGGCGGTCAGATTGGCCTGTTGGACGTGCAAGTTGTCGGCGGCAATGTGCAACTGGTCGCCGCGCTCGACGCCGACTTTGGCAATCCCGATGGAGACGCCTATGGGAACATCACGCTCACCGAGTTGAACAATACTCCTACCAGTGGGCTCGCGTGCACATCGGTCACTGCGAGTTCGTTTCAGGCGACCTTGCCACTTACCGCGACGCTCGGAGCACAAACTTTCGCCACTCCGCTGGCAGAGTTCTCTTCAACGGAGGTGTTCGGCGGCGAGCCTCCCGCGCTTGTCGTAAATGCCGCGTTCGAGGAATTGAGCTACTTCAACCAGTTGACGCCCAGCGGATTGGCGAACGCGATCAATCGATTGGGCGTTACACTCGACACCCTGAGCGAAACATGGGACGTAAGCCCCGAGGTGGGCGGCATTCCCTATGTCGCATCGCAAGTGAGCGACGTGGTTCCGTTCGATGCGCTATTGGCCAGTGTCGGGCGAAAGTTTTACGATCCCGTCCTCACGGCGGTTCACCCGCTTAGTCTCGTCAATGGTCGGCTCAGCGGAAATGCCGCTTTCACCTTGCAGTTGTCCGCGACCGAAGCTTACCAGGTTCAAATTGTGGCAGCCCAACAGTTGTTCAACGAGGACATCGTCACCTTTCTTAATCGCGCGCTCCCGGCGACACTCAAAACCCGCTTTACGTTCTCCGCATCCTCGAATGTGTTGTCGCTCAAAGCAACCGACCAGTCGATCAGCAGTTTTCAAATCCAATTCAGCGATCCGGCGAACGCCATCGGTGCGAATCTCGGTTTCACCACGGGGCAATTCAGCGGCGCACAGTACAAGTACGACAGCGTACAAACGTTTGCGGCGTTGCTCGCGCAAGAATTGGGAGTTGCCGTCGCGCAAATCAATCCGCGCTATGATACGGCGACGCATGAGTTCCGTTTCGAACTGAACCTGGCGGGACCAACCTATAACGCGCCGGTGCTGCTTGACTTCAGCCATGGGCTCGGTCCGCTGACATTCTTGAAGCCAGTCACGGGGACTTTCACCGCTTCGCCGACAATTTCCTCCACCGTGGGAATCGCGCTCGAAGGGCTGGTGACGGTGCTCACCGCCAGTGACGAGGCGCCGGCCAATGGCAGATTACCGACCGCGGCACATTTCACTGTCGGCCTCAATGGCGGCGGTCCCGTACAAGTGACAGTGCCGATCGACAATAGCAACAACTCCGTCGACGACCTCGTCGCGGACGTTCAGCAGGCGTTAGCAACAGCGAATCTGAGCGCGCAGATAACCGCAGGACACGTTGGCAATCGACTCACGTTGACGGTGTCCTCCGGCGCGACGTTGACGGTCGATGCCACGGCCAACGATGCCGCGTCCACCGTACTGCATCTTCCCGGAGTCGCCGTACCGCCGAAATGGTCTGAACATGTGTTGCTCGATGCCGGCGCGCAGGTAAGTGTCGCTTCGCAAATCACGCAGAATCAAATTTCCGGCGCGGCCGCGCTCGGTATTTTGCCGGTGACGCTGACCAACGCTTCACTGCTCGTCGCGCTCCAGACGGCCGCCACTCTCCCCTCAACGACATCGTTGCGCAATCTGGAAGTGGGTGCGACCCAGCTTGTTTCACAACCGCTTGTCGCGAGCCTGGCCGGGCACGTGTCGATTCCCGTCGACCCCTTGTACGGCGTAAGCCCCAGCAACCCGGCTGCGATTGACCTGGCGCTGACGACCCCAAATCAAATCACGACGGCAATAATTTCCGCGGCGGATGTGTCGTCGAACGGCCAACTGACCAGTGACGCCGTGTTTGGGCTGGCAATCGGCGATGCGCAGCCCCGCATGGTGACTGTCAAGGCAGATGCGATGAATCAAACGATCGACGATCTGGCGGCGGATATCAACGCGGCGCTCAGTAGCGCCGGCCTTGGCTCAAGCATCCGCGCGATGCGCGCAGGAAACCGGATTCAACTGGAAACCAATGGCTTCAATTCGCTGGCGATTACTTCCGCGCCGGGGGACGCGACACAAACACAATTGCATTGGTCCGACGCCACCCTACCGGCGGCGATCACATACGTCGGAAACTTACCGTTCAACGACAAGCTCGCCGGGCTGCGCACCTTCGGCACAACGGAGTTTGTAGAGAGTGTGCACGGGATTGTGGACCTGTTTGATGGCAACCTCAATGCGCTCACCAGCAAGATTCCGCTGCTCAACAGAAGTTTAGATGAAGTCCTCGGCATCAGCTCCAAACTTAAAAGCGTGGTGCAACAACTCGAGGCGCAGACCGGCATAAGTCTGAAAAGCGTCATTCAGGGAAACGTCGCGCCGGCGCTCAAGGCGGCGATTCAAGGCCTGCCAAATACGGTCGTCGCGGCGGACACGCTTGATTTGGAGCTCCTCTATTCCGCTTTAACCTTCGCCGCCCGCAATGCCGGGCGAACCGATACGGCGTTTGAAGTCGATCTGGCCAGCTATGTGATCGCGTCCACGGTTCCGCTCTCGCAAGCCATTACCCGCCTGGCGGCGAAAAGTATCAACATCGCGCCGCTTAACGCAGTGCTGGCGTCGCTGACGAATTCCACGACGGCGCTCCCCAACTTGTCCACAAGGTTCGCGACAGCGCTCGGCGCGAGCAGTTTTCAAACGCAGTTCGTCAATGCCAGGCCAGGGGGTTCCGAACAAGCGATGGTCGTCCGCGCGGCGTGGTCGCCGACGGTCGTGCAAGGCGTGCCTCTGGCGTCGCTTGCACTTCCCGACTTGGGCCCCTTGCGATTCTCGCCGGGCAGCACGATCAATCTGAACGTCAACGGCAGCTTTCAATTCGACTTTGGCTACAACCTGGCAACTCAGACGCCGTTCTTGCTGGATACCAGCCGTTTCCAGGCCAGTGCTTCTCTGGGCTCGCCTAGTTTCAGCTACGACGCGGCGATTGGCGGCGCGAAGGTCGCGATCGGCGGAAACGGCCATGGAAACGTACTGACGCTCAAGGGCGCATCGTCTCCGCCTGCGGTGCTTGCGATCACCGTCACGCCCACCGCGCATACTACGGACATCGGAAATATTCCTTTCGCCAACTTGCCGGCGCAACTCAACTATGCCGGCGTGCAAGGTTCGCTCAATGCCACGCTCCCGGTATTTTTCACCGGTAACTACCAAGGGGACGTCGGCCTCGCTTGGAGTTTTCCGAGCAGCGGTGCAGCCCTGACACCCCAGGTCACCGCGCCTCCCAATCTGATCCCGCTGTTGCAGGCCGCGGAATACAACTTTCAGCCGTTGAAGGACGGCATTCAAGACTTTCATCGCCTGCTAGAAAAGCTGCTGCAAGACGAAGTCTTCGGCAAGACACCGCTGGTGAAAGAAGGCGTGAACCTCGACGACGGATTCTTCAGCAAGCTGGAGAACGATTTCTATAATGCGGTGACGAGTACGATCGATTCCGTCGGCGGCAGCAACACATTGCTCTTGCAGCAAACGCTCGATAGCGCGATTCGCAATGCACTCGGAGCGATCCTCAAGCCGAATTCGCTCGTCGTCGGCGCCAACGATCTCAAGACCGAAATGGAATTCGTGATCCGCGGCACAGACCAATACTTAGGCGAATTTCGTCATGGCCTGGCGGGACTTGGTCTTGAACTCTACGACTACGGCGAGGTGCCGCTGAATGTCGATTACGAATTGAAGCTCGGTTTCGGACTCAGTAAGACAGAAGGCTTCTACTTCATTGTGCAGCCGGGGGCGAACCAGTTCCATTTCACGATCGACGCCTGGCTGGATCCCTTGAGCGAAATCCACGGCAATTTTAATGGGCTTCCAGTAGTCTTGAACACGAATGTCCAGCAGCAAAACAGCCTCACGCGCATCGATGACATTGTCGTGAACGTGAGTTTGCTGAGCTCGGCCAACCATTGGACGTTCGACAATCGCAGCGCCTTCGCTCCAACCGAATATGCGGTGGCGTGCGGCTCGCAACCATTCGACGTGCATATGGATTTGCACATGGTGGCGAATACCGGTGATCCCGTCACTGGGGATATTGACCTACCGACAATTTCGACCGAACTGCGCGTCGATCAACATTTCGCGGCGCAGGCAACGCTCGACGATCCCGCGGCGAAGCCTGCCGTGCGGCTCGACGACCTCAGTGTAAGCTTGGGGACGGCGCTGTCTAAGATTGTCAAGCCGATCGTCAACAATCTCAACACCTTTCTGGGCCCCATCAAGCCGGTCCTCAACTTCCTGGGGCAGGAAGTTCCCGTGCTCTCCAATCTTTCCAGCCGCGCGGGCGGTCAACGGCTGACATGGCTGAAAGCGATCTCGAAGTTTTCGGACGATCCTGATATCCAGGACAGCGTCGATAGCATTGAAAAGGTGATTGAAATCGTGCAAGCGCTCGATCGTCTGGGGCGACAAGCGCAGCAGCTTGGCAATTCGACGGCCGCGGTGATTAACTTTGGCAGTTTCGTTTTCGATACTGGTCTAACCGCGCCGGACTTGCGATTTTCCGATCCGCACGAACTAAGCCCCTTCACTAGCGGCACGTTGCAAGGCGGTTTCGCCGAAACCGTCAATGGACTCATGTCACCGGACGTCAAGAACGCCGATGGACAAGTGACGCCGCTCTTGGATGAGTTGGAAGGCGATTCGCTGCGATTTCCGCTCTTCGAGAATCCCAGTAGCATGATCCGCATGCTGTTTGGCGAGGACATCACGCTGGTCCAATGGGACTTGCCGGAATTCAACGTCAAGGTGAATACGAGCGATACGCTGCTGGGTGTGATCCCCGTCGGCCCGGTGCCTGTCAATGTCTCTGCGGGCTTACATTTTGGCGTGGGGGCGAATGTCAGTTTGGGTTTCGACACGCGCGGATTGCGCGAGGACTATACGTTCGTCGACGGCTTCTTTTTTGTCGATGAGGGACGAAGTGCCCCGCCGGTCCTCCAACTTTTCGCGGGGATTCATGTAAACGCGACGGCAGGCATACCGTATGTGGCGGAAGCGGGAATCCAAGGCCGGTTGACCGCAGGCGTCCGCGGCTATTGGAATAACAGCGACAGTGATGACAAATATTATCTGGACGAGCTGCTCACCAACCTCAGCCAAGGCCCCGATTGCTTGTTTGATCTCCACGGCGTCGTAACGGCGGGACTCAACTTCTACTTGCGTTACCTGGTCGCCGGCAGCGTCACCTTTCGCATTGTGCCCGAGATCACAATCTTTGACTTCGATCTCAGTTGTCCGCCCCTACCGCCGCCAGTTCTCGCCCATCTTTCTAGCGGCAGTGAACTCGATTATTTGGGAAACACCATTCCCGCGAACACGCTCATCCTCAACGTTGGCCCCTTCGCGGGACTGCGACAGCCCGGCTACAGCAAAGATGGTGATGAGCGGCTGCATGTGTATGAAAACGAGCCCGGCGTGTACATCGTGAGCGGATTTAGCAACACCATGCAGTTCGGCGGGCCGACGCAACCCGTCATCGGCATCTATGGCGACGCAGGAGCGGGAAACAACTCGCTATACATCGACGCCTCCGTGCAGGCCCCTGCCACGCTTGTCGGCGGCGCCGGCAACGACACGCTTCGCGGCGGGTCGGGACCGAACCGCATTGTGGGGCGCGACGGCATGGATGCGCTCATCGGCGGCATTGGCGACGACGTCATTATGGCCGGTGTCGGTGAGGCAAATGTCTATGGAGGTCCAGGGCATGACGTCCTGAGCGCGATCGGCGGCGTGAACTACATCGATGGCGGTGATGATGACGATCTCATCTTCGGCGGCGCCGGCAATGACACCATTCTCGGCGGCGATGGCAACGATGAAATCTACGGCGGCGGTGGCAGGGACCGCATCTTCGGTGAGCGCGGCAACGATCGCATCTATGGGCAAGGGATCGAGGGCGTCTACATCGAAGGGGGCCGCGGCGACAATGTCATCACCGGCAGCGATGGACCCGACGAAATCTACGCCGTCCGGCCCAGCGCCAATTTGGGCGAAGCAGGCCAGAACCTCGTTTATGGAGCGAAGGGGAATGATCTCATCATCGGCGGGCCGGATAACTTCAATCATCTGTATGGCGACGAAGGCGACGATCGCATTTACGGTGGAACCGTTGCGGACATTCTCCACGCGGGGAGTGGCACGGATTGGATCGATGGCGACGCCGGCGATGATTTGATCTTTGCCGATTCCGGCACGAACACCATCTACGGCGGCATCGGCAACGATACGATCTACGGGAGTTCCGGCAATCTCGCCCGACCGGTCAACTGGCCACTGCTCCTTCCCTTGTCGTACGATCCGCGCTTCGCCAATTCGGGAACGGATACGATCTACGGCGAAGGCGGCATCGACACCATTTATGCAGGCGTCGGCGGGGGTGTTGTGTATGGCGGCACTTTCAACGATTTCATCTACGGCGGAAACGGAACGCACGCGCTCTATGGCGATGGCGGCGACGACTTCATCAAGACCGGCGACGGAGTTCAGCAAATCTTTGGCGGCGAAGGGAATGATCTCGTTGTGCAGGAGGTTGGCGGCAACCAATCGCTGGCCGATGAATTGATCACCGGCCGTGGCTCAACATCGCTCGATGGAGTCGAGCGCGCGACGCTTATCGATAGCTCGCCCACCGGTGACTTTGTGTTTCGCGTGGAAGGCTGGACCGCCCCGGCCACACTCGTCGGTTCCGTCGCGGGAAACGATACCGTCGCCGTGGTCGCCGACTTGGACGTCGTCCTGGCCGATGGCAACCTGCGCACGTCCGCCGGCGGAAGCTTCCAACTTCTCAACATCACCAACGCCGCGCTCACCGGCTTGACGCTGGACAACACATTCGATGTGTCGCTCTGGACGGGAACCGGCGCACTGACCGGCGGCACAGGCTTCGATCGCGTCGTGATGACCGGCGACGCTGACTACACGCTGACGAGCAGCAGTTTAACGCGTTCCACCGGCGGCAGCTTCATGCTCGCAAACGTGCGCCGCGCGACGCTCGGAGGCGGCGACAGCGCGAACTCCATTGACGCCAGTGGCTATGCCGGCAACGTATGGATTTATGGCGGGGCAGGAGACGACATTTTGCGCGGCGGCAGCGGGGACGACTTCCTCGATGCTGGCAGCGGCGTCGATGATCTCGCAGGCGGCGCCGGCAACGATGTACTCGTGGCGCGCCTCAGCACTTCGGCGTTCTTGGCAGGTAATACCGGCGACGACTCGATCTATGGAAGCGATGGGATCGACACTATCGACGCCGGCGCTGGAAACGATCGTGTGTTCGCTTACGGCGGGAACGACATCATTCGCGGCGGCGCCGGCGATGATGTGCTGGATGGCGGCAGCGGCGACGACGTCATCGAAGGAGATGCCGGCAGTGACGTTATCCTCGGCGCGGCTGGCAACGACACGCTCTACGCGTTCAACCAGACCGCCGTAGACGACGATGCAGCGGTGAATTTTGTGTATGGCGACTTTGGGACGCAAGGAAATGAAACCGGTAGTGGCGATGACGAGATACACGGCGGCTTGGGGAATGACTATCTGTTTGGCGAAGCCGGCGCGAATGTCATTACCGGCGGTGCAGGTGCGCTGAAGATCGACGCAGCCGGCCAGGTACTGAGCGGCGCCCTGTCCGCGCCTTCCATCCCCGTTCCTTCGAATTGGCCGCCGCAACTCCCAGGGCTCGTTGCGACGCTCCCAAGTGGCGCCGATGAACGCGGTCGCTGGACTCAGTACGCAGGCTCGGCCACCGGCGGTGGTGTCAGCAATTCGCCAGCGAATGCGACCGCTGCCGATATCGCGGTCGGTACGGCCGGGCAATACGTAGCGTGGGCCGATGCACGCACGGGGACGTTCCAAATCTATGTCGCTTTGCACACCGCGGTGGGTTGGCAGGAATTGCAAGCGAGTGCGCAGGCCGGCGGCATCAGCCAGCTCGCCGGCGCCGCCTGCGCGCTGAGTATCGCCATCGAGTCCAGCGGCCAGCCGATCGTCGCGTGGCAGCAGGTCAACGGGACGTCGTCGGAGATTCTCGTGGCCCATTACGATCCGCTGGCAAACGCTGGCGCCGGCGCCTGGCTACCGCTAGGCGATTCCCTCTCGGCAACCGGCATCAGCGCGACCGGACAAGCCAGTCAGCCAGAACTCGTAATGACCAATGCCGGCCCCGTCGTGGCCTGGCTCGATCGGTCTAGCGGAACGACCAATGTCTTCGCGCGCCGGTTTGAGAACGGCAACTGGGCGCCGCTAAGTGCGGGAAGTGACAGCGGCCGCGGGCTGACAAACTCCTTGAGCGACATTGCTAACTTTGCGCTCGCGGCGGATGGCGACGCGCTGGCGGTGGCCTGGGCGCAAAACGTTGGTTCGGGACGCACGCAGATTTACGCGCGCGAGTTTAGCGGCGGCGCTTGGAACCCCTTGGGAGACTCCACAAGCGGCAACGGCCTCAGCGGAACAAGTGGTCGCGCCACCGCTCCCAGTCTCGCATGGCACGAAGGCGCGCTCGTCGCGGCGTGGCAGGACAACACCAGCGGCCACGACGAAATCTACGCTGCACGTTTCAATGGCGCTAGTTGGGAAGCCGCAGGCTTCAAGTCCAATGCGGAAGGAGGCGTTTCTAACACGCACGGGCGAGCCGCAGAACCACAGTTGGCCAGTCAGGGCGATCGCTTATATCTCATGTGGCTGGACGATCGGTTCGCGAATGGGACAGGCAACACGGTGGCGCTGTACGCCAGGCGTTGGAATGGTCAGGAATTCGTTGAGGAGCTTGTCGGCGATGCAAGTCACCGCGGACTGGCCGATATGGTTGGCGCGCCCTACGCGCCTGCGGTCGCACTCGACTCCGTGGGGCATCCGTTTGTCGCCTGGTCGGATACGTCATCCGGCAAATCCGAAATCTACGTGCGCGGCAACACGTTCGACATCGGCACGATTCACTACGTGAACGACTTGGATGCGCAACCCGGCGACGATGTCGCCAATAGTGTGGCGACCGCCCCGGGCGCCGACACCAACGACGGACTTTCGCCCAGCACTCCCAAGCGAAGTCTGCAAGCCGTCCTCAATGATGCCGCGCATCCGCTGAATCCCGGCGATGTGATTATCATTGACGCCGGACTGAGTAGCGGCTCGGCATTTCTAGCCGCGAATGCGAGCGGGGTGCTGTTGCGCGGCTCCCCGGCGGAACCGGCCGTGATCGAGGGAACAGCGTACGTGCTGGGCGCCAGCGACGTGACCTTCGCCCATCTTACGCTGACGAGCGGCGTGGTGAGTCAGGGAAGCGATCGCCTCTCGCTACTCGATAACACGATCCATGGCGTCGGCGTCTCGCTACGCGGCGGAAGCAATGCCCAAGTCGCCTCCAATCGCATCGACTCCGCCGGCAATGGCATCACGCTCAATAGCGACGTGAACTTACCCGATATCCATCACAACCTCATTCGCTCGCAGGCGAGTGACATCGGGATTGTTGGAACCAACGTCACCAACGTCGACATCCATCACAACTGGCTACAGGGCGCCGGCGACGGCTTGGCGCTGCTCAGCGCGGCGAGCGGTTTTGTGCGGGAGAACCGCATCGCCGCCACGGGGACCGGCATGCGCGTCGCCGCGTCTTTTAACGGACCGCTCACGAACAACGACATTTCCCACGCCAGTGTCGGCGTGCGCTACGACGTGGGCGCACTGTTGGAAGCGAACCGCATTCACGACAACCAGACCGGACTCATCACCACGATCGGCGACGCAGCAGCGGCGCTGGGTTACTTCAATTCGCCGCTGCCCAACGACATTTTTCACAACACCGTCGGCGTGATGCTCGCACAGGGACTAGTGCAGAATCAACACATCTATGGCAATAACACCGGCGTGTCTGGAACGGGGCGACTCGTGGCGGCGGATCTGGCGCATGCCAACGTGATTGAACTCAACACCACAGGCGTCAACATCGTGGGGCCGATCAGCTTCAATCGCATTGGCCGCAATGCGACCGGCATTGTGACCGCATCGCAGCAGTTGATCGATCATAATCTGCTGTTTGACAATACGAACGTTGCCGTGCGGGTCAGTGGAAAAGATGAGACGCGACTGGTGCATAACACGCTCGTCACCAACAGCGGTGACCTGGTGCGCATTGAACAAGGCTCGCAACGCACGGAACTACTGAACAACATCTTCTGGAGTTCAGCCGGCTATGACATTTACCTCGCCAACGATAGTCAAACCGGTTTCTTCAGCGATTACAACGATCTCCACACCAGCGCTAGCGGCAAGTTGGTGTTTTATAGCGGCTATACGTTCACCGACATTCTGGATTGGCAGGCCGACGTGGCCAGGTTTGATTTGCATTCGATCGGCCGCACCAGCGTGAATCCACTCTGGTCGCAGCCTGAGTTTGTCGCGGCCGCGCTCGGAGACTATCGCACCTTGGAGTTGACCGCCCGCCAGCGGTTTACGAGCCCCACCATCGACGCTGGTAAGGGGCCGATCGACATCGCGCTACCGGCGGCCTACGTCAATCTCGTGGCCAACGCAGGATTTGAAAGCGGCCTCGACCAATGGAATGCCAATCCAGCAGGCGCCGTCCGGAGCAGTTCCCCCGCGCCGTTTGCCGGCGCAAACTATTTCTCGCCTGGCGCGAGCGCCGCCGGCTTCGTCGAGCAAACGATCGATCTGCTCGCCGCCGGATATACTGTTCCGCAGCTTGACGCCGCGCAACTCGTCGCCGTGTTTGGCGGACGCATTCGCTCCGCGGCCGAAACCGTTCCCGACGCCGGCAGCGTCACCATCGCGTTCTTTGACGTCAACACGGCGCTCCTCAGCCAAACTACGGTCCAAGCGCTGAACGTGGCGGATCGCTGGGAACTGGTCGGCGGGCGTGTGTCGATTCCGATCGGCACGCGGCGCATTGGTTTCCGGTTTGATGCGGCGCGTGAATCTGGCGCCACCAACGATAGCTTCTTCGATGGCGCTTTCGTTTATCTGTTGCATCATAGCGTGATGCCGGACCTCGGCGTCTATGGCAACACACCATTCGATCTGCCGCTGGGCGAAGGTGGCCTTACCGGCGCAACTTCCAGCCCGGCGCATGTGGCGCTGCGCTTTCCCGATCTCTACACCGATTGGGAGCGCGAGAAGGAACGCACGATTCGCTGGGACTCGTTCAACAATCCCAGCGGCTTTCCGGTCCGTATCGACCTCTACCAGGACACACCTACGGGGCCAACATTCATCGCCAACCTCACGACCTCCACACCAGACGACGGGGAGTTCAACTGGATTCCAGCTACCAGCGGTATCGACTACGGCACCTATGGCTTGCGGATTCAAGTCTCGCTGGCGGACAATCGCAGCGTCTTCGACCGGAGCACCGAACCATTCACGGTCCCTGAAAATACCACCACGTACTTTGTGAACGATCGCGATGCGTCTGCCACGGCAGGTGACAACCGCGCGACTGGGAAGCTCGCCGAGCGGCCGAAGCCGTACCCGAATAATGTGCTCCGGACATACACCGTTGGTCCCGGCGACACGTTGCGCATCGACTCCGGCGATTACCCGCTCTTCGCGCCGCTTGTGATTGCCAATCAGGCAGGCCTAGGGGACGATGAGGGGTTCTCGATGTTCGGCCCGGCGCAATCGCCTCCGGTCTTACATCATGCCAATCCCAGTTTCACGTCCGCCCCCATTATCGAACTGCGTGACGCTGATTTTACGACGCTTACCGACCTGGTCACAGACGGCGGTACGTTCGGCTACTTGATCGCCAATGGCAGCGAAAACTTCGCCGGCAGTCATCTCACCGCACTCCGCGCGTCGCAGGATGGCCTGCGCATCGAGTTACTCACGCCGGGCTCGACGCTCGAGTACATCACGTCAGCCAACAGCGGGCGGTATGGCATTTCCGTGATGGGACCGTTGGAGCACCTCTTCGATAGTGAAGTCTCCTTCAGCGGCAACACGGCCATCGATTTGCGCGATCCGGGGCCAATCAAAGTGGAAGGCAACGACATCCACGACAATCGCTGGATAGGCATTCAAATCGTGAACTATAGCGGCCTCAATGCGACGATCGGCCATGCCGATCTGGCGCTGGGGCGCGGAAATCGCCTCCGCAACAACGCCTGGCATGGGATCTCCGTCAATGGAGCGGCCGTTGTTCTAGGCAACACCGTGTCCGGTCATCGCACGCCGAACGCCGTCGCCATCTATACGAGCGGCCTAGCGCAGAACAACGTCGTGTTCGATAACTACTCGGGTATCGATGGCGGCGGCGACTCGATCGGCAACCACGTCTATCAAACCACGACAACCGGCATTCGCGTCTGGGGATCGCGCACCGCCAGTCGAAATGTCGTGCACGACAATAACATCGGCCTCGATATTGTTGGTTCCGCCGCGCAGCTCTCCAATAACCTGGTTTATGACAATGCGCAATTCGGTATGATGGTGCGCACGTATGCGAGCCTGGTGAACAATACAGTGGTCCAACCGCTGGGCAACGCGGTGCAACTAGGTGACACAGTAGTCAACGTCCAACTGCGCAACAACATCCTGATGGTGGCAGACGGCTACGGAATCTATGTCCCCGCGACAAGTCAAGTTGGCTTCGTCAGTGATTACAACCTGATTTACGCCGTTGGAAATGGGCGCGTGGGTTATTGGCAGGGCGTCGATCGTTCCACCTTGGGCGCGTGGCAGAACGCAACCTTCGGCGATCAGAATAGCCTGGGACAAGATCCCCAGTTTGTAGATGCTGCTGCCGGTGATTTTCATGTGCGCAGCGCTTACGGAAGTTTCCATGGCGGATTGCTGGCGCCGGTCGTGAGCGATTCCACGGGACTGCCTACCTTCCCAACGCCGGTACTCACGCTCGACGCGAGCACCAGCCCCGCGATCGATCGCGGCGCCGCCGCGGATTCCTTCGCCAATGAACCCGTCCCCAGCGGCGGTTTCATCAACCTGGGGGCATACGGCAATACGTCACAAGCTGCGATCAGTCCGGTCGAGTACGTACTCGTCACTCGTGCTGATGGCGGCGAGGCCTGGCCGGCGGGGCAGAGTTTCAACATCCGGTGGCGCAGCCATGATTTCACAGGCGACGTGTCTATCGAGCTTCTTGACAGTGCGGGTGCGAACCTCCTCCAAACCATCGCGGCCGCCACGGCCAACGATGGTGAGTATTTATGGAGCATTCCTGCGGATGTCACACCGGGGACGTATCGCTTGCGCATTACGCGTCAGGATGCCGGCGCGACGAGCGACCTCAGCAATAGCCCGTTTACGATTCCCGCACCGGTCAGCTTGTACTACGTCAACGATAACACCGTACAGCAGGGCGATTGGACCACGGCGCCGGGGGACGACGCCAACGACGGCCTCACGCCGGCAACTCCCAAAGCCACCATTCGCGCGCTGCTCGAAGCGTACGACCTCGGCCCCGGCGATACGATTCGCGTGGATGCCGGCTATTATTTGCTTACCGCAAACACCATCGTCACCGACAACGATTCCGGCGTCGTGATCGAAGGCTTCCACCTCGATGACAATTGGACGCCTGAGCCCGATCCCAGTGGAAACGATCGCCTCTTACGCACGATCATCGACCGCGGCAACACCGCAAGCGGCAGTTACGTGTTCGAATTCGCCGGCGCCGACGATGTGACGCTGCGCTATCTCGCCCTGACAGGTGCGGAGTACGCCATCGCATTTCCGTCCAATGCCGATAGCGATGACGTCACGATCACGCGCAATGAATTGTACGGCAATCGTTCGGCCGGCGTGCGTAGCTTCACCTCCAACGATGGGCTGCAGGTCATCAGCAACCGCATCTTCCAAAACAGCTCAAGCGCGCTTGGCGTCTCTATGGAGCAAACCAATGGCGCAACCATCAGCGACAACGTGATTTATGACACTCCTTCCGGTTACGGTATCAATATCAGCAGCAGTTACCAAAAGCTGGCGCCGAATGTTATCGCGAACAATCATCTGTATGCCATGTATCGTGGAATCAGCGCCGGTAGTTCGGATGCGACCTATGCGCCTATCAATATTCTCAATAATCGCATCCACGATAACGACTACGAGGCCATCTCTCAAACCGGTTCGAATGCGCTCATCTCCGGGAACTTGGTGTACAACACACCTTCGGGCATCACCGGAACCAATGTGCGGGATAACGTTGTCTATGCAACAGGCACCGGCATTACCACCGGCGGCAACGCCTATGTGGCTGGCAATCGCGTGTTTGATAGCACGACTGGCATTGTGGAATACAGTGGATCTGTCGTCGAGCGCAACACCGTTTACGGAAACCGGTACGGTTTCGAACTTTTCGGCGGGACGGCGCGTCAGAATCTCATTTACGGCAACAACATCGCCGGTCTCCGCGTGCGCTCCTCCAGCGGCGTGCTCGTCGAAAATAATACTATCTTCGAGCCTGGCTCGGGTGACGGCGTGCGCGTCGAAACGTCGAGCAATGTCGTGCTCCGCAATAACATTATTTCCGTCGCGGCCGGCTACGCCATCAACGTCGCGCCGGATAGCCAGCTCGGTTTCAAGAGCGACTACAACAATCTGCATTCCACGGCCAGCGGCAAACTTGGCCGATGGCAGAATCGCGAGTTTTCGACGCTGGCGGACTGGTTCTACGAACTAGGATTCGACCAACATAGTCAGACCACTGACCCGCAGTTTCTCGATGTGAGCGGGCCTGACGGCATCCTCGGCTTTGATCGCACACCGGCCGAAGCGGCGACAATTATTGATAATGGCGACGCTGGTTTTGGCGTCAGCGGAAACTGGGCGCAGTCGAAGCAAAGTGACGGCTATCAGGGCGACTTTCTGGAGAACTACTACAACTCCGCCAGTGCCTCTTTCGCCGTGCCGTATTCGCTCGACTACGGGATCGCCATCGATGTTCCGGTCGAAGCCTCTTGGCCTTCTTATGAATACTTGGGGAACGCCACGTATACACAGAACACTGTCGCCAATTGGTCGATTCAAGTTCGCCAACCCGATAACTCCGTGGTCACGCAACAAGTTTCCAAAGGCTTTTCGGGAACGCTGGGCACCTTCGATCAATCGGCGACTGGCTCCGGCTGGCATCCGGTCGGCACGCTGGCGTTGACTTTCCCAGACTATTCCGGCATGTCGAACGTCGTGGGCGTTTCGGCCATCAGCGTGACATCCACCATACGCGTCTCTACATCGTCGCATTTCATTGTCGACGCGGTGCGAATTCAAGGTTCTGTAATCGACGATGGAGACAACGGGTTTAGTCGCGACGGTTATGTCTATGTCGCCGATAGCTACGACGAGGATTTCCATCGTCGCTTGCCGTCCTCGCCCCAAGGCAGCGCCAGTTGGACCTTTAGCGGACTAACGCCAGGTGCGTGGTACGATGTTGCCGCGTTCTGGAAGTTGATCAGCGACAACTCCGCCTACGCAACCTATACGATGTTCGATGGCGATAGGGCGACGCGCTGGGTTGTCAAGAATCAACAATTCGCCCCCGACGATTTCGCGGACGGCGGCGCTACTTGGGAACGACTCGGTTGGGTGCATCTCACCAGCGATACGCTCACGATTGAACTCTCCGGCGCCGGCAACATACAGGCCGATGCCATTCGCCTTCAGCGCATCGTGGGGCTCGGTGGTGAGGATAACGACTTCCACGTCGCCGCCGCCTCGGCGACGATCGACGCCGGACTGCTCGCATCGGCGTATAATGCCGAGCCAACGCCAAACGGTCTTCGCATCAATCTTGGGCACACCGGAAATTCGCCTGAGGCGACCACCAGCGCGTCGCAATTGGTGCAAGTTCTCTCCCCCAACGGCCTCGAAAAACTCGAACATGGCCAAACCGTCTCGGTCACCTGGCGCACCGTCGGCATTGTGGACCCACGCGGCTATTACAACGACGTCATCAACGCCGATCAGCCCGCAGCGTACTACCGCCTGGGAGAGCCAGGCGGCGCAACGATAGCCGTGGATGCTTCGTCGAACAACCACCCCGGTTCGTATGTCAACCCCAACGGCTACACGCAAGGACTTCCCGGTGCCATGCCGGCCGAAGCCGACTCCAGCGTCAGTTTCAATTCCAACGGCTACGTCACCGTTCCCGATTCGGCGGCGCTGCGTCCGTCACTGCTGACCGTCGAAGCTTGGATCAATCCCGATCTGGCGAGTAGCGGCTATGCCACCGTGCTGATGAAAACGACGAACACCGGTTGGGGAGACGGATATGGTTTGCTGCGCCCCGCGTCCGGAGATAAGTTGCGGTTCTTTGTCAACAACTGGTCTGGCCCCAGCACGGTCGAAGCGGATGTCCCCAAGAACCAATGGTCCCACGTTGCGGGAACGTACGATGGTAGCGCGCTCAAGTTGTATGTCAACGGCGTTCTCGTCGCTTCAACCAACTACTCCGCTCCCATCAACCACAGCTTGCAACCGTTGCTCATCGGCGCCGGCCAAGGAGGGTATTACTGGCGAGGCTTGCTGGATGAAGTGGCGATCTATCCGACGGCGCTGTCCGCCGCTCAAATCGCGGCGCACTACCAGCGCGGCACGCGCGCGGTGTATGGCACGGTGAACATCGATCTCGTCCTGCCGGGAAGTAACACGCCTGTCATGTCGGTCGCGCAGCAAGCGCCCAATAACGGCATGTTCTCGTGGACGGTGCCCGCCAGCATCGCCGAAGGGAATTACCAACTTCGCGTTCAAGCTAACGAAGGCAACCTTCCCGTTGATGCATCCGATGGTAGTTTCGTCATTGCCAACAACGGCAACCAATACTATGTGAACGATGCCTCGCTCGCCGGCGATGTGTTCACTACAGCCATCGGCAACAACGCCAATAGCGGCAAGAGCCCCAGCCAACCCATGGCCAGCCTGGCCGCGCTCCTTTTCGCCTACGACTTGGACGCAGGCGACGTCGTTCACGTGGACACCGGCGCCTATACCTTACTGAAGAACGTCGTGCTGGACGCTACCGAGAGTGGCGTCTGCATCGAAGGCCCGGGCGCCGTCCCCGGCGCGCCCGCTGGTTCCCTGGCCACGCTTGACCGCGGCAATACGGCCGCTGGCAGTTACGCAATTCAATTCACCGGCGCGGATGACGTCACGCTCGACTATTTGACCATCACCGGTGCTGAGCACGGCATCTACATGAACGATTCGAGCGAGAGCGAACGGAATGTCATCACGCATTCCATCCTTCGTGACAATGCGCGTCTTGGCGTCTACGTCGGTTATTACAATGATGACACCCGCATCGAAACCAATCAACTGTTCCGCAACCGGGGAGGAGGCATTTCGGCCTGGTACGTAATTGGAATGTCGATTCGCGACAATGAACTCTATTTCAATAACACTCCCGGTTTTGGCGGCACGGGAATCACGATTCGCGGCGCTAACGTTCCGACAGGAGTCGACTATGTCGTCAACAACCACGTATATGGCAGCGATTTAGGCATTTCCGCCGGCACAGAGACCACGCTCGTCTATGTGCAAGATAACCGCGTGCATCACAATTACTCTGGCATCACCATCTCTGGTAACACCATCGCCGAGCGCAACGAAACCTTTGCCAATCAAGGATATCACTGGTCCATCGGCTACGGCCTGGCGGTGGGAACCGGGTCCGTCGCGCGTGACAATGTCACCTACGACAATGACCGTGGCATCGACGTCGGTAGTGGAACCGCGATCAACAATCGAGTGTTCTACAATCGCGACAGCGGAATTCAGGCATCCTCCGGAGCGCGTGTGCTCAATAATGAAGTGTACTCCAATGGTCTTGGGGTGGTCGTTTCCAGTTTCAGCGGCCGCATCGCCAATAATTTGATCTACGACAACCGCAACGCCAGCATTTACCATGGCGGCGGAGGCGGTGTGATCGAGAACAATACGGTCTATCATACGGGAACCGGCGATGCGCTCCAGTTGGGCGGCGTCAATCCAAACTACACCTTCAATCCCTCGCCTGTCGCTGGGCTCACTCTGCGAAACAACATCGTCGTCGCCTCGACGGGCTTCGCGCTGCGCATCAATCCCGATAGCGAGCTGAATTTTGCCAGCGACTACAACGCGTTTTATCTACAAGGCGCCGGGCAACTCATTCGTTGGGAAGACTACACGTTCACGAACCTGGCGGACTGGTTCTACGAAACCAGTTACGACCAACATAGTTTTCTCGCCGATCCAGAGTTCATCGACATCAACGGGGCGGACGACATTCTCGGCGCGCTCAACCAGCGCGGCCTGACCGCCAGTTATTACGCCGGAACCGAACTCGCCGGAGCGCCGCTCTTGACGCGCGTCGAGCCGAATATCGACACCAACTTCCCGGCGAACACGACCGCGGGACTCCCCACGGATCAGTTCAGTGTCCGCTGGACCGGCTATGTCTATGTCCCATGGACCGGCGACTGGACCTTTTACTCCGCGGCGGACGACGGCGAGCGGTTCTATCTCGATGGCCAACTCCGCATCGATCAGTGGACCTGGGACAACGGTGTAGAGCAATCTACAACGATTGCGGGGCTGACCAAGGGCTGGCACGAAATTAGGTACGAAATGTCGGAAACGATCGGCAACCAGTACGCCTCGTTGCGCTGGTCGGGGCCGAATATTGGCAAAGGCGTGATTCCCACGCAGTATTTGGCGCGTGCCCCTATCGACATTATCGACCTCGATTTTGGAGGCGACGACAATTTCCAAGTAGCGGCCACCTCACCCACCATCGATGCCGGCGATCCCACTCAGCGTGTTCTCTACGAATCAACTCCCAGCGGAGGGCGCATCAATCTCGGACATACCGGCAACACCAGCTACGCCGCCTTAAGTCCAGCACAGACAGTGCAAGTCTTGTCTCCCAGTGGACTCGACAAATTCGAGCAAGGACAGACCATCGATCTGACCTGGAATTCGTATGGCATCTATGGACCCAGCAGCTACTATGCGGGGCGCATCCTGCAAGACGCACCCCTCGCCTATTATCGCCTCGGCGACACCACAGGCGACACTGTCCTCGATTCCTCACCGCAGGCACTCCACGGCGTCTTCAACGGGGGTGAGCGCACGACGTTCGATGGCGCGCTTCACAGCGACGGCGATCGCGCGCTCGACTTCGACGGCGTCAACGACTATGTGCGGCTTCCGTCCGGCTTCGCCGATTTCACGGGCGGCTTCTCCGCTGAGCTTTGGGCGTATCCAACATCGGCGGGCTACTATCAACGCTTCTTCGAACTGGGAAACGGTCCCGCCAGTGACAACATCATCCTCAATCGCGAGTCCACCAGTAACACGCTCGCCTTCTACATCTTGCGCGGCGGCAGTCAAGTCGGCGTGGTGCGCGTGAATGAGGCGATTGAACTGAACAAGTGGCAATACTTCGCGGTGACGATGAACGCCGCAGGCAATATCGTCATTTACAAAAATGGCAATGTCATCGGCGTCGGTCAATCGACGCTACCGCTGAACGTCGTCCGCACCGGCAACTATCTTGGCAAGAGCAACGGAACCGACGCGCTGTACGCCGGCGGACTCGACGAAGTCGCATTCTACAACACGGCGCTGTCCGCAGACACGATTCGCGCCCATTACGAGCGCCGCGCGTATGGCGATGTCGCACTGTCCCTCGTTAACGACGTATCCGGCGCGGAAACAGTGATCACTAGCAGCACACTCAACACGGGTCGATTTACTTATACGATCCCCATGGCGCTGGCAGAGGGCTCCTATCGTCTGAAGGTTACGTCCAACGTGGGCGCCGGGGTGAGCAACCTGTCGCCGTCAACGTTCGTCATCGCCAACAACGGAGCACACTATTACGTCAACGACGGCCAACTAACAGGCGACGTCTTCTCCTCCGCCAGCGGCGATAACCACAACACCGGCAAGAATCCTGATCAACCCATGAGCAGCTTGCGGGCGCTGCTGCAAGCATACGACCTCGACGCAGGGGACGTGATCCACGTTGATGCCGGAACGTATCGCCTTTATCGTAGCGTGCTGTTGTCGCCGGAAGATAGCGGAGTTCGCATCGAAGGGCCTGGCGCGGTGGCGCAGGGGCAGATATTGCAATCCGTGGCGACGCTGAATCGCGGCAACACCAATACGCAAATCTACGCGATTACCTTCACTGGCGCGGACGACGTTAGTATCGATCACCTGGCCATCACAGGCGGCGAGTATGGCATCGTTGCAGATGCCGTCGATAGCGACCGCTTAACTTTCACGAATAATGATATTTTCGGCAACCTCGTCACAGGCATCTACATCGCACGTACCAATGATGACGTCCTCATCAGCCAGAATCGGCTGCACAACCATCTTGGCAACTATTCTTCCGCAGGTGCATCCGTCCTCGGCGCGCGTGCGCGCATCGAAAAGAACGAACTGTTCGGCAACGTATACGGTGTCTACGCGGATTATTCTGGCAATGTCACGGATCGGATCGTCATTGATCGCAATGTTGCTCACGACAATACGACCATCGGCATCAGCGCGCGAAATGGCGTGTTGGTCACAGAGAATATTGCTTTCGGCCACTTAAGCGGAATTGGTATTGAAGCAGTTTCCAATTATCAGCCTTCCGAAGTGTTCCGCAACGTAGCTTACAACAATGCCGTAGGTATCGACGCCGTCAGTGTGAACCAGGTGCCCCAAACTGTGGCTTACAACCGCGTCTATCTCAACACACGTGGAATTCGCGCCCAAGGCGTGACGACCATCGATTCCAATCAGTCGTATTCCAACACCATCGGAATCGCCGGACATGCATCGTCTGGGTTCTTCGGCACGTTGATCAATAACGTCGTCTACGCCAACACCAGCCAAGGTATTTTTATCGAACGCTCGTTCGGGGTTGGCGGAAAAATCTTCAACAACACGGTCTATCAATCGACCGGGGAAGCCATTCGCCTGGAGAACGTCTCGCAAGGAATGACGCTCCGCAACAACATTTTGTGGGTCGATTCGGGATATGCGATCTATGTCGCCCCCAACAGTCAGTCGAACATCAGCAGTAATTACAATTTGGTTCAAGTTGGAACCGGCGCGGCGAATGTCGGCTTTTGGGGGAGCGTTGCCCGAGCGACTCTCGCCGATTGGCAAACGGCTACCAGCCAGGACGCGCAGAGCCTGGTCGGCGACCCGCTATGGGTCGATCGCAACGGCGCTGACAACACACTCGGCTACACCACATATGACGGTGGTCTCGACGACAACTTCCATTTGCGCGGCGGTTCGCCTGCCATCGACCGCGCGCTCGGCGATGTCGCTCCTCCGTCCGATCGTGACGCCAACACTCGCCAGGACGATCTCGGCACTCCCAACGCCGGCGCGCCGGCGAACCTTGCTTACGTCGACATTGGCGCGTACGAGTTCCAAGGCTCCAGT
This sequence comes from Planctomycetota bacterium, assembly GCA_963205385.1. Lineage (GTDB taxonomy): Bacteria > Planctomycetota > Planctomycetia > Pirellulales > Pirellulaceae > JAEZGD01. The sequence goes on along the minus strand of CAUJKE010000395.1, from coordinate 755 downwards.
CTCGATACGACCGGTCCGCTTCTGCTCGAGGCAGGGATTCGCCGCCGCCCGACCGACGCCACGATCGTCGATGTCCGACTGATATTTAGCGAAGCGCTGGATCCGATTGACGCCTCTGCTCCCGGTAATTACGAATTGCGCGAGGCAGGGGTCGATCAGATTCTGGGAACGACGGACGATGTCCTTCTGACGCTCGCGCCGCACTACACGCCCGGTGAAACGACGGTCATTCTGGAAGTTCTCTCGACGGGCGTCGATCTGGGGACGCAGAAGTTTTCCCTCATCGTGCGCGGCACCACTTCGATTCATGACCTGGCCGGCAACAAGCTCGATGGCGATAACGACGGGCAGCCCGGCGGTGACTTCGTCGGCGTGAACAAGGCGCCGGCCATCGTATCGCCGCCTGACTTCTCCATCGACGAAGGAGCGACACTGTCGCTGCTGGTCAGCGCGAGCGATGCCGAAGACTCCACGCTCACCTACGTACTCGGCGCGGGAGCGCCTCCCGGAGCGACGTTGGATCCCAATACCGGGCAATTCAGTTGGACGCCGGCCGAAGAAGACGCGCCGTTCACTTACAATTTCACGATTGAAGTCTTTGATCAAGGGATCCCGCAACTTTCTGCGATCGGCCACTTTGTGGTTCACGCTCTGGAAGTCAACAACGCACCGGTCATCACCACGATCGGGCCGCAAGACGCCGTCGAGCACACCGAGTTTGAACTCACGCCAGGTGTTAATGATCCGGAAGGGAC